>CAXUFG010000048.1:0-26344 GCA_964250265.1 uncultured Pseudonocardiaceae bacterium | reverse complement strand
GCCGCGGCGAGCAGGTGCAGCACCGTGTTGGTGGACCCGCCCATCGCCACGTCCAAGGCCATCGCGTTGGCGAACGCGCCTTGGCTCGCGATGGCGCGGGGCAGCACTGAGTGGTCATCCCCGTCGTAGTACCGCCGGGCCAGCTCCACCACAGTCGTGCCCGCATCAGCGAACAGCCTGCGGCGCGCCGCGTGTGTGGCCAGCAACGAACCGTTGCCGGGCAGCCCCAACCCCAGTGCCTCGACCAGGCAGTTCATCGAGTTCGCGGTGAACATGCCAGAACAGGACCCGCAGGTCGGGCAGGCCGAGCGCTCGATCTCACCGAGCTGGTCCTCCGAGACCGCGTCATCAGCGGCGGCCGAGATCGCGCTGATCAGATCCAGCCGGCGGCGGACCACCCCATCCACCGAGACGGTACGACCGGCCTCCATGGGGCCGCCCGAGACGAACACGGTCGGGACATCCAGCCGCAGCGCGGCGAGCAGCATCCCGGGTGTGATCTTGTCACAGTTGGAGATGCAGACCAGGGCGTCAGCGCAGTGCGCGTTCACCATGTACTCCACCGCATCGGCGATCAGCTCGCGGCTGGGCAGCGAGTAGAGCATGCCGCCGTGGCCCATCGCGATGCCGTCATCCACCGCGATCGTGTTGAACTCCTTGCCCACCCCACCCGCCGCGGTGACCGACTCGGCGACGATGCGGCCCACATCACGCAGGTGCACGTGGCCGGGCACGAACTGAGTGAAGCTGTTCGCCACCGCCACGATCGGCTTGCCGAAATCGTCGTCGGTCATGCCGGTCGCCCGCCATAGCGCGCGGGCGCCCGCCATGTTGCGTCCATGCGTGACCGTTCGCGACCGCAGAGGGGGCATATCACTGACTCCAGGAAGTGGTCCACTAGTTGGGGCACCATCGTCTCACCAGCGACGACACTATGACCACCCTTGGGAGAAGGCGGTGCCGCGCGGCGGTGCTTACCTTGTCAGCGACGAATGATTACGGGGCACTTGATCAGATGAGCAGCATTGTGGACAGGTGGAACGCCACGTACTTTGACAACCGGCTGTCACCGGCCGCGCTCGCCGCCCTCGAACCTCTGAACGAGGCCAGTGCCGACGCGCAAGCGCTCGCCGACCGCACGTTTCGGCTCATGCGGGTCGCTCGGTTCGACGCGATGGACCTGTCGGTTCACACGGCCCAGATCATGGGCGGCGTACCCAGGTCGGTGCCGAGCGCCTGGGACGGCGCGGTACCACCGATCACCGCGCCGCGTCGGCACCAGAAGCTGGATGACTACCTTGCCCGAAACCCTTGGCACCGATCCGGGCGGGAGCCGGTCCTGCTGGATCTCGGTTGTGGCTTCCCGCCACTGACCGCCTTGGACAGCGCGACCACTCTCACCGGCTGGCGGGTCATCGGTGTCGATCCCTCGTTCGACCGTTACCTCGTCTACGACGGGGACGACTACGCGTGCTTCGGCGACGACCAGCTCCTGCGCTTTTTCCAGACCAGCACCATGGCGGCCGACCCGGTCCTGACGCGAGCACACTTCCTCGGTCTGCTGCGGATGCTGCTGCCGCTACTTCCCGCCGGCAACGACGGCGAGCTGGCGGAGGTGGAGTACCGGGGGGCGCGCCTGGTGCATAACCCGCTCCGTCATTACGAACGCGACAACCTGCGCCTGACCCGCGGCGAAATCGGTTCAGTCGACATCGAGGGAGGTGTTGACGCGATCCGATGCATGAACGTACTCATGTACTTCGACCACGCATTTCGGGAGCGTGCGCTGGTGTGGTCCACCGGCCTGTTGCGTCCCGGCGGTCTATTAATCTGCGGAAATAACTGGGCGTTTTCGACCAGCTCGCGCTACACCGTCTACCAGGAACGAGACGGCCAGCTCGTGCCGAGGGAGTTCGCCTTCAGCATCGACAACGTGCGCCCCGTCGCCATCGCCCCGTGGTACGCATTGCACGACGACAGTCAGGAGAATATCTGCAATGCTGAAGCAGTGGGGATCATTCGCAACGACGATGCCTTCCGCATCCGGTTTGATGAACGGCTCGATGCATTGCTCGCGCAGAAAGGCATCTGCCGCCGCCAGCCTGATGGGTATCTGGGGGCCGCGGACGAGCAGGTGACGCACGCTGTTCTCGATGAGGGTACTGCGGCGGTAACCCAGCAGCTCGAGCGCGAGGGCTTCGTCGACGACGCGGTCACCGTGCTGCGCCGCGCCGGCCGACACACCTGGCGCAACGCCGCGGGTCACGTCGCGATGCGACCGGTGCGGCCACGGCCACTGCCCGCATCCGCAGTTGAACCATGTCCGGGCCGCTCCGGCGCGAGCCCAGTGTGAGCCGGCCGGCGCCCGCCACACGCCGCATCCACGACAGATCATCCCCACGAGAGCGAGTCACCCGGGTTGAGAACGCGCTGGGTGGGCCACAATGTTGGGATGAGTGCCGCAGCCGACCAATCCGTTGCAGCGATCACACGCCGCATCCGGTCGGTGCTCGAGTTAGACGAGCGGGTGTGTTTCGCCTACCTGTTCGGCTCGGTCGCGCAGGGCGCGGCGCGGCCGGGCAGCGATGTCGACATCGCTGTGCTCACCCGGCCGAGGGGCACCCTGCTGGACGACGCCCGGCTCCAGGATGAGCTCGCCGCAGCCCTCGGGCGCGACGATGTCGACCTGCTCGTGCTAGACGACGCGCCGCTGTGGTTGCGGTACCGCGTCGTTGCCGGGAAGGTCGTGTTCAGTCGTGACGAGCGGTGCCGCATCGCGTTCCGGGAATGGACGGAGAAGGAGTTCCTCGATTTCCGGCCCTATCACGACAGCTACCTGAGGGCGATCCGGGATCGCGCCCAGCGGGGAGCGTTGAGTGGTGGTTGATCACGAGCGCATCGACGAGTTGCTTGCCATGCTGGCCCGCTATGTTCGGATCTTGCGGCAGCTCGCCGACATTCCGCTCGACGAATACCGTGCGGATCCGCGGAACTTCGGCAGCGCGGAACGTTTCTTGCAGCTCCCATCGAGACGACGCTGAGTATCGGTCATCACATCATCGCGACGTCGGGCTTCGACCAGCCGACCAGCTATGCCGACGTGTTTCGCATACTGGGTAAGGAAGGAGTGCTCGACGCCGAGTTCGCCGCCGCGCTGGAACCGATGGCGCGGATGCGCAACCGGCTGGTGCACCACTACGAAGATGTGGAACCCGCCCGCGTGCACGAGCTGCTGCGCACCCACCTCGGCGACTTCGACCGCTTCGCCCGCGCCGTCGCTGAGCACCTGGCGGAGCCGGACGACGACCGCTGACTGACTCGGTCTTGACGACCCTGGCACGGGAGGACACGGTCCTTACCCACTGCGCGCAAGAAGACAAGCGAGCGAAGGATCCGAACCAGGTCTACTCGGTGCGGATTCGCACTACTCCTCGCACGTCATACCCTGCACCACGAGGTGCCGGAGGGTGACGAATTCGTCATCGGTCATCTTCTTCTTGAGCAGCTCCACTATGCAACCCATAGCCGGATTCCATTCGCCATAACCGTCACCACTCCATGCGGTATCCAGGACTGGCTGAATAGTCTCGTCGTTGTAGTCGCAACCTTCGTCGAGGCCGATGTTGACGAGCAGATCAGCAATTTCCTCGATGGTGATTGTTTCCATGATCCTCCTGTTCAGTCCTCGACGCTTGGCACCCGCGGGGAGGGCAGAGTAACGCGGGCACAGCGTGTCACGTTCCCGGCTGCCACAGGAGTAGACCCGCCTCCAGCATGCTTGGCTGTCAGCCGCACACGGTGAACCGAGGAGCGCGGACGCCCACAACCTTCAACCGGACCCCGGCCGCGACGCAAGACCGACCTAGGGATCGCGCCGTGCCCGCCCAGGGACAGCGGCTTCTCCACGCGGTACGTCACGGTATTGCCAGCCAGCGCCGGTGCCGCGGTATTGCTCAACGGGAACGGGTTGCACGCCTGCCTGACGGTTGTTTACCGTCGCACCGTCTGATTGGCCCCCGACGCACTCGTCGCGGCGGGGCCCCGCGGCAGGGACAGGACGACCTCGGCGTCGCTGATGACGATGCCTAAACTGGTGCCGTTGGTCTGCCGGAGAAGTCGAGCGATTCGTCGCACTCCGGTACCGGCGCGGGTGGCGAATTCGGCCGCCACAACTCTGCTGTAGATGTGTGGGTTGCGGGTGACGTGCACGCCTGCTCGCATAGCCTCGGCATCCACGCTGTTCGGCGGACGTCCCGGCGATCTCACCTCCACCCGGTCGGAGAACACGAACACCCGGGTCGGGCCGGCGATCGTGTAATCGCGGTGCACTAGGGCATTCACCACGGCCTCGCGCAGCGCCGCCATCGGGATCTCTTCGCGTTTCTCCTTCTCGAACCCGACAATCTCGTGACCCGTCCTGAGATGGAGCAGCAAGAACGTCTCGATCTGAGCGATGACGCCGAGCAGAGATCCGGACAAGTCCTTGCGATCCACGAAGTTGTCCCCGAGGTCGTCTCCGGCCAGTGCGCCGACGACAACACGGGACGACTCGAGTTCGGCCTGCGGACGTCGACCGAACAGCACGAGACCGCCCACCGTGGGGTGAGAGCCGTCGTACATGCGCCACGCCCGCAACAGCCGCACCAGATCCTCCTCGAGATCCACCTGGCTGGTGTCTTCGAGGTATCGGCTCACCGCATCGAGGTCCAAGTCGGCCAGCTTGAGACGCGGAAGCGGTTGCTCGTCATAGAACAGCGAATGCGCCGCCTGGAACAGCCTGAGCAACTCCTCCCGGCTCGCCCGCCGGCACCGCGCTCCCGATCGGACGTAGTAGCGACCTTCACGAGTGGAATAGGGCCGTTGATCACCCTTGGCGATGTTGAGTACGACGACGTCCTTGCCGTCCAATGTGACGATCTCCGGCACCACCGTCAACGACGGTGAGCAGTTCTGGAATGCCACATCGTCCACTCTCAAGAGCAGCCGATCGGAATCAGGAACGCCGACCACGCTGCGATCCTTGGCGACTCCGATCACGAGCTGCCCACCGTCGCTGTTGGCGAAGCACACGAGGTCCTTGGCGAGTTCGCTGTTATTATCGACAGCTTCCTTGAAGTCGGTGTGTGGATCCTCCCAGCGGAGGATGCGTTCCCGCAGCTCGTCAGGCGTCACGGATGCATCCTCCCCGATTCGGCCGGCATAGTCGTTCTTGACACGGCTGCTTGCTGCAACGCGGGCTGCGCCCTGGGCGATGGACAAAGCGACATGGCGCGACGAGTGACATAGGTAGGCACTGCATGATCGACCGTGGGCATGGGCCGGTCCTGCCACCACTTGCCCTGTTAGCGTCACGGCTCATGCCCGATACGGACGGCGAGCGGTGACAGTCGATCCGCGGCTGGAGGAGTTGGCGCACCGCACGCCGAACTTCGGCTTCCTGCTCGCGCACGAGGCCGTGCTGGTCGGGTACGGCGCTGCGGCCGAATCGATGGTCTTCACCGACCCGAACACCTCGATGATTAAGGCCCGCCAGTTCGGCGAGCAGCTGGTGACGGCCCTAGTCACTACCTTCGGCATCCGGATTCCGGCTGGTAAGAGCTCCCAGCACAAGCGGCTGAAGGTGCTGCTGGACCAGGGTGTGATCAACAACCGGGTGCACTCCTGGTTCGACGCGGTCCGTGACACCGGGAACAAGGCCACGCACGAGGGCTTTGCGGCGCAGCGGGACGCCCTGCAGCTGGTCCGAACCTGCTACGACCTGGGCGCCTGGTTCCACCGCACGGTGACGCAGGACCGGCAAGCGCCGCCGTTCGTCCCACCCCAGCCGCCCCAGCCGGCCGCGCCGCCCCGCGACCAGGCCGACGCCGTTGCACTGACCGAGCTGAAAGGCCAGTTGGATGCCTATCACGCCGAGCTGGTCGAGATGCGGCTCCGGTTGGGTGAACAAGCCTCGCGGGCCGCCGCCGAGGCACAGGCCCAACGCGCCGCGCAGGCCGAGATCCTGGCGGCGATCCGGGGCCAGGGCGATCTCCACCGGCTGGTGTCGGAACTGTCCACCAAGGTGGAGGACCTCAGCCAGGACCTGACTCAACGGGCCGAAGCCCCGCCCCGTCTCACCGCGGCGCACCGGGACGCGCTGGTCGAGCAGGCTCAGATCGCGAGCCAGCCGCCACTGTCCGAGGTGCAAGTCCGCCGCGTCATCGACCGGATTCTGGCGCAAGCCGGCTGGGTCGTGCAGGACGTCGCCACCACGAACCTGCAGGCGGCCACCGGCGTCGCGGTCCGCGAGGTCAGCATGGCCCGCGGCCGGGCGGATTACCTGCTCTATGTCGAGGGCGCGCTGGTCGGTGTGATCGAAGCCAAGCGGGAAGGCGTAAGCCTGATCGGCGCGGAGCAGCAGTCCGACCGCTATGCGGCTGGCCTGACGACCGGGCAGCAGCTCGCCGCCTGGCGCACCCCGCTGCCGTTCCGGTACGAGTCAACCGGAGTAGAGACCCGGTTCACCAACGGTCTGGACCCCATCCCGCGCAGCCGGCGGGTGTTCGCCTTCCACCAACCGACGACGATCGCCCGGTGGATGCGCGAGGCGGAAGCGAACCCACAGGCACCGACGCTGCGGTCCCGGCTGCGCCGGATGCCGGAGCTGATCACCCACGGCCTGCGCCCGAACCAGATCGAGGCGATCATCGGCCTGGAGCAGTCACTGGCCGCCGACCGCCCGCGCGCGCTGATCCAGATGGCCACCGGAGCGGGCAAGACCTACACCGTGGTCAACGCCTCCTACCGGCTGCTCAAGCACGCCGGTGCCCGGCGGGTGCTGTTCCTGGTCGACCGCAACAACCTCGGTAAGCAGACCAGGGCGGAATACGCCCGTTTCGAAACTCCGGACGACTTCAGCAAGTTCGCCGAGCTGTACAACGTGCAGCGGCTGACCAGCAGGACATTGCTCGACTCGGCGAGCATCGTGATCAGTACGGTGCAACGCCTGTACGCGATGCTGCGCGGCGAGGAGTTGCCCGGAGAGGACGACGATCCGGAGTTCGACGACTACGACATCAACGAGGCCGTCGAGCTGGAGTACAACGCCGCTATCCCACCAGAGACCTTCGATCTGGTCGTGGTCGACGAGTGCCATCGGTCCATTTACGGTAAATGGCGCGCAGTGCTGGAGTATTTCGACGCGCATATCGTCGGGTTGACCGCCACCCCTGTCGCGCAGACCTTCGGGTTCTTCCACGAGAACCTGGTGTCGCAATACACCTACCGCCAAGCGGTCGCCGACGGCGTGAACGTCGACTTCGAGATCATGCGCATCCACACCCAGGTCAGCGAGCACGGCGGCAGCATCCCGGCGCACACCCCCGTGCGGATCATGGACCTGCACACCCGCCGGGAACGCTACGAGCAGCTCGACACCGCGCTGGACTACCGCGGTGAGCAGATCGGCCGGGCGGTGATGAACCCCAGCCAGATCCGAATCGCCATCCAGGCGTTCGCCGACGGGTGGCCGGAGTACTTCCCCCACCGCGAGCACGTCCCCAAGACACTGATCTTTGCCAAGACGGACCTGCACGCCGACGAAATCGTCACCGCAGTCAGGGAGATCTTCGGCGGCGGCAACGAGTTCTGCACGAAGATCACCTACCGATCGGATGATCCGGAGCAGGCGCTCAAGGACTTCCGCACCAAGGCATCGATGCGGGTGGCGGTGACCGTCGACATGATCGCGACGGGAACCGACGTGCGCCCGCTGGAGTGCGTGTTCTTCCTGCGAGGGGTGTCCAGCGCGACCTACTTCGAGCAGATGAAGGGGCGCGGCGCGCGCACGATCGACGCCGACGAGTTTCAGACCGTCACCCCGGACGCTGCGGCGAAAACGAAGTTCCTGCTGGTCGACGCCGTCGGGGTAACCGACTCGCCACTGGTGGAAACCAAACCGCTGGCGCCGGCCAGCCAGCGGCAGGTCAGTTTGCAGAAGCTGTTGGCCAAGGCGGCCAGTCACAGCATCACCACCAACGAGGCGGCGGCACTGTCCGCGCGGCTGGCTGCACTGAACGGGCAGATCACCGAGGCCGAGCGGGCCGAGCTGGCTGGTGTCGGTGGCCGGTCGCTGCACCAGATCGCCCGAGACCTGGCCGAGGCGACCGACGACGACGCCCAGGAACAGGCCCGGGTGGCCGGGGGTTCGGCGGCCCAGCATGCGCTTGTCGTCGACGCGGCGGCGCCGCTGGCCGATCCGGAGTTCCGCGCCCGGATCCTCAGTATCCGGCGCAAGTACGATCTGCCGTTCGATGAGCACAGCCACGATGTGTTGATCTCGGTCGAAGCGCGCACGCTGGATCGGGACGGTGCCCAGCAGACCGTCGAAGACTGGCGGGCCTACCCCGAGTAGAACCGGGACTTGACTGCCGCAGTGCGGGTGGCGTTCTCCGATCCGCGCCGTGACCCTCGGGCGGTGTACGCGCAGCTCGCCGACCTCGCGCGGCAGATCGAGCGCCCACCGCACCAGTGGACACCCGCTGTCCTGTGGGACGCCTATCGCAAGCTCGGCATCGCCCGCGGCAACGGCGGTCGCAAGGGCGTGCCTGAGCTGGTCAGCATCCTGCGCTACGAGCTCGGGTTAAATCCCGAATTGCACGCCTATCACAGCCTCGTCGAGAAACGGCTGGCCAACTGGCTGGCCCGCCAGGAACAGTCCGGCCGCCGGTTCACGGTGGATCAGCGCTGGTTCATCGACCGTATCGCCACCGTCATCGCCAGCCGCCTGCACGTTGCCGAGGACACCCTCGACGACCCACCTTTCACCGAATACGGCGGCGCCGACGGCTTCTGCCAAGCCTTCGGCGACGAGCGCCGCGCCGCTGCCTTGCTGACCGAGCTGAACAAGGAACTCCCCGCATGACCGATCTGCCACCCGGCTGGGAATGGGCACCGCTCGATGAGATCGCAGACGTTCGACTCGGCCGACAACGATCCCCCAAGAACCACACAGGCAACCAAATGCGCCGCTATCTGCGGGCCGCAAATGTAGGATGGGATGGACTGCGACTCGACGATGCGAAGATGATGAACTTCACGGACGACGAAGTGAAGACATATCGACTCGAGTATGGCGACATCGTCGTATCGGAGGCATCGGGATCGCCAGGTGAGGTCGGCAAACCTGCTTTATGGCGCGGCGAGATAGAGGAGTGCTGCCTGCAGAATACCTTAATTAGAGTTCGCAGTTCGGGGGCGGTTGAACCCGCATACTTACTGAATTTTCTCCGGACGGAGGCGCTTCGAGGTGCGTTCGCTGAGCGTTCGCGCGGCGTGGGGATTCATCATCTCGGGAGCACACGCCTCGCGAAATGGATGATTCCGCTCCCACCGTTATCCGAACAGCGACGCATCGTTGCTACCCTTGAACAGCACCTCTCCTGCTTGGATGAAGGCACGAGAATTGCTGAAAATTCTTCTCTTAGGCAACAGCAGCTTGAAAATGTCCTGCTGGAGTATGCCGTAACGGGAAAATTATCTAGCTCAATGACTACGGACGGGTCAGCTTCGGAGCTAGTTGCGCAATCTCGAGATCGCGTTTCGGCCTGCCAAAAACCGCGTCCCGCTACAGCTCGAAAACTGCCGCATGCCGCATCGCTTGCATTGGGGAAAGCGGCGCTTCCCGGCTCCTGGAAATGGGCAGAGTGGGGTCAGCTTGGATTGAGTCAAAACGGAATCCCGTTCCCCTCCTCAGACTATCAACAGAGCGGCGTGCGATTAATCAGGCCAGGAAATCTGACTGCTTCAGGCTTTATCGATTGGGCATCCAAGAACACCAGAAATCTTCCTGAATCCTACGCGCTAAAGCACTCCTCCCTTATAGTGCCTGCCGATTCCCTGATTATGAATTTAACGGCACAATCACTCAAGGACAACTTTCTTGGCAGGACTTGCATGAAGATCGACCGCGAACCGGCATTGCTCAACCAGCGACTTGCTTGGCTGAAGCCTGCAATGATGAATTCGCGGTACCTTTGGCTCGTTTTCAGATCCCCACTATTTAGAAGATTTGTTGAT
Organism: uncultured Pseudonocardiaceae bacterium; assembly: GCA_964250265.1. Classification (GTDB taxonomy): domain Bacteria; phylum Actinomycetota; class Actinomycetes; order Mycobacteriales; family Pseudonocardiaceae. The sequence continues at coordinate 16,288 of CAXUFG010000048.1, read as the reverse complement.
CAACTGAACAGCGGGAGTCTCATTCAGCACATAAACACATGGCAAGTCGAAAAATTCATGGTCCCAGTTCCACCGATTGAAGAGCAAATAAGAATCGTCGAGCGCCATGCGGAACTGTCTGACAGAATACGAAGAGGTAGCGAGCTCGCCCGTGCATTCATCAGTCGAGTCGACATCCTCCGAAACGAGATTCTGGCTGATGTGTCTTACGGGAGGTTGGTGCCTCAGGATTCGAGTGATGAACCCGCGACTGTACTACTGGAGCGGATCAAGACAGAACGGGTAGCGCCGCGGAAGTCCAATCGAGATCGACTTAAGGCGAAGAGAATAAACCCCGGCCAGGAGAGCATGTCATGACTACCGCGACCGCTCGTGAGCTTGTTGACAAGCTGTGGAATTACTGCCATGTGCTGCGGCACGATGGTGTCTCCACGATCGACTACGTCGATCAAATTACCCTTCTACTTTTCCTAAAGATGGCGCACGAGAGGGCAGCGCGGAAGCTGGGCGGGCGCGAGGAGATCGTACCCAAGAATTTGGGTTGGCAGACCCTTCTGGACGCCGAGGCAAAGGAGCTCAAGGATGTCTACGACGACATTCTCGACCAGCTCGGCAGAAAGCCCGGAGCGCTCGGGCGGATCTTCCACAACGCGCAGAACAAGATTCGCAACGCGGCGACGCTCAAGCGGCTGATCGTTGATCTGATCGACAAGCAGAACTGGTCAGCCACCAAGGTCGACATCAAGGGTGACGCCTACGAGGCGCTTCTGGAGAAGGGTGCGGAGGACGTCAAGTCTGGCGCCGGCCAGTACTTCACTCCACGGGCCCTGATCCAGGTAATGGTCGAGTGCATGCAGCCCACCGCGCGAGACACCATCGTTGACCCAGCTTGCGGCACGGGCGGCTTCCTGCTCGCAGCGTACGAACACATCATCAAGGACCGCGAGGGGTTGTCCCCCGAGGAGGCCCAGCACGTGGCCGGTGGCGGGATCCGCGGAGTTGAGCTGGTGGAGGACACTGCTCGGCTGGCGCAGATGAACCTGCTCCTGCACGGCATCGGACGACCAAACGGTCCAGAACTCATCGAGGTGCACGACTCGCTGGCTGAGAAGATCGAGCATTACGCGACGCTGGTGCTGGCGAACCCGCCTTTCGGTCGGAAATCCGGCTTCAGCACCGTCGACGAGTTCGGCCGCGTCACCCGCGATGACGATTCCTACGAACGCGACGACTTCTGGGTGACCACGAGCAACAAGCAGCTCAACTTCGTCCAGCACATCTACCGTCTGCTCAGAGTCGGTGGCCGCGCCGCCGTGGTCCTGCCCGACAACGTGCTCTTCGAAGGCGGCGCTGGCGAGACCATCCGGCGGCGATTGCTTGACGAATGCGACGTGCACACCCTGCTGCGGCTGCCCACCGGCATCTTCTACGCCGGTGGCGTCAAGGCCAACGTATTGTTCTTCGACAAGCAGCGCGCCCGGCTGGACAAGCCGTGGACGTCGAAGCTCTGGGTCTACGACTTCCGGACCGGCCAGCACTTCACGCTGCGACAGCGCAAGCTCGCCCGCGAGCACCTGCAGGACTTCGTCGACTGCTACCTGCCCGGTAAGCCTCGCAACGAGCGCACCGAGACCGAGCGCTTCAGAGTGTTCGACTACGAGGAGCTGGTCGCCCGCGACAAAGCCAATCTCGACATCACCTGGCTGCGCGACCCGGACGCCGAGAACAGCGTCAACCTGCCGCCACCCGAGGTGATCGCCCAGGAGATCGTTGAGGACCTGCAGGCCGCGCTGAACGAGTTCGCTGCAGTCGCCGAGGCGCTGGAGGCGGCCAAGGCAGCCCGACAGGACGGGCCGGCCTGAGGTAGATCTGGGGCGGTGCCGCGCCATGTCCCGACTGCCGCACACTGTCCCTCGGCGAACTAGCCGACCGGGGTGTGATGCAGCACCGTCGCTGGTTGCCACCAATCCGTTGCGCTCAGTAGCTCCACTCGCTTCATCGGCACTGGTCATGTATTAGCCTTCGGACACTCCGTCGATGGCCGCCGACACGGCTGACGATCAGCTCCCCCATGGTGGTGTCCCAAGCGATGCGCAAGATTGTCCGGTTCTACGACCTTCGGCTCCTGCCTCGGGACGGCGATGACACTCGTCCGATCCAGCCAGGTTTCTGGCCAGCACTGGGTGTGCAGATCGAGACGAGATCACCTCGGGAGTGCCAGGTCAGCGCGCGAGGCCGACTCGTGCACGGCGAGCATCGAACGTGCCATCAGCCCGCCAAGCAGTACTTCTACGTTGGCCGGGTGCGCGACCGCTCCGACTGGCCGGACACCCTGGACAGATCGGGGGCTGTCGGCGAGCTAGAGCTGAGTCTCCGCGACTCCGTGCTGCTAGAGCCCACCTACGTCGTTCCTTTCGGAGCGCAGAACCGAGTCGCGGTGTTGACCATGTCTCAGTCCTCGCCGCGAGTTTCGACGCTGGAGGACTGGTTTAGCCGGATGGCTGGCTTGGACCCAGCAATCGAGCAACTCACGCTGCTCCCGATCCTGAATCAGCACGTAGCCGAACGACTGGCGCAGGCGAGCGGAGCCACTGTCTTCCAGGTGCATGCTGAGCCGCATGCAGACATCCCGGACGGGGGCGGTGAGATCGGCGCGGCGGCGCGGGCCGCCAAGGCGGTGTCCTCTGAGACCGACATCGTGTTGAAGTGGAGTCTCGCGCGCCGCAGCGGTAGCGCTGAGACAAGAAGCGATCTTCTCCGCGCAGCACAGTGGGTACGTGGAGACTGGGCCAAGAGCGCTCAGGTCAGCCTCAGACTTCCTGGTGACGAGGCAGACGGGCCACATGTCGAGCAGTACGACTTGATCTCCCATCACTTCACGCAGCAAGTGCGGTTCGACGTCCAAGCTGGCTCGCGTCCGTCGGAAGCGTCGGTGATCGGTGGTATCACGGATGCCATCGGCAGCTTCAACAGGGCGTTCTCCTAGGTCTCGACCGACCGCGCGCCCGAAGCCGACCTCGCTGGAGGGGAATGCGTGAGCCAAACAAGAGCTTCGAAGACTGTGTTCCGGGGCGGTCGGAGCGCGCTGATCGGCTGGATTCAGGACCGCCCGGAAGTCGTATCGATCGGGTTGAGCCTCCTCGTCGGTGCCCATTTGGCGGCAAGCGGGCAGTGGAGCTGGCTTAACCCGTTCAAAAGCATGGCGGGAGCCGAAGGTACAGGTACAGCAGTCGCGATCTACGCGGGCACCACCGCAGCTGGCGCGGTCGTCGCCGGGTTCGCCGGAGTGGTTCTGATCTTCACCATCAGTGCTCAGGGCCCGCGCGTACGTATGTTTCGCGACCGAGGCGGCGCGTCTTTGCGTCGGACTTGGCTCGTGGTTGTGGCCGAGCCCTTTGCGGTGACCTTTCTCGGCATCGTCGCGGCAGTAGCCCAGACCACCTCGGGTCGCGTCATCGCTCCCTTCTTGTTCGAGCTGGCGGTCGTGCTGTTGGTGCATGGAGCGCTGCGGCTGATCTGGCTCCTGAGCGAGCTCGTCCGGATCGTGGCCGCAGACGACAAGATAGTCACGGAGAATGAGCGTGTGGTGCCACTGAGCCAGATCTTTCCCCCCGCGAATAACGAGTAAGCGCATCAGGCTCGACAAGACCATGGGCCACTGGATCTTGAGGACTGCCAGGACGAGTCATTCCCACCATAATTCGAAATTCAACGAACGGGACGTCCTCGTTCTGTCGGGCTAATCGGTCACAGCAGAGGCTCCCACTCTGCATCAATGACAATCTCTTGAACCGGCTCGGGATAGTCACACAGCACAGGCCATACCCGGGCAGGTCTGTAGCTCTTAGAACTGTGCCCGTTGGGACGACGGTAGCCGTCAACATACCGCGGCCAGGGCACGGGCGCCTAGCTTGCCGCTGTCTTCGACGTCGCCAGTCAAGGCAGCGAGCTCGGCACGCCGTCACTGGCTAGCACAATCAAGCTCCGGAACAGACCGGACAGGAGCTCCAGCCCGGCAGATGGTGAGCGTGACCTCAGGTCGCGCGATGCGACACGACGTCCGATCGTCCCCATCATAGAGTTATCCAGCACGTGCACCGCCTGTTCCTAGGAGTGATCACTTGGACGTCCTGGCGGATGACGGCGTCGAGCGTGCACTGGTCGTTGTCGCTCATCCTGATGACGCCGATTTTTGGGCAGGTGGCACCGTGGCCCTCTGGTCCACGGCCGGGATCGTGGTGACCTACCTGGTTCTGACCGATGGGGACGCCGGTGGTTTCGATCCCGCGACTCCGCGCGAGGACATCCCGCGAATCCGACGCTCCGAACAGGAGGGCGCCGCGCGCATCCTGGGCGTCCACGATGTCAGATTTCTGGGGTTCGCTGAGGGCACTATCGCCCAGAGCGTCGAGCTTCGCCGTCAGATCGTGCGGGTGATCCGCCAGGTGCGACCCCGAAGACTGCTGACGTGGAGCCCGGAATGGAACTGGTCCCGGTTCCGCACGAGCTGCCATGTCGACCACCGGGCGACGGGCGAACTCGCATTGACCGCTGCATACCCCGACGCAGGGAACGCTTTCGCCCATCCCACCCTCATCGATCACGAGGCCCTGGAACCGTGGGCTGTGGAGGAGATCTGGATGCTCAACACGCGAGAGCCCAACCACTTTGTTGACGTCACGGACGCCTTCGACCAGAAGATCGAGGCGCTGCGCGCCCATCACAGTCAAACCGGGCACCGCGACCGGCTGGCGACCGAGATGCGGGAGCGAATCGAGCCGAACACTGCCGCCGCCGGTCTACCGGCGGGCCGTCTCGCCGAGGCATTCCAGGTCGTACGCAACAGGTGAACCCAGGTCTCACTGCTGCTGAGATGCGCCGCGTGCCGCGAGCAACTCCCGACCCTGGGTAAGGAAGCCCGCACCCGAACGGGTCCCCCGGGCGGCGATCCCGTCGATGAGACGTCGGACGTCATCGATGACCAAGGCCGAGTGCAGCTGCCACGCATCGGCCAGAAGCTCTTCGCCAATGCGGCAGGCGCCATCCAGCTCGCCGGAGTCGAGCAGCGTCGTCGCGAGAATCGCCCTCCGCTGCGCCCGGGTACGCCGATGTCTATCCCAGCAGTGGATAAGCGCCTGTTGAGCGAACTCTCGTGCCAAGGCGGGGTGTCCGAGGTCGCGGTGAGCCCGTGCAGCATGCCCCCACAGCCCGCCCTCGTCGAAGTCGAGCCAGTCGGGCCCCATGTCGGTGCTGGCCGCATCGAGCGCTCTCTCTGCCCTGGACAGCGCGGCGGTGCAGCCTGTGCGGTCGAGAGCAGCGGCCGCCGTGCACGCCTCCATGGCGGCGAACATCGCAACGACCCTCGGGGTGGCGATTCCTTCCGTTCCGCTGGTAGCGGCGCGGGCCAGATCTGTCGCTTCCACGATCCGGCCAAGATGCAGTGCTTGATGGCTCAGCGCGGAAAGAACGCGACCGCCGAAGAGACGATCCTGGGCGGCATCAGCCAGACGCAACGCGTGCAGCATGTGGTGTCGGGCGTGGGTCTGCTGCCCAGCGTCGTAGGCCATCCAGCCCAAGTCGAGGGTGACTTCGGCGACCGCCGCAAGCAAATCCCGCCCCACTCCTGCGTCGTACTGCCCACCCAGCAGTGGGGCGACCTCCTGCCGGAGGTAGATGGACGCCATGGGGAAGGCGGCACTGCCGCCGAAGCCGTCATCCATCGCCTTGAGATACCTGCGCACAGCGCGGACGCGGTCGACGTCGGCTGAGCCGATACGTCTCCAGCCGCGTTCCCGGGACGGACACACGACAGTAGGCGCCACGAGCCACCGGAGGGCGATAACGCGCGCGTCCGCAACGGTTTCGAGGAGTGCGGCAGAAGCTGCTTTCGCCGCGTGGGCCGCCTTGGCCCGTTCTAGGTCGATATAGCCCGCCAGCATTGTTCCCCCGGCGGCGAGCAGTGCGTCCGCCCTCTCCCAAAATGATCGTGGGGCTGGCTGACGGCCACCCTCGATATGCGCCACCGACGTACGCTCGTAGTACAGTGCCCGGGCCAGATGCTCTTGTGTTATACCTGCCGCGTTCCGGGCGGTGGCCAGCCGCCGGCCCAACTCGCGACGTTGCGCGGCGAATTGCGCGGGTTCGCGGGCCACGGCGCTGGCTCCCTCCTCCTTGGCGGTGTTCACCGTAGCCGACCCTGTCGGGAGCGTAACCGCTCTCATAGCAGAAGAGAACTTGAGTGGGCAACCCTCCTCCGCACTGTCCCACCCTCCTGATCATCCGCTTACCTCGGCTGCGACATCGACCCACGGCGCCGCCCAGCGCGGAGCGGCGGGCAGATCGGTAGGAGAGAAATTGAAGACGTACGGCTTCTCGTCGCGAGACGATCGGACGTTGCCGCTGGCGCTCGAAGCAGTGTGTGGAAACGAGCAGGCAGTGCACGGCGACCAGGGGGCACTCGTGATCCGGGAGGTCCGGCTGCTGCTGGCTGAACTGGGGCGCCTCAACACCGATGTGGTGCCGCTGGCCATGCGCATCATGGATGGCAGCGCCACCGCCGAAGAGCACTACGCCTTCGCTGAGCGGCTCGCTGCGATGGCGCGGCGATTGCAGGCGCGGGCAGCACAGGTGGGCCTGGTGATTGATGGAGAGGTCGCCGTCACCGCTGGCCCGAACGTGAATGACAGTGCGGGCACGGTCCATCACCGGGACCTGTGAGCACCGTGTACGAGGTGCGGCATCGGGTACTACGGGAACGACTGAAACACACGGTTGCCACGGCCACACGGGAACCAGACGAGGAGTGTGTGCGACTGGCGCTGCTGTGCCTATCGCTGCTTGAACGACACACCGTGAACGGCAAGGGGCGGTGCCGATATTGCCGAGCACCGCATGAATGGTGGTGGAGACGATCGTGCCGGTGCACGGTGGTCCCGATGATGAGTATGTACCTGGAGCAACCGCGGGAATTCTTGAATTGTTGGTAAGGTGGAGGTGACCGTGTACGAACTCATCGCTAGCCCGTTCATGGGTGAGTATCTGGTCGTTCGCCCGGGCAGCCCCAATGGGCTGAAGATTCCTCACATTAAGTACCTACAGCTTGGGCAGATCGGGGCCGCTGATGGCAGCTGCCCGTCATGGTTAGTCGACGCCGCCCGCATTGCCTGGAATCTTGAGATCTCCGGGCGAGCGGTCAACTACGTGGTTATCGTCCGGACGCAGTCCCCTTACGGTTACGGCCGCGCCTCCTACGAGCTGAACCTTGGCTGCAATTATGACTGTGAACATTGTTACCTCGGCCTGAAGACATTCTCCGGGCTCTCGTGGCCGGAACGGGAGCGATTGCTCCACATCATGCGCGAGGCAGGAGTGCTATGGCTCCAGCTCACGGGTGGCGAACCGCTGATCGACAGACTCTTTCCCGAGGTCTATGAGCTGGCCTACAGACTTGGCATGATGATCAGTATCTCCTCGAATGGGTCACGTCTGTCAAACCGGAAGATCCTCGACCTGCTCTCCGCACGCCGGCCGTATCGCCTGACCCTCAGCGTGTACGGTGCGACCGCCGAAAGCTACGACGGCCTCACCCGGCGACGTGGCTCATTCGCCGCGTTCACCAAGGGTTTGGCCGCCGCGCACGAGGCCGGGCTTCCGATCAACCTCAACCTGATTGTTGCGCAGCGCAACGCTCACGAGGTCGATCAGATGATCGCCCTGGCAGAGAGCTATGCGTTGCCTCACCACGTCTTCTCCAATATGGCTCCGACGATCTACGGAGGTCCGGAGAGCCTGCCCGCCCAGTCCGTCGAGCACCTGCGCAAGCGCAAGCCCTTCACCGGCTGCAACGCTGGTCACACGTTCTTTCATGTGGATCCGCACGGCCTGGCTAGCATCTGCAAGGTGGGCCGGGATCCCCAGATCCCGCTGATGGAAGGTGTCGAGGGGCTGGGCCGCCTCGGCGCGATCGCCGATTCCCTGCTGCTTCGCCACGGTGGCTGCACGGGCTGCACCCTCAGCGACACCTGTGGTACGTGCATGCCGCTCGTGACGTTGTACCGCAAGGCGAAGGCACCGCTGTCCGCGTACTGCCAACACTGAGGAAGGAGGTGGGGTCACATGGCACCTATTCCGGTGGAGATCGAGGCGCGCCACATCGAGGGAGACGAGATCGTCTTAGTCGATGACCTGGACGAACTCGTCGAGTCGTCCAAGTGCAGCTGTAATGCTGGCGACGACCAGCCGTACTGAGTCCCCAACGGAGGGCCGTCCTGTGCTCTACGCTCCGGCTCAGGACGGCCGTTCACCTATTGATGAACAAGGGAAGACCAGTGTCGCTGCCGCGTACCCATTGGGGAGATCTCTCCGAGAATCTCCGCAGCGCGATCCAGGACCAGACCGGTCCTGTACTGAAGGCACAGACGGTCTCAGAAGGTCTCAACTCAGAGATCGCCGAGGTACTGCGTACCGCCACGGGCAAAGTCTTCATTAAGGGTCTGCGCAGCGACCATCCACGAGTGTGGACACAGCAAATGGAATCGATGATCAACCCGTATGTGGTGCAGATCGCCCCTCGGCTACGGTGGCACATCAAGACCGACGAGTGGAACGTCCTAGGCTTCGAGCACATCGACGGGCGACACGCAGACTACTCGCCCGGATCGAGCGACATCCCGAAGGTCGTCGAAGCTATCCGGCTGCTGGGACAGGTACAGTGCCCCGATCTTCCCCTGAAACGAGCCGAACAACGCTGGGCTCCTTACATGGACGATACATCGGCTCTACGGGGCGACGCTCTGCTGCACACCGATTTCAATCCGCTCAACGTCCTGATCAACGGCGCTCCCCGAATCATCGACTGGGCGTGGCCGACGCGCGGAGCTGCGTGGATCGAGCCTGCTTGCTTCATTCTCAGGTTGATGACTGCGGGCCACACCCCAGAGGACGCCGAAGCGTGGGCACAGCAGACCCCCTCGTGGGGTACAACGCCCAAAAAGGAGATTGACGCCTTCGCGGCAGCGAGCTCCAGGGTGTGGATCGAGATCGCCCAAGCCGACCCTCAGCCCTGGAAGAAGAGCCTTGCCGCGATGGCCGACCAGTGGATGCGCTACCGCCTCTGATGACCATGACGGATCGGGTGCCGCCCGACAGGAGCTGGTTGGTCGTGACTGCATGGCTGGCCGGACGGCGCCAACGACGGATCTACTGGGAGGAATCCGATGAGTGACACGGACCTCAACCGGACCTTGCGTGCGTTCGCCGAGGAAGCGGAGCTGGTACGGGAGGATGCGGTCTCTCCCACCGCTCGCAGGAAAACACGACGAGCCAAGGATCCGAGCCAGGTCTACGCGGTGCGCATCCCAGTGGATCGCCTGGAACAACGGCGGCGCGCGGATCGACACCGTCCGACTATTACTACTGCCGCCGAGGCGCTCGAAGTGCTCCGCCAGGTCGTGTTAGGTCAGGCCCGCGCCGGCAGCAATCACGAGGAATGAGCCGAGCGGGGCGCATCTCCACACCTGCCGGTCATGGCCATTTTTTGACAATACGACCGCCTTCGTAGACCTGGTAGAACCGCGCCTCGCGTCGTCGTACGGCCCGCTCAATCGGGACTCGTGCCTCCTCGAACGTCAGCGCCTGTTGCTCGATCATGAGATTTGCGTTGCTGAGGCAGAACATCTTGCCGCACTCGGCCAGGGACAAGAGCTCCCCTGCGCGATACCTGATTTTTTGGTCTTTGGTCAACAGCGCCCAGCCTCGCTGCAAGCCGTACTCGATCCAGCGCTCGTCCGCCACAAACTGCGCGTCGTACTCGAAGTGATCATTAACAAGATGCACGATCCAACCTAGCTGTCGCAGGTGGGCTGCAGTGGAGGGGCCGAGGGACCGGTCGACGAAGAACTCAGGCTGCGACGCGGCAGATGGCTTCGGCGACATCTCGGGTGAGCCCGTACTCTTCCGCTACGGCATCGAGTGACTCGCCAGCACGCCACAGCTTGACGACCATGTCGACTTGAACACTGTTGGTCGTGATGACCGGCGCCCCCCAGCCGAATCGTGGATCGATGACCACGGGCGCGAGGTCCGGGTATTGTCGGAGGGTTAGTCTCGTGGGCGAGCCGTCCACCTCATCCCAGGTGATATATCGAAGATGCTCGTCAATCACCTCGCGAATTGGCACCTGCCCGTCATACGCGCGTACGAGATCGCCGTCCGCGTAGCTCACGAAGATGTCGATACCATCGGTCGCGATACGCTGTGTCGCCAGCCCATAGGAAGTCTTGAACTCGCGTCGCACTGCAGCTGCAGCGTCGTGGATTTTTTTTTTGGACAAACCCAGATCGCGCAAGGACCGCAGGACATAGGCCTCAATGACGGCAACGAAAGGTACCGACGGCCAACCCCGCCTGACCGGAGGGACTCGATGCACAAGCGCCTCGCCTGCCGCTCGGTCCGTCAGCCAGTAGCCCAGGGTCGAGGAGGGTAGCTGCAGGTGGCGTGCTGTCTCCTTCGGAGTCAGCAGCGCATCACGGTACTTATCGATCGGCACGCCGCGCTCCTTCCTGCATGGACCTCACCTTGGCACACGGGACCGACAGAGTGCGGACGACGAGGCAGACGCCTCACCCGTTCGGGGTGCACCCGTCGCACGCTGTACTCGCCCGCCACATGACAGCCTCGGAGCCCCCCGAAATCGTTACTTGCTACTCGCGTGCGGCTCCGGGTGGGCCACACCACTGTCACCGGCAGGTCAAGCGCTCGGGGCGCGCCCGACCACATCACCGGTGCCCAGTCTCCCGGTAGAGATCGCCGAGCCTGCGACGCACCGGTCGGACAATCGTAGTCACGATGCACCAGGGCGTTCACCACGGCCTAGCGCAGCGACGCCATCGAGATCTCTTCGCGCTTCTCCTTCTAGACCGTAGCCGACGCCGGACTCAATAGTGCCCGTGACGACGACCTGACGGTCTACACCGGTGACCAGCGGGCCGTGCTGGTCAGCACGACAGTGAATTCTCCCAGCGACGCCGACGCAATGTGGTCGGACGGCATATCTTTCTGCAGCGCAACGAGTGGGAAGCAGCCGACGTCCTAGAGCGGCATCTCGATTACATATTTCCTGTCCTGGAGCGTCACGCGGACCGGCCGGTTCGGCATTCCCTTCGTCGTGTCCCGTGCTGATGCCACGTCATACTCATGGTTTCGGTAGTCGGGGCTCGATCAATTGCGCGATCTGCAGCGCCTGAGCGCACGGATCCATCCGAGGAGCATCCGGGCGCAACATCGAGGCTACATTGACGACCAGCGACACCGGACCACCATCGATCAATTGCTCGCAGCCGTCAGGATCTACCCCGAACCTGACTCCAGCCCGGCCGTTCACCGTGTTCTCCGCAAAGGTGATGAAGGCTGGGCCACGAGGACGGGCTTTGTACGTGGCGACGGTTTCCTTGTCGCGCTCGAGGCTCAACGTGAAGCGGGTACCTGCCCACTCGCAGCCGATCGAGCCGGGCTGGTCTACCGGCTTGCGGGTGTCCGGCTGGATGCCGAATCGGCTCAGCTCCGGGCCAGTCAAGATGGTGCACATGTCGACTTTGGTCGGGTCGGTCAGCGCGGGCGAGGCAGGTGCGGCACAGCCGACCGCGAGCAGACCCACCGCGGCTGCCAGCACAACGCCAGAGACTGACCCGGGAACCATGGCGCCGGATCGGCGCTTACAGAGCGGTTGCATCGCAGCCAGGCGCTCAGGAGGCGCAGGTGCCGGTGGAGACCTCGGCGGTGCGGCTGCCTGATGCGGCCACGTCGTCGGCGATCTCGTCTTCGGCGAGCACGAAGCCGGTCTCGTCGTTGTCCACGGCAGCACCGAACACCAGGCCGAGCACCTGGCCGGACCCGTCGATCAGCGGACCACCCGAATTTCCGCTGCGCACCACCGCGCGAACGGTGTAGACGTTGCGGACCACGGTGGAGGCGTTGTAGATGTCCGGGCCGCGCAGGTGGATGCGATCCCGCACCCGGGCAGCCGAGGCCGTGTACGGGCCATCCAGCGGGTAACCGAGCACCAGGCCGCTCAGACCGGAGACGGCCGGCTTCGCCGCCAGCGGCAGCACCGGTGCTCGCAAGCCGGGCACCCGCAGGATCGCGACGTCGGTCTCCGGGTCGTAGCTGACCACCGTGGCGTCGAGCGTGCCATCCCGGGATTCCACCTGGACCCGGTCGGTGCCGGCAACCACATGTGCGTTGGTGATCACTCGTTGTGGTGCCACCACGAACGCGCTGCCCTCCAGCGCTCGCGAGCACGACCTGGCCCGCCCGCGAACCTTGAGCACGCTGTCCTTGACCTGCCGCACGACCGGGCTGTTGAGCAGCACCGGATCGGGTTGCCCGACATCAGTGATCGGGGTGGTCGCGAAGGGCGGGAGGATGTCGGGAAACCCGGAGACATCCAGCAGCTCGGTCAGCTTGGAGGGCAGCTCCCGCAGCACGTTGGGCATCAACGTGTCCACCACGCGCAACACTGAAGAGTCCCGCACAGCCGAGGTCAGGTTGGTGTAGGTCGAGGACTTGGTGAGCGGCAGGGCCACCAACCAGGCAACCACCAAGGCCGCCACACCCTGCACCACCGCGCCCAGGAAGCTGTCCAGTTGACGCAGTGCGTCCGCGTCGATGCGGCGCTGCACTGCCCGGCCCAGCAACACACCGAGCGTCTCGCCAAGCGCGACGAGCACGATCACGATCGACACGCCGAGCGCGACCCGGACCTCCGGGCTCTCGTAACTGGCGATCAGCGAGGGCGCGATGCGTACACCGATCACCGCACCCGCCAGCACACCGATGAACGACGCAGCCGCGGTGACCATGCCTTGCCGGGCGCCGGAGGTGCCGGCGAGCAAGGCCAGCACCAGCACCAGCACGTCCACCCAGTTCACTGGATCACCTCGGTCCGCTCGGCGAGCCGCCAAGCGGCCTCCAGGTCGTACTCAGCCGCCGGCTCCCAGGGCCGTGCCCAGCCGCCCATCGTCAGCAGCGCAGCCAGCAACCCGCCGGTGAACCCCCAGACAAGCATCCCAGGTACGAGGAAAGCGGGAGACGGGTACCCGCTGGACCCCCGCACGATCAGCCGGTTTGCCGGGTCCGCGAGCACCCGCAGCAGCACCCGGGCGACGGCAACGGTCTCCCGGTAGTCCACCGGGGCCACCGGCCCAGGCCGCGCCCAATGACCGAGCACCGGCGTGATCAGGAAATCTGACGGCGGCAGGTACAGCTTCGGCAACACCGCAACGGGTCGCACGTCATCGGCGCAAACCCCGACCTCCTCGCGCGCCTCCCGCAGCGCCGTCGCCACCGGACCGTCATCAGCATCGTCCACCGCTCCCCCGGGGAAGCAGACCTGACCGGGATGCGAGGACAGCTCCCGGGAGCGCAATTGCAGCAGCACATCTGGCTCGCCACTATGGGCGTTCTCGGCAAAGAGCACCAGCACTGCCGCTTCCCGCCCGCCCCACCGCGGCACCGGGATCCGGATGAGATCGCCCGGGACCAGCCCGGCGCTGCGCTGCACCAGCCTGGCCAACCAGCCCGGTACCGAAGCCGGATCGACGAGCGGCCCGGCCACGAGCGACCCGGATGCAGACGGCCCAGTCATGCGATCATCCGACCGCCTCAGGGCCGAGGTAGCGCGCCACAACCGCGCGCACCTGTTCCGGGCTGCGCATCACCTCAGGTGGGTTGACCTGGTTCACCCGGCCATCGGCGGAGACCAGGTAGGTCAGCGGAATAACCGGCGGGGCGCGCAGCGCGGCGCGCAGCCTGCCCTCGGGATCACTGACCGAGGGATAGTGCACGTTGAGTGCGGCGAGCAGCTCCAGCGCGCCCTCGGGCAGCTGCTGTACTTCCACGCCGAGCACCGGCACCGCGCCCGGCTCAGTGGCGTAAGCAGCCAGCGCAGGCAGCTCTTGGGCGCATGGTTGGCACAGTGGTCCCCAGAGGTTGAGCAACGCGGGCCGACCGGCCAACGCCGCGGCCAGCTCGACCGTTCCCGGCTGGCCCAAGCAGGGCAGCACCAGGCCCGATAGCGGCCCGCGAACGTCAGCGGTGACCGCATGACCGGCGGGGCAAGGCTGCAGCGCCGCTCGGGATCTCAGCTGGTCGATACCGGTCCGCGAGCTTGCAGCGGGCTGCGCGGCAGCGGGGGAGGTTGGGAGCGCCGTCGGGCTCGCCCTCGGCCACAGCGCCACGCCAAGCGCGAGCGCCAGGAACGCCGTCACCAACACCCAGCGCAGCGAGACCTTCACGACATGGCCCCTGGGACCCCAATTCCGGCTCCCACCGCGGGATCGCTTTCCCTGTCGATCGGCAGCCCGGCCATCGCCAGCAGATGCGGCGCCTCAGGCCCACGCAGCAGCGCGGCCGCAACCTCCGGCTCGGTGGGTCCGGTGCCGTATGACGGGCAATCCGCTGCCAGTGGGCACACCCCGCAGGCGGGGCGGCGGGAATGGCACACCCGGCGCCCATGAAAGATCACTCGGTGGGACAGCATCGTCCAGTCCCGTTTCGGGATGAGCTCGCCGATCGCCTGCTCGACCTTCACCGGATCCTCGTGTTCGGTCCATCCCCACCGGCGGACCAGCCGCCCGACGTGGGTGTCCACCGTGATGCCGGGTACGTCGAAGGCATTGCCGAGGATGACGTTGGCTGTCTTACGGCCGATTCCCGGCAGCGTGACGAGGTCGGTCAGCCGGGCGGGCAGCTCGCCACCGAAGCGCTCGACCAGCGCAGCCCCGAGCCCGATCAGCGCCGCCGCCTTATTCCGGTAAAAGCCCGTGGGCCGGATCAGCTCCTCCAGCTCATCCCGATCGGCAGCCGCGTAATCGGCGGCGGTGGGATAGCGGTCGAACAACGCCGGCGTGGTCTGGTTGACCCGCTTATCGGTGCACTGCGCAGACAGGATGGTAGCGACAGCGAGTTGCAGCGGTGAGGAGAAGTCCAGCTCGCAGTGCGCGTCGGGGTAGGCGGTGGCCAGTATGCGATCCATCCGGCGAGCCCGTCGAACCAGCGCGAGACGGCTCTCCCCAGCGAAGGACCGGCGCACTCGAGCTGGCACGATCTCCAGCCTACGGACGTGGCCCCCGAGCTCGTCGTCCAGCCTCGTCACCCAGCCTGGCCGAGCAGTGCGACACGCCCGATACCCCACCCCGCGCGCACACCGGCCGAGCAATAGGGCATCATCCCCCGCACCATGACCATCTGGTTCGTTGTCGCCATCCCAGTGCTGATCATGTTTTTTGCGCTCGCGATGGAGCGGCTGGAGCATCGACTGCGTCACATCGCCGTGCAAGAGAACCTCGCGGTGCAAGAAAACGAAGTTGAGGAGTTCCTGCAGGCTGCCCGCCCTGAGGAGGTGCGGGCACTGTTCGGCAGTGGCATCAGCCGGGCCCTGGAGGAGTTCCGGCTGCGCCGGCTGCGCCGTGCCGCCCTAGTCCACTCCCGCCGCGTCGGGCAACGGTCCTAGACTCGATCCCATGTGATCGGCCCCATGTGATCGGCACAGGGGTGGGAGGTCCCTCGGCGGGCCAGTTCCGCCCGGGACAGCTGGAGGAACGCGGTGAACGATCCCCTGGCCAGGGCCGGCATCTTCCAGGGTGTCGATCCGTCGGCAATTCAGGCATTGAAGGCCACCTTGGAGCCGGTCCACTTCCCTCGCGCACATGTCATCTTCGCCGAGGGCGAGCTGGGCGACCGCCTCTACATCGTGCAGTCGGGCAAGGTCAAAATCGGGCGCAGGTCACCTGACGGCCGGGAGAACCTGCTGGCTGTGTTCGGGCCTTCGGATATGTTCGGCGAGTTGTCGATCTTCGATCCTGGGCCACGGACGTCGACTGCCACCACGGTGACCGAGGTCAGCGCCGTCAGCATGGATCGCGCAGCGTTGCGAGAGTGGATCACCAAACGGCCAGAGATCGCCGAACAGCTGTTGCGGGTAATCGCGCGGCGGCTGCGGCGGACTAACAACATGCTCGCTGACCTGATCTTCACCGATGTGCCGGGACGGGTGGCCAAGGCGCTGCTGCAGCTCGCGCACGACTTCGGTACCCAGGAGGGCAGCATGCTCCGGGTCACCCACGACCTCACCCAGGAAGAAATCGCCCAACTGGTCGGCGCTTCCCGGGAGACCGTGAACAAGGCGCTGGCCGATTTCGCCCACCGCGGCTGGCTGCGCCTGGAGGGCAAGAGCGTGCTCATCCTGGAGCCGCAACGCCTGGTCCGCCGAGCCCGTTAGCCGGACCAGCTC
>CAXUFG010000047.1:16190-26658 GCA_964250265.1 uncultured Pseudonocardiaceae bacterium | reverse complement strand
CACTACCCTCAACCCCACCAACCAACGGTGTTGCGTGGACTCCCTGAACCCAAGCCCCTCCACAGGTCGGTCTTGTCGAGTTCACGGGACGCGGCACCGGTAGACACGCGAGCTATCGCCATGGAGTCGACTCACCCTCAACAGTTGACTCGAGATCGCACAGGGGCGTCCTCCCTGTTGGCCACGACTTCCAGATGATGTACGCCACGCCCAGTCCGATCGCACCGCCGGCGAACACGTCGCTTGCGTGATGTTTCTCGCTCCGGATCAGCGACCAGCTGGCTGCGGTCGCGACACCTGCGAGGGGAATCATCAGCGGGGGCAATTCCTGAGCCACGCCGAAGGTAAAGGCGAGGTTCGACGCGGTGTGGCCCGACGGGAAGGACGACGTGACCGGGCTGATTCGGCCCTCGCCTGCGCTTGGAGGTCGGCGCCGGCGGAAGAGGGGCTTGATAACGATGTTGGCGATGAAGGCGGCGACGAGGTAACACACGCTGCCTCGCAAGGCTGCTTGCCGACCCCCTACCCCACCCTTAACGGCGAGTGCACTGGCAACGCCGCCCCAGATCAGCGGCTGCTCAGCGATCCAGGCAGCACGGGCGAGCCAGGTGGGAAGAGTTGCCACGTTCTGTGCCTTCTCGTTGGGTGACGACGGGCACCCCACGCTACGTCAACGACGCCACGTGACCAGCTGTGCCGAATAAGTGCAGCAGTTCGGGTGCAACACGCAGGTCCAGGCATGGATGCGCCACTACGGATGTCTCCATCGTGACGCAGCGGGTCACTGGCCGGGATGTCGATCATGGCTGCCGTGACCGGCGATCGCTTCAGTTGTGAAGTTCATTTTTATCACGTTGGAAACCAGTTCTCGAGGCTCTTCGAAGTAGTCCATCGCAATGATTCCGACACGTCCTTTTGGGGACCCTGCAAGGTAGTGATTGAGACGCGGATTCATCGTTTTGGAGTAGCCGCGAGCATTCAGGTTGACGGCGCTAGAAAACGTGATGTAAAGTTCCCTGGGATCACGGTGCCGAGCTTCCTCTATATGGGTTATAGTGAAGTTGTACTTGTTGTCCTCTCCAGGGTCCCGCCAGTGATCTTCGACAGCGTAGACCGGATTTGTCGCGCTTCTGAACCGCATGTTTTCCGGCCAGTAGGTAAGGTCGAACCCGACGTCCTGGCCCGCATGGAATCTGCGCAGCAAAATGATCTTACCGCGAACCTCTCCCAATGTTGTCTTGGATGTGAGGTTGGTGTTCACCAAACTGCCACCAGGAAGGGGGGACGCGAGATTGTAGAATAGCGTCGGATCCTCCAAATGCTCCCACGTTCTGGCTTTGAACGCGTCTTCGAACGAGTCCGATCGGATCACCCAGTTCATCGGGTCCCCCCTGGACTTCCCAAAGACTCTGGAAGGAGCAAATCTGCCAAGCATGCTATCGTGGCGACCTTCGTCTTTGACCGACAATAAAATCGCTTCGGAAGGGTACAGCTGGAGGAAGCTGGAACAAATAGTCAGAACATCTGCGTAGCACTTCCCCATGTGCACAACATCGTGATGGACGAAAAGGTTATTCTGGTAGTGCGAAAGCCTGATGTCGAGAAAACGTATCCCCGCGTTGAGCTGCTCGGACAGATCCAGATTTTGAGTCTTGCTGAATCCGAGGATGCCGCCAGTACTGCAGGAATTATGTGTCCCAGGAATACTCAGTGACATTACTCGAGTATCGTCGGATATGTCACGCATCCACGAACTGTGAGAAATGAACTTGTCCATCGCTCCCTCCGGGTGTTCGGCTCCGGCGCAGTCACCCTACCTGTGAGCGGCGCGGGCTACCGGCGCCAGCTGCTCCGTTGACGGCCGGGGCCGAGTTGGTCCGCTGGTTATTCGGTTCTCGCGGGTCGGAAGATCGAGTCGATCAGCTATTGGCGGGTCGGGGCGGCAAGGGCGGTGTCGAGGTAGGCGGGCGGTCCTCGGTGGTCGGGGCGATGGCAACGGGGGTTTGGGCCAAGGCCGCCAGCGCCAGCTCCACCGCGGTGTCCAGCTGCGGGTCTATGTCCTGGGCCCAGGCCTGCGGCGGCACGGGCACCTCGACATCCGGATCGACGCCGTGGTTCTCCACCGACCAGCGCCGGTTCACGATCCACATGCCAAAACGGGGCTGGGTCACGGTGCTGCCGTCCACCAGCCTGGTGCCAGGCCCGATGCCGACCACGCCGCCCCAACTGCGCATGCCCACGACCGGGCCGAGGCCGCGTTCCTGGATCATCGCGGTGACGATGTCGCCGTCGGAGCCCGCGTTCTCGTCGGTGACAGTGATCAGCGGGCCTCGTCGCGCGTCCCTGGGGTAGGTGTAGGACAGCTTGCCGCGGGGCACGATCCAGCCGGTGAGCTCGCGGGCCAGCTTTTCCACCACCAGTTGCGAGGTGTGGCCGCCACCGTTGCTGCGTACGTCGAGCACCACCGCCTCCCGGGAGACCTCGGTGTGCAGGTCACGGTGCAGCTGCGCCCAGCCCTGCGCCATCATGTCCGGCACGTGCAGGTAACCCACCCTACCCTCGGTGGCGGCGTGCACCGCGGCGCGGCGGCTGGCCACCCAGTCGTGGTAGCGCAGCGGCATCTCGTCGGCCACGGGGACCACGACGATGGCCCGCTCGTCGGTGGAGCCGACCGCCCGCAACCGCAGCTCAATGGGCTTGCCCGCAGTGCCCACCAGCAGCGGCCAGGGCCCGGTCACCGAGTCGACGGCTCGTCCGTCGACTCCGACCAGCGCCTCCCCGGGCTGCACCGCCGCACCCGGGCCGCGCAAGGGGGAGCGGCCTTGCCCCGCGGAGCTCTCCCCGGGGAGCACCCTGGTGATCCGCCATAGTCCGGCCTCGTCACGTTCCAGGTCGACGCCGAGGTGACCCTGCCGCCGCGACGCCTGCACCGGGCTCGCCCGGGGCGTCTCGTAGGCGTGCGAGGTGCCCAGCTCGGCTTGCACCTCCCAGATCAGGTCAGAGAGGTCGTCGCGGGTGGCGATCCGCTCCAGTAGCGGGCGGTAGCGCGCCAGCAAGTCAGGCCAATCGTTACCGGCCATGTCGGCCACCCAGAAGTTGTCGCGCATCACGCGCCCCGCCTCATCGAACATCTGCCGCCACTCCGCGGCCGGTTGCACCTGCACGCGCACCCGCGAAAGGTCGATGTCGAGGGCTGCCGACGGGTCGCCGCGCTCGGCGTCCTTGGCGGCCGGTTTCTCGCTGGGCAGCACCCGCAACTTCTCCCGGTCGCGGACCACCAGGCGCGTGCCGTCGCCGCTGACCCAGACGTCGTCCACGTCCTCCGCAAGCGCGGTGG
The DNA here is from genome assembly GCA_964250265.1 of uncultured Pseudonocardiaceae bacterium. Taxonomy (GTDB): domain Bacteria; phylum Actinomycetota; class Actinomycetes; order Mycobacteriales; family Pseudonocardiaceae. The sequence goes on along the minus strand of CAXUFG010000047.1, from coordinate 23,321 downwards.
ACGTCCCGGTGGTCAGGTTCAGGCGCTCGAGCACCGGGCGCGGAGCGTCGGCGTCCGGGGTGGCCAGGTCGTCGCCGAGCATGCCGTGCAGCGGTCTGCGCAACCACGCGAGGCCACCCTTGGTGGCGACCAGCGAGGAGTACCGCGCGGCGGGCACCGGGACGGGGACCGCGCGCTCGGTCAGGCCGTCGAGGTCCACCACCACGCTTAGCTCGTCGGCCGCCTGGCCATCTCTGGCTGGGGTGCTGGCGCGACCCTGCGCCGTCGGGGCGAACGGCGACGGGGTGTCAGCCGCCAGCGGCAGCAGTTGTGGGCGGGTGCCGGCGGGGAAGGACAGGTCGAAGACCTGGGCGTCGTACACGGGGTCGAAGATGCGAGTGGACAGGAACGCCAGGTACCGGCCGTCCAGGGTGAAGGTGGGGTTGAAGTCGGCGAAGCGCAGCGTGGTGGCATCGACCACGGTCCCGTTGGGGATCTGCGCCAGCTTGATCTGGCGTAGTGCGTGCGGACCGGGGTGCGTCCATGCCAGCCATCGGGAGTCGGGGGAGAACACCGGGTCCTCCACGGCGCCATTGTCCGTGCGGGCCAGCTCGGTGTCCGTGCCGGTGGTGGGATCGACCAGCAGCAGCCGCCCGTCGTGGGTGGCCACCGCAAGCCGGCTGCCGTCCGGGGCAGCCGCGAGGTTCATCACCCGCCCCAGCCGAGCCGCTGCCAGGGTTCGCTCGCCTGAGCCGTCCCTGGCAGAGACGACCAGCGCGTCCTCACCCTCAGCGTCGCTGACCCACACCACGTCCTCGCCAAGCAGCCGGGGCAGCCGCGCCCGCACGCCCGAGCCGGTCGCCACGGCGCGCACCGGGCCCTCTGCGTGCGTCACCCACTGCACGGTTCCCCGCACCTCCACCGCGCTTGCCCGTCCGGTGTGGTCGACGGCAATCCCGCCAAGGTGCTTGCCCACAGGCACCGGGGCCGTGGTGCGTGCCGCGCGGGGCCCCCCGGTGCGCAGCTCCAGCCGGCGCGGCGCAGAGTCGGCGGCGAGGTCCTCGAGCAACCACAGCTCGCCGGCGGCGGCGTACACCACACGCTGGCCGTCGGTGGTGGCGTGCCGGGCGTAGTAGTCGGCGTGGTCGGTGTGCCTGCGCAGGTCGGAGCCGTCCGGCAGTACGGAATACACGTTGCCCACGCCCTCGTGGTCGGACAGGAACGCCACCCGCGTGCCTACCCACATGGGCGCGGTGAGTTGGCCATCCAGCTCCGGCAGCAGGCGGACGAAGGTTCCGGCGCCTTCGCTGTCGATCCACAGCCGCCCAGCTGTGCCGCCGCGATAGCGCTTCCACATCGCGGGGTCGCGCCGACGCCCGCCGAACCCGGTACCGAGTACCACGCCGCCCCCCGCCGCGACGTCCAGCGCGATGACCGGACCGTACGGCAGGCGCTGCGGGGGGCCGCCGTCCAGTGGCACAGCACGAGCCCACGTGCGGTGGCGTAAGGGCTCGCCCATCGCGGAGGCCACGTGCACCCGGTGGCTGTCGGCCCAGCCCAGCACGCGGGCGTGGGCGTCGCTCCACCACGTCGTGCGCACCGACGGGCCACCCGCGGTGGCAACCACGTGCAACTCGGGTGCTCCGTCACGCTGGCTGACGTGGGCCAGGTGCGCACCGTCGGGGGAGAAGCGCAGGTCCCTGGTCGGGGAGTGGTCAGAGGTCAGCTGCCACGGTCGCCCGCGCTCCAGAGGGGCGAGCCACACGTCGTCCTGGACGACGAAACCCACCAGCTCGCCATGCAGGGTGGGGTAGCGGAGGTAGGAGTCATTACCGAGCTCAGCACCGTCGCACCCTATCGGTGGCGATCATCCCGGCGCTGTGCCCGCAACGTGCAAATCCGCGCATCAAAACTGAAAGACAGGGGCGGTCTTACTCGCCATGTCGCAGGGATTCGAGTAGGTGTGCCGGAAGATCACCTGCATACCTTGGTAGCTGCCGGAGGCGGTCGCGGTCGCGGGATCATAGACGGCTGGGCAGAGCGTGTCACGCTGCCCGGCGACGCCATTGATGTCGCCCCCAGCCGCATCCAGCGCCTTGCAGGCGGCTTCGGGGTGCGGGTGGGTCCCGCTCGGTGGGTCACAGCGCAGCGTGACGAATTGGCCGCCATCACGGCTCTGAACGCCTAGCACAAGGAAGGTCTCGGGCGCGGTTGTAGCCTCGGTTGCGATGGCGGCGGGTGCGGCCACCGTCGTCGCGGTGACCAGCACTGCTGATGCGTACAACGCCTTGGCCCCGGTTCGCATACTGCTGATTCTCCCCGAACTGGAGGCGCCCGTCATCCGTGAAGCTACGCCAGGCCGCTTCGCCTCTTGCATGCCATTGTGACCGGGCCCACGATCGCGAGATCCGCTAGGTGATATTCGATACCTGGAGGGCTGGCCGAACAGTTCAACGTGGCGCGGGATGGGACATGTGAGATCCCGTCTGAATACCTGGAGGTCGTCGCGATCAAGGCATGAATGTCGGCCCATACGGGTCTGATCCCTCGAACGATGGAGGGGTCAGCGGTTACGATGCAGGTACCGACGCCGTCGAGGGGAGACCGTCGTGCCGGCCCTGCGGCGCATCGTGCACGAAGTCCATTCCATCGATATCGGCGAGGCCACCAGATACGAGCCGCACCAGCTCGTGGTGGGCCGGGCAGCGGTCCAAGCGCTGTTCGCCGACCCCGCGTTGGCGTCGGTCCGGGTGCACGTTGCGGCACCGGGAGACCGGGTGCGGATCATCGCGCCGCTCGACGTCGTGGAGCCTCGCTCCAAAGGACCAGGTGCAGGCGTGTTCCCTGGCTGGACGGCACCGGTCAACCGCAAGCGCGGGGGCGACACGCACGTGCTGCGCGGTGCCGCGGTGCTCGCCGCCGGACACCTGCCCCGCAACCAAGAGGGTTTGATCGACATGTTCGGCCCGGCCGCCCAGCGCTCCCCCTTCGGCCGCACGAACAACGTCGTGATCGAGTTCGACCGCGCGGAGGATGCCTCCTGGCAGGAGGCTGAGGTTGCAGTACGCCGCGGGCTGCTGCGGCTGGCCGTGCACCTCGCCGACGCGGCCGTCGAGGCTGCACCGGACGCGATCGAGGAACTGGCGCCACCGCACCAGCCGGGCACGCCCACCGCCGGGCTGCCCCGCGTCGGCGTGATCACCAACCTGCAGACTCAGGGGGCGTTCAAGGACGTCTTCGTCTACGGGCGCAGCATGGCGGGCAGCCTGCCGACGCTGTTCGATCCGGCGGAGATCGAGGACGGTGCCGTGGTCAGCGGCCAGTACGGGCACCCTGCCCTGCGCAACCCGACCTACCTGCATCAGAACCATCCGGTGATCGCCGAGTTGCGCGCCCGCGACGGCAAGGATCTGTGCTTTGCCGGAGTAGTGCTGTGCCCGGAACCGGTGGAGCAGAAAGATAAGGAACTGGTGTCCACGCACGCCGCGTGGCTGTGCCGCGCGGCCAGCTTCGATGCGGCCATCGTCACCAAGGAAGGCGCGGGCAACGCCGACAACGACCTGATGCTGAAGCTCGACGCCTTGGAGGCCGACGGCCTCACCGCAGTAGCGCTGTACGCCGAGATGTCCGGCGCTGACGGCACCGGTCCGCCATTGGTCGCCGGTTCTCGGCGGGGTGCGGTGGTCAGCACCGGAAATTACGACCAGCGGATCACGCTCCCGGCGGTCGAACGCGCATTGGGTGGCACGCGGCTACGCATCGCCGACGCGGAGGCGACCGCCGCCGTTGAGGTGCCCACGGCAGCAGTCCTGTCGGCGCTGAGCCCGCTGGGCGCCGGGTGGCTGACCTGCCGGCCGGAGCAGCCGCTGGTCGGTCAGGAGTCGGTCGGCCAGCAGTGTGGAGGCACCCCCTGATGCGCATCGTGCACTACGTCAACCAGTTCTACGCCGGGCTCGGTGGTGAAGAGGCCGCCGCCATCGGCCCCCGGATACTCGACAGCGCGGTCGGCCCGGGACGGCTGCTGGCCCAGTTGCTCGGCGCCGAGCACCAGATCGTGGCAACGCTGGTCTGCGGCGACGATCACGCGGCTTCCAACGCCGCCGTCGCAGCCGAGTTACTCCAGATGGCCCGCAACGCCGGGGCCGAGGCACTGGTGGCCGGTCCCGCCTTCGGCAGCGGGCGCTACGGGCTGGCCTGCGCGCGGCTGGTCGCCGCCGCCCATGCGGACGCGCTGACAGCGTTAGCCTCGATGCACCCGGACAATCCCGGCATCGCCGATGCAGGCGAGGCGCCGGTGATCGCCGCGGGTGCCACCGCCCGCGAGATGCGCCCGACCGTGCAGAAGGTGGCCGCCGCCCTCACGAAGCTGGCCACCGGCGCGACGCTGACCGCGGCCGACGGTCTGGTCACCAAGACCGCCCGGATCGGCCAACTGGTGGAGCAGCGCTCCGCGGCCCGGGCCGTCGAGCTCGTGCTGCGCCGGCTCGGCGGCGATCGCGAGGCCACCGAGATCCCCGTAGGCGGGTTCGACGCGGTTGACCCCGCCGCACCGATCGACAAGGCGGCCAGCGTCACCGTCGCGTTGGTCACCGAGGGCGCTGTGGTGCCCGCCGGCAACCCGGACCGGCTGGAGTCGGCCCGCGCCACCCGCTGGTTGCGATACCAGATCGACGGCCTCGACGCGCTCGCCTCCGGAGTGTGGGAGTCAGTCGCCGGCGGCTTCGCCACCACCGCCGCCAACGCCGACCCCAACCGTCTGCTGCCCCTGGACGCCGCCCGCACCCTGGAGCGCGAGGGTGCGATCGGCCGCCTGCACGGCGAGTTCATGGTCACGGTGGGCAATGGCACACCGGTGGTCACCGCGCGCCGCTTCGGCGTCGAGTGGGCCGCGGAGCTGCGCAAGGCCGGCGTGCAGGCCGCGATCCTGACCGCCACTTGAGGAACCGGGACGCGTTGCGGGTCAACGCTTGCCAAGGAGTTGGAGCGGGCCGGTATCCCCACCGCCGTGATCACCAATCTCGTGACGATCGCGGAACAGGTCGGTGCGCCGCGCATCGTGCCAGGTCGGGGCATCCCCTACCCCTCCGGCGATCCGAGCCTGTCCCCGGCTGCCGAGCAACAGTGGCGGCGAGAGCTGGTGCAGCGCGCGCTGGAGGCCGTGGCCACCGCCGTCGAGCACCCGACGATCTTCGAAGTGGGTGTTGTCGATGCCTGACGTGGCGGTAGTCCGAGCAGCCAGCCTGGTGCTGGCACACACCCCGGGTCTGGCTCGGCACGGCTCCAAACCGATGCGCACGCTGCCCGGCGACGACGAGCTCAGCAGCCAATTCCTGGCCAGCCTGCGCAGCTTCGATGATGCGGTTGGTTACCCGCCGCATCAGGCGTTCCTGGGCGCCTGCCACCCCCGCGAGCTGCCGCCGCGCCCCTGGATCGGGACTGGAATGTCCGGCGCGGAACGTTTCGCGCCGTTCGGGGAGCTGATGCCGGAGGAGGAGTTCCTCGGGCTGATGGCCGCAGTCGACGAGTTCGACCTGTTGGTGCTCACCCCGGAGGTCGCTGAGCGGGCCGCCAAGAAGCTGGCCTCGCATCCGCTGGCAGCGCAGCTGGACCTGGGCCGGATCTCCGCGGCGGCCGGGGACGTCACCGCCGCGCTGGCCAGCGGCGCGCTGCCCGTGCACCTGGCGCCGGACACCCTCGCCGGCGCACTACGCGGCGCGCACGCCGAAGACGAGTCGCTGGCCGCGCACGTGCTGCTGGAGAACCTGGCGTGCAAGGCCACCGGCACCCTCGCGTTGCTGCACCTGCTGCACGATGGCAACGGCCTGGATCCAGCCGGCATCGGTTACACGATCTCCTGCTCCGAGGAGGCCGTCGGTGATCGTTACCAGCGGGGCGGCGGCAACATGGGCAAGACGATCGCCGGGGTCGCCGGCCTGGCCGAATCCTCCGGTGCGGACGTCAAGAACTTCTGCGCCGCGCCGATCCCCGCGCTGGTGATCGCGGCCAGCCTCGTGGTGGCGGGGGTGTTCGAGCAGGTCGTCGTGGTCGCCGGCGGTTCGCAACCCAAGCTGGGGATGAAGTTCGAAGGGCACCTGCGCCACGGCCTGCCCGTGCTGGAAGACGTGCTCGGTGGCGTCGCGGTGCTGATCACCGCCGACGACGGGGTTTCTCCCCGGATCAGGCTCGACGCCGTCGGGCGCCATCGGGTGTCCTCGGGCGGCTCCGGTGCGCAGATCCTGCACGACCTGACGGTGCGTCCGTTGGAGGCGATCGGCGCCAGGATGCTGGACGTCGATGACTACGCCACCGAGCTGCACAACCCCGAGATCACCGAACCGCAGGGCTCCGGGGACGTCGCCGCCCGCAACTACCGCACGATCGCGGCGTTGGCCGCCCGCCGCAAGGAGATCGGGCGGGAGGGGATCGACCCGTTCGTCGCCGCGCGTGGCATGCCGGGTTACGCCCCGACCCAGGGTCACCTCGCGTCCGCGGTGTGCTACCTGCCGCATGCCCTGAACCGGCTGACGGTGGGCGGCGCCGACCGGGTGTTGCTGCTGGCCAAGGGCAGCCTGTTCCTCGGGCGGATGAGCCAGCGCTCCGACGGCATGAGCATCCTGCTGGAACGCAACGGAGGCTGAAAGAGATGGGTCAGCTGGTTGATGCCACCAAGGACACCTTCGGTGAGCTGGTCGGATCGGGTCTGGTGCTGGTCGACGTGTGGGCCGAGAGCTGCCGCCCGTGTGTCGCGCTGGCACCGCATATGGCGAGCATCGCGAGTGCCAACCCGGAGCTGACCGTGGTCAAGCTGGACGCGAGTAAGGCGCGACGGCTGTGCATGTCACTGCAGGTGCGTGGCCTGCCCACCATCCTGCTGTTCTCCGAGGGCCAGGAGGTGGCCCGCATCTCCGAGCCCAGCCTCACCACAGATCAAGTCGATGCCTGGCTGGCTACCGCATTAACCCAAACCAAGGAGGCGTGAGATGTTCGACGGCAAGCAGGTCATCGTGATCGGCGAACGGGACGGGATCGCGGGGCCCGCGATCGCGGCCTGTGTCCAGGCGGCCGGCGCCCCGGTGGGCGACGTGGGCCCCGAATGCTTCGGTTGGACGGCGGCGGGCGCCCTGGGCCCGTCCACCCCGGTCGCGCTCAAAC
>CAXUFG010000047.1:0-16118 GCA_964250265.1 uncultured Pseudonocardiaceae bacterium | reverse complement strand
GAGCGCGGGGATCGCTGCCGAGAGGGTGGTGCTCGGTGATCCGAGCGGGGCAGGACCATTGGCGGGGGTCCAGTTGGGCCTCCCCGTGTACCACATCCTCGAAGACGAGGCACGCACCGCCGTGCCCGCGGAGGTGTGGGAGGAGCAGGTCGGATTGATGGTCGACGTCCTGGAGGTGGATGCCATCGCTGAGGCCGTGCGGGAGTTCCGCGAGCAAGCCTCCCGCTAGCCGGTCGCCCGCGCTTGCTGGGGAGGGCACAAGCGGCCATGTGACTGTTTCACCGAAGACCGCTTAGTGGCGCGGCGCGTCTGGGAGGGGAGTGCGCAACGTCGGCAGGTGCTCTGCCCAGCTCTTCAGCAGCAGGTCGGAGAACCGATCGGCCAGCAGAGCACTGGCCTGGATGCCGAAAACCACATCACCGGCGAGATCCGGCTCGGCCGCCAGCAGTAGCGTGATCACTCCGTGCCGAACGAGCTGCTCGTGCACCGCATCGGCTTCGATGTGCTCGGCGTAGAACTCAATTGCTGCAGGTCCGCAACCCAGCCGACGCATGGCACGAACCATATGGTCCGACGCGGGGGAGGAGGTCACCTCCATAGCGGCGAGCTGACCGACGAGCGCACCGCGCAGCTGGCGGTGCAATCCGCACACCGACATGAAGTTGACTTCGGCCATGGTGGCGGCCGCTGCCACGTCGAGGTAGGCACCGTAGTCGCTGCGGAGCCCGAGCTCAGCCATCATCTCGGCGTATAACCAGGCATGCCCGCGGTCCGCGTTGCCCGCGCCGTACTCGTCATACTCGATGGTCACCAGCGCCGCTTTGGCCGGCCCGCTCAGCCGGGGGATGACGAAGGCGTGCGGGTCGGCCTCTTTGAGGTGGTAGAGCGAGCGGTGCGCGACGTACTCGCGAAGCTCCCAGAGCTGCCCGGCCCGGCGCAGGTGGTGCGAGATACCGCTGGCATCCACCGTTTCCACTAGCAGGCCGTCGACCTCGATGGAGACGTCGGCCCCGCCAGCGACGTCGGCCCGCAGCGCGGCGAGAAAGGACCGTTCCAGCTGCCGGCACAATCCGAGCAGTTTCGGGTCCCACTCCATGTCATCGGAGACTCCGGCGAAACCCCGGTAGTGCAGCTCGTAGCAGCAGTACAGGGCCAGCTGCAGGTCGTTACCGTACGGATCAGCCGAGCTGATCTCCGAGGTGGACGGCTCCGCGGTGTGGCCGCGCAACGCGTCGAGCACGGCGAGGGACAGCGGACCGCGCGGTGCCGGAAGCACAGGCGCGGTGACGGGCCGTGGTGCGGCGGTGGCCAGCATCCGTGCTCCTCAGGAATCCATTTCGGAATCGCTGTCCCGGGTGGGACTGCCGCGTACCCGTTTCCGGTGACTGGTGTCGCAGAATGGATAGCGACGGCTACGGCGGCACACGCACAGTGCAGTGACTGCCCGGTCGGAGGGCACCCTGTGACCGTTGGCCAGAATGATCTCGACGGGACCCTGCACCAGCACCGGTCCGTCGTCGGTCAGAGTGACTTGGCGGCGGACGCGCTCAGCAGGCACGTTGAGTTCCGATAACGACGAGTTGCTGGAGGCGTTGTCCGGGTTCAACGAGGTGTCGCCACCAGTTCGATAACCCCCCCGGGGGCCGCAGTAGCAGCACAATCTTGGATACCCGGATACGACTGAAAGGAAACTCGCGCCCACGTTGCGCACCCGGACGCAACGCTCCCCACCTGCCTAAGCCGAGCGGACGAACAGGAAGATGCCGTACTGCCACACCGCGTCGATCCACTGCGCCCCGAGATCGAAACCTCGCCCGCAGACGTCGGCGACGAACTCGGGGCGGTGGAACTTGTAGGAGAAGCCGACATTCAACGAGTCACCGCGCCGTAGAACCAGCTCAAGGTCCAGTTCGCGCAGCATCACGGTCTGATCCTCGGTCGCGTAGAGGTGGGTCTGGACCGCGGTGGTGGCCACGTCGTAGTGCGCCCGCGGGTAGAAGTGCTCCAGCACGAAGTCGGCGCCGAAGCGGCGGTTGAGGTGGATCAGGTGGTTGAGCCGAAACAGCGCAAACGCCGACTGGTCAAGTGGATCGTTGTAGCAGGTCTCGAAGACATCGGTCGGCTTCTGTAAGTCAGCTGAGACGAGGAAGCCGTCACCGGGCCGGAGCGTGCCCGCGATCTCGGCGAGCAAGGCGTCACGTTCTGTGGGAGTGGTGTTACCTAGGTTGCTCCCGAGCATGATCGCAGCCATCGGCTCGGTCTCGCGGTCCCGCAGCTGAGCGAGCGCCGCCTCGTACCGGCCCCACAGCCCCTGCACTCGCAGGCCGGGCAGTTCTGTGGTGAACTCGCGCCCGCTGGCCACCAGCATGTCGCGATCGACGTCGATCGGAAGGTAGGTGGTCGGACGGCGTTGGATGCAGGCCTCCAACAGCACGCGGGTCTTCTTCGCACTCCCACTGCCCAGCTCCGCGATCCGCCCGCACTCAAGCAGGTCGGCGATCTCCGCACTGTGGCGCTGCAGCAACCCATGCTCGACGCGGGTGAGGTAGTAGCAAGGGAGCTCGGTGATCGACTCGAATAGCTGGGATCCGATCGCGTCGTACCCGAGGTAGGCGGGCACCCGCGGCGGGGTCTCCCTAAGCGCGGCGACAAGATCGGACCGATCGTCCCAGAAGGTCCCCTCGCTGTCCACGGGTATGATCTCGACCTGGCTCTGCTCCACGATGCATCTCCCGCTCTACGCCGGTGTAGACGCCTTAATGTGCCGTATTTGTATCAAGAAGCCCATGGTCGACGCTCTTATCCGTGCCACGGCTGTGCCCCAGCCACCCCCGAATGAAGAGGAGCTCACCCATGACTGCTCGTTGTGCGCAGCACTGCATTCTGCCGCCCGGTCTGCTGAACCGCTTGGCCCGCTCTGATGACGAAGCGCTGCGGGATGCCGCGCTGAATGGACTGGCTCTCGATGGCCGCTTCCGGCTGGCCCGCGCGGAGTCCGCGGCAAGCCTGATTCGGGCATCGAAGTCGGTCACCTTCGCCCGGATCGGCGGGGCGCCGCAGCGGACCATCTACGATCAGCAGGGCAGCGAGTCCCAGACCCCTGGCGTTGCCATCCGGATGGAGGGACAAGCGCCGTCCAAGGACCAAGCGGTCAATCAGGCCTATGACGGCCTCGGCGCCACATACGCCTTCTATTGGACGGTGTTCGAACGAGACTCCATCGACGGTGCCGGGATGCCTCTGCTCGGCCTGGTGCACTACGGACGGAGGTATCCCAACGCGTTCTGGGACGGCGCCGGCCACATGTTCTTCGGCGACGGCGATGGCCAGATCCTTACCCAGACCACGGCAGGGATCGACGTCATCGGTCACGAGCTCACCCACGGAGTCACCCAGAACGAGGCGAACCTGACGTATTCAGGGCAGTCCGGCGCGCTCAACGAGTCGGTGTCCGACGTGTTCGGAATTCAGGTCAAGCAGCAGGCCCTCGGCCAAGATGTGCACAGCTCCGACTGGCTCATCGGGGCGGACATCGTCGGTCCCGCCTTGCGCCCGGCGTTGCGGTCGATGAAGCAACCCGGCACCGCCAACGCCCACGATGATCAACCCGCGGACATGAACGGCTACGTGCCCGGCGGCGACGTGCACACCAACTCGGGCATCCCCAACCGCGCCTTCTACGTCGTGGCGACCACCCTCGGCGGGCGTGCCTGGGACGACGCCGGACCGATCTGGTATGCCGCGCTGCGAGACTCGCAGTTACGGCCCAACGCGACGTTCCGTGACTTCGCGCGGATCACCGTGCGGCAGGCCCGGCAGATCTACGGCGCGGACAGCGACCAAGCTCACGCTGTGCAACAAGGATGGGAAGCCGTGAAGGTCTCCTTGTAACCGGTTTCCGGGTGACCAGCTCGACGTGACCGGTTTCGCTGCTGCCCGTCGAGCTGGACACTGGTTTCCATGCGCGTAGATGTGACTCGTCGGGGCGGCTTCGCTGGGGTTGCCTTGCACGCCGCCCTCGACACTGCCCAACTCACTGCTGCCGAGGCCTCCCAGGCCGAGGCGGCGCTGCGCGATCTGCCTTGGGATCGGCCTCCGGCCGAACCTGGTGGGCCGGATCGCTTCCGCTACGAGATGGTCACGGACGAAGGCGGCCACGAGCGGCACGTGGAGCTCTCGGAGAGAGAGATCCCCGATGCTCTGCGCCCGCTCTTGGACCTGCTGAGCGACCAAGGACAGCTTCGCGCGGCTTCAGGCTGAGCGGAAAGTAACCGAAACAGTCAAAGATCCTGCATGTGTGTGTTTCAGTACTTTCCGTGACGTGCACGACACGGTACCGTCTGGTGTAGGTCGCGTACGGTGGGTGACGTCCACATCCATCTCGAGGTCCGGATCGGAAGGTTGGCGCGCGCTGCCCGCCCGCTGAGCCGGCACCGGAACCCGAGCGCGATCGATATCCAGATGAGGCATGGGGGGCCAGCGGCATGATCCAGATTGAGGACGTCACCAAAGTCTACCGGATGGGCAAGGTCGAGGTGCGGGCACTGTCCGGTGTCGACCTGACCATCGATGATGGCGAACTGGTCGCCATCATGGGCCCATCCGGATCCGGCAAGACCACGCTCATGAACATTCTGGGCTGTCTTGATGTTCCGACCGGTGGCCGATACCTGCTCGACGGTACCGACGTCAGCAGGTTGTCGGACAACCGGCTGGCGAAGATCCGCAGCCGCAAGATCGGATTCGTGTTCCAGTCATTCAACCTGGTATCACGGACGAGCGCGATCCGTAACGTCGAGCTTCCTTTGGTCTACGCCGGGGTGCGGGCTCGACGTCATCCCGCCCGGGTGGCGCTGGAGCAAGTGGGGCTGGGCGACCGGCAGAAGCATCTGCCCAATGAGCTATCCGGTGGTCAGCAGCAGCGAGTGGCGATCGCGCGGGCACTGATCAACGATCCCGCGCTGCTGCTTGCCGATGAGCCCACCGGCAATCTCGACACTGCTTCCAGCCTGGAGATCTTGAAGTTGCTCGGTGCGCTGAACGATGCCGGGCGCACCGTCGTGATCATCACTCACGAGGAGGAGGTCTCCCTGTTCGCCAAGCGGGTCGTGCGGATGCGTGACGGACGCATCGAGAGCGACGAGGTGCAGCGCAACCGGACGGGGGTCACCGCGTGAACCTCCGGGAGGCCGTTCGCATCGCGCTGCGCGGATTGCGCGCCAACCGGCTGCGGTCCGCGTTGACCATGCTCGGCATCATCATCGGTGTCGCTTCGGTGATCTTGCTGGTAGCCCTCGGCAACGGCGTTCAGAGCTCGGTCAACGAGAAGATCCAGCCACTGGCCAATTTGATTACCGTGGTGCCCACGGTCGGTAACGTACCCGGTGGCGCTCCCCCGAGGGATCTGATCGACGCTGACGTCCAGGCGCTCCAAGAGCCGGCACTGTCCCGCGACATTGCCGCGGTGATCCCCGCCACCACCGGCAAAGCGCTGCTCGAGGGAGACAACTACCGGTACCGGGCGAACGTCGTAGGCTCCACGGACCGCTGGCTCGAGGTGAACAACCAAGATATGGCGGCCGGGACGTTCTTCGATGAGGCCCAGGTCCGCTCCACGGCCAGAGTTGTGGTGCTCGGTCCGAGTGTGTCCAGCTACCTCTTCGGCGATGACCCCGCGGCCGCACTGAACAAGGCCGTCCGGATCAACCATCAGACTTTCCGGGTCATCGGCGTGATGCAGTCAGTCGGTGAGCCGGGCGACGGCGTCGCTGTCATGCCGCTGAACACCGCACGCCGCTTCATCTTCGGCGGCGGTGACAAGGTCAACCAGATCATCGTGCAAGCCACCCAGGCGAACTCCGTGCCCGCGGCCGAGGATGGGGTGATCCGCGTCCTCAGTGACCGGCACCGGATCAAGGACACTGCGAAGAGAGATTTCGAGGTGCAATCTCTGCGCAGCCGGCTCGACACCTTTAATCAGGTCCTGCGAATCCTCACCTTGTTCACCGCCGCCGTCGCGGCGATTTCGCTGGTCGTCGGTGCTATCGGAGTCCTGAACATCATGTTGGTCTCGGTCACCGAGAGAACCCGAGAGATCGGTATTCGCAAAGCGATTGGGGCTACCCGTCGCGCGATCCTGGAGCAGTTCCTCATAGAGTCGCTGGTACTGGCCGGCTTGGGTGGCGCGTTCGGCGTCCTGGTCGGGGTCGGGCTCTCGGTGCTCGGCGCCAACATCGCGCCGGCCTTCGGCCCCACCTTCGCCACGTTCGCGCCTGCCGTGACCATCCCCTCTGTGGTGCTCTCGTTCGCCATCAGTCTGGCGATCGGACTCGTTGCAGGTGGCTACCCAGCCAACCGCGCTGCCCGGCTCCGGCCCATCGAAGCGCTCCGGTACCAGTAACCACCAGGCTGATCTCACAGCTGCACGACATCCCCGTAACTCCCTGCCGCCTGAGGCGTTGCACTGCGTGAAGCCGAAGACACAGGGGGACATCACTGTGACCAAGATTCTGACCAGCTCGTCTACGTTGTCTCCAGTCCGGCGCTCCGGTGCGCGGGCCCTGGTGGCGCTTGGGCTGGTCGCCGCGATGGCTGGGTGCGGTAGTGAGCCGGCACCGCCGCCAACCGGGCGGGTAGAACGCGGCACCGTGGTGACCAAGGTGTCTGCCTCGGGCTCCTTGGCAGCTGTCAAGGAGCAGAACCTGGGCTTCCCGAAGGGCGGGCAACTCAAGGAGACGATGGTCAAGGTCGGCGACCGGGTCGCCGCGGGTCAGGTGTTGGCTCGGCTCGACGATTTCGCGCTTCGGCAGACCTTGAACCAGCTGCAGGGACAGCTGAATTCCCAGCAGGCGTTGTTCGGCAAGCTGGCTAACGGCACCACGGTGGAGGGCGCTCAGGACACTCTGGAGCAGGCCAAGCAGATCCTGGCCGCGACGCAGAATTCGGTTGACGCACAGACGGCCGCGGATGCGTCGCAGGTTGATCAAGCGCACAAGCAGCTGGACTTCGACGGTTTCTTGCTCGATAAAGCGCAGGAACAGTTGCGCGCCGATCAGGCTTCCTGCGCTGCCACTGGCGGCATTCCCTATAAGCCGCCCACGCCTGCGCCTGCAGGCACCCCTGCCGCCCCCAACGGACCTGGCTCGTCGGTTGGAGTGGGGCCGAGTTATGCGGGTGTGGACAATCCCGCTCGGGTAGGTCCCGTCAGCGCTGGTGTGGATAGTCCAGGCGGGACCGGTCCGGGCGGAGGCAGCACCAGCGGCAACCCTGCATGCAATCGCCTCGCGCAGGATCAGACCAATGTCGTCAACGGCCGCCGTACCGTCCTGACGGACAAAAACAACCTGGTGGCTGCTCAGCAGAAGCTGAACACTGACCGGGCTACCGGCCTGGTCTCGATCGAGAACGCGCGTCAGAGCGTGGTCACCGCGCAGAACAGTCTCGAGTCTGCGGCGACGGACCGTCCGTTCAACATCGACCAGCAGGTTGCTCTGGTGGCGAGTGTTCAGGCTCAAGTCGATACGGCCCAGAAGGACGTGGACAACACGGTGCTGCGTGCACCGGTCGCAGGCACGGTCTCGGTGATCAATGGTGTGGTGGGAGAGTTCGTCCAACCCAGCTCGGGAACCAGTCCACTGGCGCCCGGTGTGGTCGCCGCTATTCCCGGCCTCAACGGTGTCACCTCGAACAGCAGCACATCCTTGGGTAACCCCGCCACCGGGGCCCAGCGCCCAGGCGGAACTCAGTTCATCGTCCTCGATGACGTCAATACTTTTCAGGTGGTTGTCCCCTTCGAGGAGTCTGACGCCGCGAAGGTCGCTCCGAACCAGAAGGTCAACGTTACCTTTGACGCCATTGCCGATCTCACCCGCGCGGGTACCGTGGTCTCGGTTGCGCCATCAGGAAGTAACATCTCCAGCGTCATCAATTACTACGTGACCGTGGTTCTCAACGAGACCGATCCGCGGCTCAAAGGTGGCCAAACCGCGCAGGCGCGGGTGATAACCAATGAGGTCGAGGACGTGCTCACCGTGCCGAACTCAGCGGTTCGCAAGCGCGGCGATCAAAGTACTGTCACCGTCATTGATGGCACCGGAACGCAGCAACAGGTGAGGTTCCAGCCCGGCCTCGTCGGCGATGATCGCCAACAGGTCATCTCTGGGCTCAGGGAAGGCCAGCAAGTCGTTCTCCGTGAAGGCGTGTGATTCTCCCTACGTCTTTTCGATTCAGCCAGGTGTCTTCAATCCGCAAGCCGGAGACTTGTTTTCCCGGTGGATTGAAGGCACCTGGCTGTGCATCGGGGTAGCAACACAGACCTCGCCCTCAAGGCAATCTGGATCACGGAAGAAGACGCTCAGCACTGGTCCGAAGTCCGTGTCGAATCCATCGCTTGAACCACGTTCGATAAGCCGCCGGCGGATTTCCACAAACGCTTGCGGTAGAAGGTGTGTCTGATCAGGTGTTGCCGTTCTGGCGGAAGCCCGCTCGAGACGCGCCATCCACATCCACGGTAGGCACACCCCCGGCCGTGGTGTTGTTCACCACGGTGCAACCCGTCGAGCCGTCATTGATCAATATTGCCCGGCTCAGGTGGGGTCCGGAGAACTTGTTCTGCCGTACCTCGACGTTGGGCCAGCGGCGCAGGTTGATCGCCTGAGCACCGTTGGGGGCACAGGTGTTGTCGACGAACGTAATCGACGGGACTCCTCCAGGCGCGCCGCTGCCGCCCGGCTGGTCGTCGGTGGCGATCAGGCATTGCGCATCGACGTTCTGGCAGGTGTTGCCCGAGATGACGATGTCATACGTGGGCGGGCTGTGGTCGAAGGTCTGGAAGCAGTCGGGGTGCGGCGGGGCCCGGTAGCCACGGTCGGATATGTCGCGAATCGTGTTGCCGGTGATCCGGTGGCCGGTGCCGAAAAAGCGCATACCGTCGGCATCACCATCTTCCACGGCAACCGTATCGCTCACCGTGTTGCCGTTTACCATGATCCGCTGCCCAGAAATGTAGATTCCGGCCGTCGCGACATGCTTCACGGTATTGTTTGTGATGATTGAATCGGTGCACGAAATACAAGCGATCCCACCTCTCCGGGTGTCATGGATCGTGTTCCGCTGCGCAGTGATCCCAGTGCCCTCAAGCAATATCCCATCGCCACCGGAAACGGTGAAACCGTCGACGAGAACATAGCTGGCCTTGATGTGGACATTGTCCACGGTGGCTCCGTCGGCAACGAGTCTGATCGGCGAATCGGTGGTGCCTGACTTGGTCATCTGCAGGTCGGCATCAGTGAGATTTTCCCCGGTGAAGCACACGGTGCTCCCCGGTGTCGCGGTATCCAGAGCCGGACGCACATCGCTGGATCGGGTGATCGTGGCGGTGCAGCCGGATGGGAGACCCTGGTTCTCCTGGCTTGGGCCGGATGAGGCCGTGCACGCGGCGGTGAGCAGCACGCTCAGCCCGCTGGACCAGACCGGCAGTGTTCGAATACCCCCTGGGACTGTCACACCGGCAGGATAGATGTCCACCTGGAAGCAGTCAGCTCACACAGACCGGTGCGGCCCAGCCGCTGAAGGAATGGTTCATCCAGGCAGCGGTCAGGCTCACGGTATTGCGAAGATGGCTCCAGCTCAGGGCCGGCAGGCGCCACGGGGTTGGGCGTCCCCGGATCATCACCTCGTAGCCACACAGCCAGGTGTAGGGCACCGTGTCGCCGTCCATAGCGCGGATCCAGCGCGGGAAATGTGCAGCGGCGGCGAGAACCTCGGCGTGCGCGGAGTCGGGGCCGCGTAAGGCGCTGGGTCGAACGTGGCGTCCCGGCACGAAGTGCGCACCGAGATCAACCGTCACCCGCCGGATACCAGAGCGGTGCCGGAGACCCTCGGCGAGTCGCACCGGCTTGGGGCGGTGTTCCCACTGGTCCCGGTACCAATCCCAGGACCAGCTCTGCGGCTGCTGTTCGGCAGCCACGGCCCACAGTTCGTGACAGGTTCGCTGGACACCATTGTGCTCGGCGGTATCAACGAGATAGACCGAGATGAGATCGACGACGAGTGGATTATCCCTGGCGCGAGGCGTGAGATCGACCGAATGCAGATCGGCAGCGGTGAAGCCCCAGTGCCGCTCCTCGTTCCACCGCCGGATGTTGCCGAGTTGCTCGGTCAGCGAGGTGAACATGACCTCCGGCGGTCTGAGCGCAGTCTGCGCCTCGCGCGGCGACACCCGGCCGTTACTCACGGTGGCCATGTATCCGCTCGCTTTCCCGTCGATACATCGGAGCAGTGACCAGTGGTCTCAGCGCGATCGTACGGTTTCCAACACCGTTCACGCAGCAGAGGCCATCAGCCGCGGGGGGTTGCCAGCATTTCCAATGTCCACGCATCGGGACGGGCCGATTGCCAACCGACTGGCGTCGTGATGACGGCGATGGCAGAGGTCTTGAGCAGTTTTTCCGCGCCAGTCAGCACAGCCAAGAGGTCCTCGAGGCCCGGATTGTGGCCCACCAGAGTGGCTGTCGATACTTGTTCCGGAAGCTCGTGGACGACCGCCAGAAGCTCCGCCGCGCAGGCGCCATAGATCCGTTCGTCGTCGCGGATGCTGGGCGTTGTGGCTAACTGGGCGGCCGCGAGTTCCCACGTCTGCGTTGCCCGAACCGCGGGAGAGCACACCACCAAGTCGATTGTGTCGATATGCGCACGCAGCCAGCGACCGATGGCGGGGGCATCGCGGCGTCCGCGTTCGGCCAGGGGGCGGAGGGCATCGGGAGTCTCCGGCGGCCAGGCCGACTTCGCGTGCCGGAGCAGGATGAGCGTACGGATCATGGTCATTCCAGCGCGAGGGTCCGAAGCACCACCCGGGCCGCGTCGCCACCGGACTCCTCGGCGATTGCCAGGGCGGTCGGCACGTCGAGGTCGTCCACCAGAGCAGCGATGACGGCCTCCGATGCGGTGTGCGAGTTGCGTGCCGCCCCGGCAGCTGAGTAAAGCCGCTCAAGCAGGTTTGCCTGAGTATCGATGTCAGTGGCACGGAAGTCCCAGCTCTGACGCCATGGCCGGTTGAGCAGCAGCAGCCGCACCGCCGTGGCGGGATGGTGGGCGAGCAGGTCGGAGACCAGCACCAGGTTGCCCACCGACTTGGCCATCTTGGCGCCCCCGACGGTGACCGTCCCGACGGGGAATTCGGCCCGCGCGAAGGGACCGACACCGGTCGCCGCCTCCACCATGGCGGCCTGGTAAGTGTGATGCGGGAAGGTGAGGTCCGCGCCACCGCCCAGGACGTCCACCGCAGGACCGAGCACGCCCAGTGCGATCGCGGCGCATTCGGCGTGCCAGCCGGGCCTGCCGCGACCCCACGGGCTGGGCCATCCGGGCTGATCCTCGGAGGAGGGCCGCCATACCGGGACGTCGAAGGGGTCATCCCGGGACTGATCGTCGGGTCGATCGCCGAACTCGGTTGCGAGCTCTGTGGCGCGCTCCAAGGTCAGCCCGGTCTTAGCCAGCACGTCAGCGCCACGGAAGTACACCGCACCGTCGCGCTGGTAGGCGCGCTCAGTTGCCAGCAGCGCGGAGGCCAGTTGCACGACCCGCCCGACGTGGTGCCGGGCCCTCGGCTCGTGCTCGGGCCGGCGTACCCGTAGCGCGGCCATGTCCCGCCCGAACAGGAACTCCTGCTCCAGTGCGAACTCGTCGTAGTGCCGGCCTCGTTGCTCAGCGGCGCGGGTCAGCACGTCATCGACGTCGGTGACGTTGCGGCAGGTCACCGTCTCCGCCCCGGCCAGCCGGCACACCGAAGCGGCGGCGTCTGCCCAGACGAAGGTGCTGGCGTGCCCCAGATGGGTCACGTCATAGGGGGTGATCCCGCAGACATAGAACCGGGCCGGGCTGATGATGGGTAGCGCGGAGCCGCCCAGCCGGATCCGGTCCGTGTGTTCGGGACGGCTGTGATGATTCATGCATCCATCCTGCCTGCCATCATGCTGGGATGGGCGGTCGAGATCGGGACAGCGCCGGACGGGCCCGCAACGCCCGCCCCAGGGACGCCCTGGGCCGGCCGCTACCGCACGGTTCGCGCGGGGTCGACCGGGTTCCCGAGGACGTGATCCTCACCCCGGACGAGGCCTTACGGCAGGCCCAGCGGTTCATCGAGGACGGTTACCCCTTTCACGCCCACGAGGTGTTCGAGGGGGTCTGGAAGGCAACAGAAGGGGAATCCCGCGAGCTGTGGAAGGGGCTCGCGCAACTCGCGGTCGGTCTCACCCACCTCCAGCGGGGCAACACGAAGGGCGCAGCGACCTTGCTGCGCCGGGCCGCCGGCCGGATCGAGCCCCATTCCGCCGAGTCCCCGCCCGGCCTGGACGTCGCAAGCCTGGCCAGCCAAGCCCGCTGGCTCGCTGAGCGCGTCGCTCGTGAGTGAGTAACAGTGTTATAACACCAAACGCCACTCACGGCCGCGACCGGAGGGAGCGAGCATGCGCATCGGCATGCTCTTGAGCTACAGCGGTGGTTTCGTCGAGACTGTCGCGGGACTGGCCGAGTATGAGAAGGCCGGGCTGGACATCGTGTTCGTGCCTGAGGCGTACAGCTTCGATGCGGTCAGCCAGCTGGGGTTCATCGCCGCGCGCACAGAGCGGCTGGAGATCGCGTCAGGGATCCTGCAGATCTACACCCGCACGCCGGCGCTGACGGCGATGACCGCGGCCGGGCTGGACTACGTCTCCGGCGGCCGGTTCACCCTGGGCATCGGGGCTTCCGGACCCCAGGTGATCGAAGGCTTCCACGGGTTGCCCTACACCGCGCCGCTGGGTCGGACCCGGGAATTGGTGGAGATCTGCCGCAAGGTGTGGCGGCGGGAGCGGCTGGAGTACCAGGGTGAGCACTACCAGATACCGCTGCCCGCAGACCGCGGATCGGGGTTGGGCAAGCCGCTGAAACTGATCAATCACCCGATCCGGGAGCGGATCCCGATCATCATCGCTGCGATCGGGCCGAAGAACGTCGCGATGGCCGCGGAGGTCGCCGAGGGATGGCAGCCCCTCTTCTACGTGCCTGAGCGAGCCGCCGAGGTGTGGGGCGACTCGCTGGTTGCGGGTCGGGCCAAGCGCGACTCGTCGCTGGGCGACCTCGACGTCGTGGTCACCGCCTCGCTGGCCATCACCGACGACAAGGACCTCGCTGCCAGGCGACTCGACGCGATCCGTCCGACGTTGGCGCTCTATATCGGCGGCATGGGCGCCAAGGGCCGCAATTTCTACCACGATCTGGCCTGCCGTTACGGGTTCGAAGCCGAAGCCGACGCCGTTCAGGACCTCTACCTGGCCGGTAAGAAGAATGAGGCGGCCGCTGCGGTGCCTGAGGAACTGGTTGGCCGGAGCTCGCTGATCGGCCCTGTCAGCTATGTTCGGGAGCGGTTGGCGCTCCTGCGGGCAGCAGGCGTCACCACACTAAACGTGACCCCGATGGCCGGCTCCGCAGCGCAGCGGGTTCGGCTCATCGAGCGAGTCCGGGATCTCGCCGGGGATCTGTAGCTTGCCGTTTTCCGCCCGGCAGCCCGTCAGCGGAGCCGTCTTGGTGACGTTCCGTGCCACAGTGGACGGTGACACGGCCATTGTGGACAAGTTCCGGGCGGGCGTGGGACCGTGATGGGGTGCGAGACCTGAACGCCACGTCGGCGGCCCTGCTCGGACTGCTGCACACGGGCCCGATGACCGGAGGTCAGCTGGTCGCGGCTGCCGGGGAACGGTTCGGGTCGTTCTTCAGCGTCACTCGCAGCCAGGTCTACCGGGAGCTGCCCGTGCTCGCCGAGGCCGGCCTGGTCCGGCTCGGTAAGAGGGGAGCGCGGTCCAGCCAGCAGTACGTCCTCACCGCCGCCGGCAAGCGTGCGTTCAAGTCGTGGCTCAACTCCACATCGGGGTCGGACAACCCGCGTAGCCCACTAATCCTGCGCCTGGTGCACGCCGGGCAGCTCACCCCCAAGCAGCGGGCCAACCTGGTCAGCAGTGCACGTGCCGACTACGTCGGTCACCTCGACGAGGCCAAGGCCGACGCGAAGGCCGCCGGCAACCCATACACCAAGGCCGTCGCGGAGTTCACCGTGGCGCACCGGCGCGCGGTTCTCAAGCTGATCGATGCCATCCCCACGGACTGAGCAACGGGGCGACTACCCTGGCTAAACGTGAACGCAGATGTCGCCGCCGGCCTCAAGGAACTAGACGCCACCCTCGCCGGGATCGAAGCCGTACTCGACCTCGACCGGCTACGGGCTCAGGTGGCCGAGCTGCAGGAGCAGGTCGCCCGGCCCGACCTGTGGGATGACGTCGAGCACGCCCAGCAGGTCAACAGCAAGCTCTCCCACAAGCAAGGCGACTTACGGCGGGTGCAGGGGCTGCGGCAGCGCCTGGAGGACGTGGAGGTCCTCTACGACCTCGCTGAGGAAGGCGACGACGAGGGCGCCCGCGGCGAGGCCGAGACCGAGCACAACCGGCTGCGCAAGGAGATCGCGTCGCTGGAGATCAGGACCCTGCTGGCCGGTGAGTACGACGAGCGGGACGCCCTGATGACGATCCGCTCCGAAGCCGGGGGAGTGGACGCTGCCGACTGGGCCGAGATGCTGATGCGAATGTACCTGCGGTGGGCTGAGCGCCACGGCTACCCGACCGAGGTCTACGACATCTCCTTCGCCGAAGAGGCCGGGATCAAATCGGCAACCTTCGTGGTCAAGGCACCCTTCGCCTACGGCACGCTGTCAGTTGAGCAGGGCACCCACCGGCTGGTCCGGATCTCGCCGTTCGACAACCAGGGACGCCGGCAGACCTCCTTCGCCGGCGTTGAGGTGCTACCGGTGACCGAGACCACCGACCACGTCGATATCCCGGAGAATGAGATTCGGATCGACGTTTTCCGATCTTCCGGACCGGGTGGGCAGAGCGTCAACACCACCGACTCCGCAGTGCGGATCACCCATTTGCCCACCGGGATCGTGGTGTCCTGCCAGAACGAGAAATCGCAGATCCAGAATCGGGCTGCGGCGATGCGGGTACTGCAGTCCCGGCTGCTGGAACGCAAACGGCTAGAACAGCAGGCCGAGATGGACGCCCTCAAGGGCGAGGGCAACTCGTGGGGCAACCAGATGCGCTCCTACGTGCTGCATCCCTACCAGATGGTCAAGGATCTGCGGACCGAGCACGAGGTCGGCAACCCCGCCGGGGTACTCGACGGGGACATCGACGCCTTCCTCGAATCCGGTATCCGGTGGCGCCGCCAGCAGGACGCGGGCTGAGATTCGTCAGGGCCTACCGGCACGTCGGCACCATGTCGATGGCAACGGATGGGTACACTCGCCGGTCGTGATCCGGCTCGAGCACGTCAGCAAGTCCTATCGGACTTCTACCAGACCCGCCCTCGACGACGTCAGCGTCGAGGTGGAGAAGGGCGAGTTCGCGTTTTTGATCGGGCCGTCCGGATCGGGTAAGTCCACTTTGTTGCGGTTGTTGCTGCGTGAGGAGGTGGCTAGCAGGGGCGATGTCTATGTGGCTGACTTGAACCTCAGCAAGCTCTCCCAGCGCCGCATCCCGCAGCTGCGCCAGCGGGTGGGCTGCGTCTTCCAAGATTTCCGGCTGCTCGGAAATAAGACCGTCTCCGAGAATGTCGCCTTCGCTCTCGAGGTGATCGGCAAGCCCCGGCACACCATCCGCAAGGTGGTCCCCGAGGTACTTGAGCTGGTCGGGCTTGACGGCAAGGCGGATCGGATGCCGCACGAACTCTCCGGCGGGGAGCAGCAGCGGGTGGCGATCGCCCGTGCGTTCGTCAACCGGCCGCTGGTGCTGCTGGCCGATGAGCCCACCGGAAATCTGGACCGTGACATCAGCCACGAGATCATGCTGCTACTGGAAAGGATCAACCGCACCGGCACCACCGTATTGATGGCCACACACGACCACGCGATCGTCGACTCCATGCGGCGCCGCGTCGTGGAGCTCAACCTCGGACAAGTGGTCCGGGACGAGGCCCGCGGCGTGTACGGCGTCGGCCGCTAGAACACCCCACCACCGACCGAGGAACTTCACTGCCTATGCGTGCCAGCTTCGTGTTCAGCGAGGTCGCGACCGGCCTGCGCCGCAACGTCA
>CAXUFG010000046.1:0-26751 GCA_964250265.1 uncultured Pseudonocardiaceae bacterium | reverse complement strand
CCGACGGTCGCTGACCGGGTGGCTCAGACGGTGGTGCGGCTGTATCTGGAGCCGCTGGTGGAGCCGGTGTTTGTCCCGGACTCCTACGGCTACCGTCCGGGCCGGGCCGCGTGGGATGCGGTGGCGGTCTGCCGCAGGCGCTGCTGGGACGCGGACTGGGTCCTCGACCTGGATATTTCCGCGTTTTTCGACAGCGTCCCGCATGACCGCATTCTTGCGGCGGTGGATCACCACACCGATCTGCGCTTGATCCGGTTGTACATAGCCCGCTGGCTCTGTGCCCCGATCCAGCAACCGGACGGAACACTCCAGGAGCGAGATCGTGGTACCCCACAAGGGTCGGCGATCTCCCCATTATTGGCTAACCTGTTCATGCACTACGCGTTCGATAATTGGCTGGCGCGAAACCATCCGCAGGTCAGATTCGAACGGTATTGCGATGACGCCGTGGTGCACGCCACCAGCTACGAACAGGCCCTAGCGCTACGCGAAGCCATCGCGCAGCGCCTGGCTGAATTCGGGTTGGAGCTGCACCCAGACAAGACCCGCATCGTCTACTGCAAAGACACGAAACGGACTGGCTGGTACCCGGTCATCTCGTTCACGTTCTTGGGGTATGACTTCCGGCCCCGAAAGGCCACCGGCAAAACCGGGACACGATTCACCGGCTATTTGCCCGCGGTCAGCAAAGCCGCCAAAAAGAAGATCGGTAATCAGATCCGGCACTGGCGGCTGGGTCGGCACACCGGGTCCACCCTCCAACAACTGGCACGACTGATCAACCCGGTCGTGACCGGCTGGGTCAACTACTACGGGCGCTTCTACCGCTCCGAGTTGACCAACCTCCTCGATCGCCTCAACCGCCATCTGCTGCGGTGGGCGACCAAGAAACACAAAGGGCTGGGCATACGCAAAGCCAGACGACGACTCGCCGAGGTCGCCCGCGCGTACCCCGGCCTGTTCGCCCACTGGAAAGCCGGTGCCCACCCCATCGGCTGGGCGACGGGAGCCGTGTGACGCGCGAGTGTCACGCACGGTTCAACGAGCGCCGGGGGGTGCAACTCCCCCCGGCGACTCACCTGCCAGAAGTGACACGTCGTGTCACCCACGGCACCCAAACCGTGATCATGAGTCGCCGGCCGCCGGCCACCTAACTTAGCGACATTGCCCTTGGAGGGACCATGTCCGTCGAGCTGAACCACACGATCGTCGCCGCCCGCGACAAGAAAACAGCCGCCGATTGAAACTGTCCGGGACGACGCGCTGGCCGCCGGCCTCACCACCCGGGCCGACTGGGACCGGGGGATCGCCGACCTGCGGCGCAGTGCCGCCGGCGGGGGCACCTTCCACTACACGTTCGCCAAGGCCACCGCTACCAAACCGCAGTAAACCCCTTGTGCGTGACGGCGATAGCGAGTTACGTCGTAAGGGATGAGCCTGCGGGAAGCATTTCGCATCGCGCTTCGCGGATTACGAGCCAACCGGTTACGTTCCGTGTTGACAATGCTCGGCATCATCATCGGTGTCGCTGCCGTGATACTCCTGGTCGCTATCGGTAACGGAGTACAGGCATCGGTCAATGAGAAAGTCCAACCGCTCGCCAACTTGATCACCATTGTGCCCTCTACTGGCAACGTTCCCGGTGGTTCCCCACCGAAGGATCTGATCGACGGCGACGTCACGGCTCTGGAGAGAGGGGTCCCGGACGCCGCCGTGATACTCCCGGCCACCACCGGTGACGCCCTGGCCGAAACCGATGGCAGCCAGTTCCGTTCGAAGGTCATCGGCTCCACGCATCAATGGCTCGAGGTGAACAACCGGGACCTCCAGGTGGGGACGTTCTTCGACGAGGCTCAGGTCCGCTCCACCGCCAGGGTGGTGGTCCTCGGTCCTACCGTCGCGAACACTCTCTTTGGTGGCCCTCAGGAAGCGCTGGGCCAGATGCTCCGGCTCAATCGCCAGAGCTTCAAGGTCATCGGGGTGATGCAGTCGGTGGGTGAGCCAGGCGACGACAACGTGGTGATGCCGCTGAGTTCCGTCCGTCGCTACGTCTTCGGCGGCGGGGACAAACTCAACCAGATCACCGTGCAAGTCGCCCAGGCCAACGCCGTGCCCACCGCCGAGAGCGATGTGATCCGCACCCTCAGTGACCGCCACCGGATCAAGGATGCCGGCAAAAGGGACTTTGAGGTTCAATCGCTGCGCAGCCGGTTGGAGACCTTCCAGCAGATTCTGGCCATCCTCACTCTGTTCACCGCGTCCGTCGCAGCGATCTCGCTGGTCGTCGGCGGTATCGGTGTGCTGAACATCATGCTGGTGTCCGTCACCGAGCGAACCAGGGAGATCGGTATCCGCAAGGCGATCGGCGCCACCCGCCGGGCGATCCTCCAGCAGTTCCTCATCGAGTCCGTCGTGCTGGCCGGCTTCGGCGGCGCGATCGGCATCCTGATCGGGGTCGGGCTCTCGCTGCTCGGCGCCCAGATCGCGCCCGCCCTCGGTTCATCCCTGGAGTCGTTCGCCCCCAGGGTGTCCCTGCCCTCAGTGCTGCTGGCCTTCGGGGTCAGCCTCGCGATCGGGCTCGTCGCCGGCGGATACCCGGCCAACCGGGCCGCCCGGCTACGTCCCGTCGAAGCCCTCCGCTACGAGTAATCCGGCGGGCCCGACCGGACCCCGCTGGGTCGCCAAGGGACATGGGAGGATCCACCCGAGGGTCGGCCGCAGGAACTGCCTTACGAGTGGTGGCGCCTCCGCGACGAGTACGAGGGCTGAGTGTGGGTGCTTCCGTGGTTGCCAGAGCAGTAGCGGCGATGATGCTCGCGGCGATGACCCTGACCGGGTGCGGGGCCGCGCACCAATCACCGGTGGCGAGGCCGGCTGAGCCGATCCCCGCGCCGGCGCGGGCCGGGGAGCAGCCGCGGGCCGGCGCCGATCCGCGCGCGCTCGCCCAGCAGATCACCGTCGCCGAGACCGCCGTCCGGGACCCGGCGACGCCGCCGGAGGTGGTAGCCGGTGCCGGCCGCACCGCGCAGGTCGGCTACCTCGCTCTCATTGACCGGCCGGACTGGGACGCAGCGGTGCTGGACGGCGTCCCGGCACCGCTGCAGGACACGGTGCGCCACAACATCGCAGCCGGGCGCGAGCTGCGGGCGATGATCTCCCGGCCGCCGGCAACCGTCCCGGCCTGGCGGATCGTCGAGCCACCCGCCGTGCCGCAGCTGCGCGCGTACTACGCCGAGGCGCAGGGACGCTTCGGTGTTCCATGGCCGGTGCTCGCCGCGGTGCATCTGATCGAGACCAGGTTGGGTCGGATCATCGGTCTGTCCACCGCCGGGGCGCAGGGTCCGATGCAGTTCATGCCTGCCACCTGGGCGCGTTACGGCCTCGGCGGCGACGTGTGGAACACCCGCGACGCGATCCTCGGTGCGGCCAATTACCTGGCCATCAATGGCGCCGGCAAGGGCACCGACGCCGGGCTCGACAACGCCCTGTTCCGCTACAACAACGACACCCGTTATGTCCGTGCGGTGCGGCACTACGCCGCGCTGATGCAGGCTGACGAGCGCACGTTCCTGGGTTTCCACGCCTGGCAGGTCTACTACCGCACCAACCTCGGCGAGATCCTGCTGCCGACCGGGTATGCCTCCCCCCAGAGCATGCCGGTGCAGCAGTGGCTGGCCACCCGGCCGCCTCGGAATGTCCCCCGCTGAGATACTGGGTCCCAGCGCTTCAATACTGGGGAGGCTCAGAATCTGCGCAAAAGGCGGCGTGGCGAGGACGCTAGCTATTTCGGTCCTGTTTGGAGCCGGGTTGGCAGCGTGTGCCAGCGCCAGCCCGCCCGTTGCGCTTCCCCCGGTCACTCCCGCTGTCGCGCCCTCGACAACCTCGCCCGCACCGCCGTCGGCGGTCTCTCCCGCAGCGCCCCGGGCGGGCTCGCCAGGGAGTTGGACGATGCCAAATCTGGTGGGCTCGAACCTGCAAGACGCTCAGGACGCGGTGCAGAGACTGACGGGATTCGCCATCGCGGTGACGAGATCGCACGACGTCACGGGTGCCGGCCGCCACCAGGTGCTGGACAGGAACTGGAAGGTCTGCTCGCAGAATGTGCCGGTGGATCGCACCATCGATGCTGGCACTCGCATCGACTTCGGCGCGGTCAAGCTCGACGAGCGTTGCCCGTAATACCGTGCCAGATCACCTCGGGAATGAACACTCTCCCGGGTAGTCTTCAACCCGCTCTCACGGTCCTCACTGAGTCGAGCTGCACGACTCGCTCACCGGGTACACGACACGGCCAGTGCCAGTAGCCGTTCCCTCAGCTGCTGGTCGGTCAGCGTGGGTGCATCGTTAGCCAGCCTGACAACCTGCCGCAGCTCCCAGTGCAGTCGCCCGATCTCCTCGGCGGCCCCGAGGTCGGCCAGGTAGACGCCACGCAAGTGGGGGTTGACCACGCTGATCGCCCACTCCATGCCGCATGTCGTGCACGTCCACGCCCGCACGCGGGGCGGGGAACTGGTCTGCTCGACGCCCGCCAGCTCCCCGCAGCCCGGGCAGCTCTCGTCAGGCGCTGGTGAGCAACTCACGGTAAAGCCCTCGACCGCTGGGCTGGGATAGCGCTCGGGAGGCACGTCGGGCAGCGGTTGCCCCCAGGTTCAACGAGAGCGGCGGGCAGCACAGAACTGCCGCACATCGCCAGGCAGCGACCGTCGGGGGTGGTCGCAGCGACGGCGTCGAGAGTCAGCAGGTGCACCGTGCAGGTCCGCGCGTCCACCATCTCCACAGCACGTCCCCGCGATGCCTGCTGGTGTCGCTTGCTGTGTCTCCCCACGCGCTGCCCGCCTCCCTCGGTTAGGTGCCGCCCGGCCCCGTTCGGGGCGAGGGCCGGGCGGCCCACCCCCCGCCGCGCCCGCGGGGCGGGGGGGGGGGCGGGGGGGGGGCGCCCCACCCCGAGCGGCGACTCTGGGCGAGCGATCCGCCCGGGGTGGACGTGTCGAGGCCCAGACGCCGAAGCGGCAGGACACCGACGAAACGAAACCTATCTGACGAAATGTCGTCGAGGTATGTCGCGATCGGGTGAATCCGTGCGCTTCCGTCGTGGCGACAGAGCACAATGCGCTGTCATGAGCGCCACGCGTGGACCGACCGTCCGTCGCCGACAGCTGGGCCTGGAGTTACGGCGCTTACGCGAGAGTGCCGGAAAGACACCTCGCGAGGCAGCCGACTGGCTGGAGATCTCGACCTCGACCCTGTCGAAGATCGAGCTCGGTCGGCAGGCCATCAAGGGCACCCATGTGCGGCTGCTGACCCAGCTCTACGGTGTGGGTGCACCTGACGCGGACACCCTGCTCCGGCTGGCCCGGGAGGCGAACCAGCGCGGATGGTGGGCCGCTTACGGCGACACCGTGCCCGACTGGGTGCGTACCTACGTGGGCCTGGAAGAGGACGCCTCTGAGCTGTGGGTCTACGAGAGCGGGCTCATGCTCGGTCTGTTCCAGACTCCCGCCTACGCCGAGGCCATCACGGCCGCAACCCGCCCCGGGGCGGACGCCGAGGAACTGGCCCGGTTGGTGGCGTTCCGCACCGCCCGGCAGGAGCGCCTCTTCGGCGACCGGGCCCCCCGTTTGCGGGTGGTACTCGATGAAGCAGTGCTGCGCCGCCTGGTCGGCGGTCCGGCGGTCATGCGCGAGCAGTTGGACCACCTCAAAGAAGTCGCGCAATTGCCGCATGTCACCGTCTTGGTACAGCCGTTCAGCGCCGGGGCGCACCCGTCGATCGGGGCGGCCTTCACGTTGCTGCGCTTCGCCGGCACCCTGAGCATGAACTGCGTCTACCTGGAGGTCGATCGGGGCGCGCTCTACCTGGAGCGACCCGCAGACGTCGACCGCTACGCCGCGATGTTTGAACAACTCAGCAGCACTGCCCTGTCCGCTGCCGAATCGCGGCAGCTGGTGGCTAGGCTGGCAGCAGAGTTATAGGGCGAGCGAGTAACAGGAAGTGCACCATGACCATCGACCGCGTCACATGGCACAAGAGCAGCTACAGCAACGGCAACGGCGGCGCCTGCGTAGAGGTCGCCGAACTGGCCGACGGGCACCGGGCGGTGCGGGACAGCAAGGCACCGGGGGGTCCGGCGCTGATCGTCACACCAGCCGGGTGGGTCAGCTTCACCGCCGGAGTGTGTGCCGGAGAGTTCGACTGATCGAGGACACTCGAACGGCCCGCCGGTAACCGGGTGTGGGCCGGGTCTTGCCGCGCCGGTGGACGAGCTGGGCATCGCACACAAGGTCGAACTCGCGACGATCGGCTGGATCGTGATCTTCCACGACCCGGACGGTCTGGAGATCCACCTCTCACAGCCGGGAACACCACGGGCAGGCCATCAGCGATCAACCCGGCCGCTAAGAGATCGCTGCCGGCGCAGAGCTTTTTGATCAAGCCCCAGCAACGCTGCTGTTGAGTTCGGGAGGCGCAGAGGCCCCCAGACCCCATCCTAAGATCCACCAGACACGCTTTTCGTCTCCCAGCTACGCCGCGCGCTCCAGCCGGGCCGGGCGCCCCGGGCACCGACGTCAGGCTGGTTTTCTCCCGCCACGTCCCCGTCCCGGATTGGGACGCTGCCCGGTCCCCGGCTCCAAGCTGCCGCCAATCTCTGTCCAACCGTACCCATCGATAGTGGGCACACCCGATCTGGAGATTCCCATGCGCATCCTGTTCACCAGCTGCCCCGCCTACGGGCACGTCAACCCGATATTGCCGCTGGCGCACCAGGCGCGGCTGGCTGGCCACGATGTGGCCTTCGCGACCGGCGCCGAGCTGGCGCCCGAGATCGAGCGCCGGGGTTACGAGACCTGGCTGGTCGGTCCCAGCCGCGCGGAGACCGACGCGTCCGTCCGGGTGACCCTCCCGAACCTGGCCGAGCTTCCTTCCGAGGCGCGGATGCGGTCGCAGATCGAGGGCGTGTTCGTCGACTCCGCAGCCAAGCGTGCGGTCGAGCTGGTCCCGCGGGCCCAGCAGTGGCGACCCGACATCGTCGTGCACGAGGTCACCGAGTTGGCCGGCGCGCTCGCCGCGACGCTAAGCGGTGCCCGCCACGTCGTGCACGGCCTCGGGCCCATGCCGTCGGCCCACATGTGGGAGGCATTGTTCGCGCCGGGCTTTGCGAGGCTGTGCGAGCAGTGGGATGTGCCCGGGCTCGCCGAGGAGATCAGGCTCGCCACGTACCTGGACATCAGCCCGCCGGGCGTGCGCTATGACGGTGAGCCGGCCTGGCAGCGAACCACGCCACTACGCCCGGTGGCGGGCGAGCCCGCGGAGGGCGAGCGGTTGCCCGAGGCGCTAGCCGCTCTGCCGCATCCACAGACTATTCACCTGACCCTCGGTACGATCTTTAATGAGGCACCCGGCGTGCTCGAGACCGCAATCGCCGGGCTGCGCGAGCTACCGCTGAACCTGGTCGTCACGACCGGGCCCGACACGGACCCCGCTCGGTTCGGGCCGCAGCCCCGGCATGTGCTGCTTGAGCCCTACATCCCGCACACCCTCCTGCTGAAGCGCTGCAGCTTCGTCGTGTCCCACGGCGGGGCGGGCATCATGCTCGGGGCACTTGCGCACGGACTACCCCAGCTGATCCTGCCGCAGGGCGCCGACCAGTTCATGAACGCAGCCGCTTGCCAGAACGCTCGCGTGGCACTCTCGCTGAGTCCCGACGAGCTCGCCGCGGACGCGGTCACTGCCGCCGCCAGGCGCCTGATCTTCGAACCGGAGTTCGAGGCCGCAGCGGGCCGCATCCGAGCCGAGATCGATGCCATGCCCACCGCAGCCGACGTGCTCGCTCGCGGCCTATGATAGAGCCAGAGTTGTGAGCCCTGGCCTTCACGGCAGGAGGAGCGGTGATCGAGCCGGAGCACGTCGAGTCCTGCTTGCCGGAGCTAGACCGCACGGATGACCCTCGTGGTGGGGCCGTTGGTTGGGCACTGCTGGCGGTAGGTGTGGTAGCCGTGGCTGGAATCGTGCTCGCCGTGATGTGGTTGGTCGGCGCCTGGTAGGCGGTGAGAGCTGCGGGCGGATTTGCGGTGACCTCCGCGCCGGGTGTCAGGTCTTGCTGCGACGGGTATCCCGGTGATGAGCCATCGTGCACAGGAGGTGAGGCCGGTGCCGGCCAAGGAAGAGTTGCCCAGCACGCTGCAACGCTCCCCGGACAAGGCGCAGCGGACCTGGTCGAAGGCGCATGACTCCGCGGTCGAGACCTACGGTGAGGGCGAGCGGTCGCACCGGACCGCCTACGCGGCGCTGAAACACACCCACCAGAAGGTCGGCGACCATTGGGAGCCGAAGGAGGGCAAAGGCCCGTCAGACGAGCGTTCTGCGGGCGGTGTTGACCCCGGGACCGGGCAGCCGCCCAGCGGTGAAACCGCTGGCGGTGTCAACGCGAATGCGCGCAAGCAGGAGCTTCTCGACCAGGCTAAGAGGTTGGGGGTGCGGGGCCGCTCGTCGATGAACAAGGGCGAGCTGGTGGACGCTCTGCGCAAGGCCAGCGAGCGGGAGACCCGCAAGGCCCGCGAGCGCGAGACCAGCTGATCACTCCGGCTGGTTGGCCGGTGTGCCGCCCACGGTGTAGGGCTCGGTCACGCCTTCGTACATCAGGTGCGCCACGAGGCCCTCGGCGGCGTGGGTCAGGTTGTGGCAGTGGTCCATCCACAGCCCAGGATTGTTGGCGAGGAAGGCGATGTCATAGGACTCGCCGTCACCGACATTGAGCGAGTCTACCCACCACGGGCTCCCGGTGGCCCGCACGCCGTTTCTGCTCAGCACGACCGCGTGATGCCCGTGCAGGTGCATCGGGTGCAGTTCACCGCTGGAGTTCGAGATGTGCATGGTGACCACGTCGCCCTGGGTGACCATGTACATCGGCACGTCGGGGAACATGTGCCCGTTGATCGTCCACCAGACGCCCGGCCGGCCATCGACGAACCCGGGTCGGCGGCCGATCGCGTAACCGAACCGGCGGGTCGCGGCGGCCGGATCGAACCCGAGCGGGGCAGGCGCGCCGTAGCTCAGCAGGTCCAGCACCTGCGCCGGCTGCGCCGCGTGCGGCGGCGCGGTACCGAGCTCTAGCGACGTCGGGCCGCCCATCTCGACGCGAACGCCGGACCCGTCCGGGGGCATGACGATCTCCAGGTCGGCTCGGCCCCCAGCGGTCACCTCCACGGCTGCCCCCTTGACCGGCGTCGGCTCGTGCAGGTCGGTTCCGTCCACCGCGACGAGCCGGTACGAGGCGCCGGCCACCCACACCGGCATCGGGCCATTGTCGGTATTGATCACCCGCACCCGGACCCGGCTGCCGGGTGCCGCGGTGACCGGCACGCCGCCGGAGCGCCCGTTGACAGTGCGTTGCCCGTCGTAGATGTGCACGAGCGCGAGGGCGTCCGGGTTGGCGTCGCCGGGTGCGGTGATCACCAGTGCGCCGAACAGGCCCCGCTGGACCTGCTCATGAGACACCTGGTGGGAGTGATACCAGAACGTCCCGATCTGGGTGACCCGGAACCGGTAGGTGAACTCACCGCCAGGTCGTACCGCGTCCTGGGTCACGCCGGCGACGCCGTCGTCGGCGTTGGGCACGTTGACGCCGTGCCAGTGCAGCGTGACCCCCCCGGGAACCGACTCGTTGACCAGCCGGACCACGATGAGCTGCCCCTGCGTGGCCCGGATGACCGGCCCCGGTGAGGTGCCGTTCAGGGTGTAGCCGTCGATCTCCCGGCCGGAAGCGAGCGGCACCCTCTGCTTGCGCGCGACCAAGGTGAGCGCGACGTCGGGCGCTCCGGGCGTGGCGTCGGTCAACGAGGCCACGCTGCGGGCCGGTGCGGACATCTGGTGCTGCGGGCCGCCGCCATGCTCGGCGTACCCCATGTCCATCACCGAGTAGGTGCCTGGCAGCAGGCTCGCCTGCCACAGCCACCCCAGCGGCGCGAGCACCGCGAGGGCGGCCAGAATCGCCAGCACGCTGCGCCGGCGACCCGTCATCGTGACGCCGCTCGGGTATTCGCCACGCTAGGCGACGCGCGCCGCTCCGAGCGGGGCGGCGACGCTCAGTTCGGCTGGCACCCTCGCCCGGCGCGCTGCGATGACCGCGACCGCGAACAGCACCAGGGCGTTGAGGCCGTGTAGCACACCGAGCTCTGGAATGCCGGCGCCGAAGATCCCCAGGAACACCTGGGCGATGACCAGCACGAGCACCAGCCCGGCCCACATGATGCCCTTCGGGACCTTGGCGAAAAAGGAGGCCAGGAGCAGCAGGATGCCGAGGACCGGGACGACCATCTGCCCGTTGACGCTGTGGATCGGGAAGCCGATGACCCCGGTGAACTCCGCCGAGTGGCTTTCCATCGCTGCCTTGTCCATGACTCCGCCGTCGTTGATCCACTTGCCGAGCCCGAACACCGCGAAGGAGATCACCGCGGCCTGAATGACAACCTCGAGAGCTATCAGGTATGCCAGAACATGATAAGCAGTTCTCATAACCACCTCACCATGACGACGGTACGTGCCCGGCCGGTCGCGGTCGGCCACGAGTCCTTCGCGCGACCCAAAGCCACCTGATCATAGCTGCCAGCAGGGCGGGGATGTACTGGAATTTACTACCGGATGAGGCGGTTGACACTGGCGGGGACCGGGGCGAACGTAGTGGAGAATGTGGATTGACGGTTAAATGCATCGAGTGCGGCGATAAACTTCTCCCTGAACGCGCCGAACTCGGGTACAAATATTGCACAAAGAAGCAGTGTCAAGCCAAGCATCACAAGGGTCTGACAATCACTGCTGTCGGCGTGAACAAGAGCGCTGACACATTCCTCGTTGGTGATGCAGAAGAGCTCAGGCAACGAGCGGAGGCCGGCGAGTTCGCCAAGAAGGACAGTGGCCTGGGGATCAGCTACCGATCCCCGCGGACCGGTGGCGACGTGCCGAGTAGGCAACGCGGGTCGAGCGGCTCGCCAAACCGGAGGGCACCTGCTCGCCGTCCGTGGACCCGTGAGCAGGAAAAGATTGTGCGGCTGTATCACGGTATGGGGTTGACTCCCCGACAGGTCGCAGAGCGTGCCCGCGAGAACACTCCGCAGCTCGGTATCACAGAGAGCCTGGTTATCAAGATCATGTGTTCGCCGCCCGCGAAATAGCTGAGATGAATCGAGCGAGCTATCGGGGGTTTGGCAGGATGGATGGTGTGCGGACGCTGCTCAATATCATCTGGTTGTTGCTGTGTGGCCTCTGGATGGCGCTGGCCTACATGCTCGCCGGTATCGTGTGCTGCTTGCTGATCATCACCATTCCGTTCGGCCTGGCTTCCTTCCGGATCGCCAACTTCGCGTTGTGGCCCTTCGGTCGGACGATCCAGCGACGCGCCGGCGCCGGGGCACCTTCAGTGATCGGCAATGTGATCTGGATCATCGTCGCCGGTATCTGGCTGGCCATCGGCCATGTGGTCACCGCCATCGCGCTGGCGCTGACGATCATCGGCATCCCGCTGGCCGTGGCGAACCTCAAGCTGGTCCCGGTATCCCTCACTCCGCTCGGCCGGGTCATCGTCCCGATCACCCCCTGACCAGTACCGTCTGCGCGTGCTGTCCCCAGGGGGCACTATCGGTGCGGCGGCGACCGATAAGGTCCGCTGGAAGCTGTCGTCGTAGTGGAGCAAGCTGACGATCGGGTGCGCTGGTTTCGCCGGCGCGGAGAGGAGACACCATGGGACGGCCGGTAGTGCACTTCGAGGTCATGGGCAAGGACGGCGCTGGGCTGAGGTCGTTCTACTCTGGTCTCTTCGGGTGGACGATCAACGCCGACAACCCGATGAACTACGGAACCGTGCCAGCCGATGGCGCCGGAATCGGGGGTGGCATCGGTGTGGTTCCGGAGGGTTACGGCGGTCACGTGACCTTCTACGTCGGGGTGCCTGACGTCGAAGCTGCGCTGGCCCAGGCCGAGAGCCTCGGCGGGTCGCGGGTGATGGGCCCGGAAAAGGTCATGGAAGACATCGAGATCGGCTTGTTCCACGACCCCGAGGGCCACCTGATCGGCGTGGTCAAGACCCCGGAGTAGCACCGCGCTGGCAGGCTGGACGCGTAGGCTCGATCCGTGCCGGTCGAGCCGGAGGAGTTGCGGGAGTTCGAAGCGCAGCGACCACGGCTGTTCGCGGTTGCCTACCGCATGCTGGGCTCGGCGAGTGAGGCCCAGGACGTAGTCCAGGACACGTTTCTGCGCTGGCACGCCGCCGATCTCGCGACACTCCAGCGCCCCGCCGCCTGGCTGATCAAGGTGCTGACCAACCTGTGCCTCACGAGGCTCAGCTCAGCCCGCGCCCGCCGCGAGAGCTACCCAGGCCCGTGGTTGCCAGAACCGGTGCTGACGGCGGATTCCGCGCTGGGACCGCTGGATCGCGCTGAGCAACGCGAGTCGGTGTCGCTGGCCTTTCTCCTGCTGCTGGAACGGCTGACGCCGCCGGAGCGAGCGGTGTTCGTGCTGCGAGAAGCGTTCGAGTACAGCCACCGCGAGATCGCCGAGATGCTCGAGCTGACCGAGGCGAACTGCCAGCAGCTCTACCGGCGGGCGCGGCTACATGTGACCGAGCAGCGGCCGCGTTTCATGGCCTCCCGCGAGCAGGGACGTCGGATTGCGGAGAAGTTCCTCGCCGCCGCGCGGGGCGGTGACCTCGCCGCGTTGGAGAGCTTGCTGGCCGCTGATGTGGTCGCGTGGGCCGACGGTGGCGGTAAGATCGCGGCCGCGCGACGCCCCGTCCACGGTGCGGCGCGCGTGGCACGCTACCTCGTCAGGATCAGCCGAGATGTTCCAGGCCTGAGGATTGCCGTGACCGAAGTGAACGGTCAGCCGGGCATCCTCGGAATCGTCGATGGGCAACTGCTCGCCGCGATGGTGCTGGACGTGTCCGGCGAGCGGGTGGTGGCCGTGCACACCGTCGCCAACCCGGACAAGCTCACTTTCCTCGCCGCGCAGGTGCTGTGAGGAAGGCCACTGCGGCGCGTTGTCAGGAATGGCTGCGCAATCTGGTCCAAGCGATGACCTCACCAGTGGAAGGAGACGATCGGTGACTCATCGCATTGTGGTTCTCGGGGCCGGATACGCGGGTCTCACCGCGGCGAACCGGATTGCCCACCAGGTCCGGGACGCCCACGTGACGCTCGTCAACGCCCGGGCCCAGTTCGTCGAACGGATCCGGCTGCATCAGATCGCTGCCGGCCAGCAGCCGCGCGAACACGCGCTGCGCGAATGCCTGCGTGGTGCAGGCGTCGAGCTTGTCATCGGCCGGGCGCAGGCCCTGGATCCGGAGCGTCGTCAGGTTCAGCTAGATCAGTCTACTGTGGACCATACCACCGTGGGCTACGACACGCTCGTGTACGCGCTGGGCAGCGCGGCCGATACCGGCAGCGTGGCGGGCGCGGCCGAGCACGCCCTTACCGTGGCCGACCTCGACAGCGCGCGGGAACTCCGCAAGCGGGTGCCGGATCTTGCCGCCGAACGAGGCGTCCTCGCGGTCGTCGGTGGCGGGCTGACCGGCATCGAGACGGCGACCGAGCTCGCCGAGACCTACCCAGCGCTGCGGGTGCAACTGGTGACCGCGGGAGAGCTGGGTGGCGGGCTGTCGGCACGGGGTCGCGCGCACCTGCAGCGGGTATTCGACCGGTTGGGAATCGAGGTGCACACCGGCGCGAGGGTGACCCGGGTTCGCCCCGACGCGGTGGTGCTGGCTGATGGCCGCACAATCGGCGCCGAGCTCACCGTGTGGGCCACCGGATTCGTCGTTCCGGCGCTCGCCACCCAGTCCGGGCTCGCCGTGAACGGCCACGGGCGCATCCTCGTCGATCACACCCTGCGCTCGCGCTCCCACCCGGAGATCTACGCAGTCGGCGACAGTGCTGCGGCGCGCCGGGTGGGCGGGCAGGAATTGCGGATGGCGTGCGGGACCGGGCTCCCCACCGCGCAGTGCGCGGCAGATGCGATCACCGCCCGGCTAGGCGGGCGGGAGCCCAAACCGCTGAAATTCCGCTATGTCATCCAGTGCATCAGCCTCGGGCGCCGGGATGGCCTGATCCAGTTCGTGCACGCCGACGACAGTCCCCATGAGATGGTGCTCACCGGAGGATCCGCGGCGCGCTTCAAAGAACTGGTAGTGCGAGGTGCCCTCTGGTCCGCCCAGCGACCCGGCCGATAGTTCCCCGTGGCGTGCCGGTCTCTTGTCGCCGAGTTCGACAGGGGGGCTGTTCACCCTGAGATCGACGACCCTGGTGTCGAACTCGGCGCACCCAGAGCGGTCGGGCGAAGGCCGTCGCACAGGACGGCCAGCACCCTGGCGCGCAAGCCGTGGTCGTCGCTGGCCTGCACAGTCGCGCGCAGCCCCTTCAGCAGGGCGAGGAGATCGCTCACCGCGATGTCGCTGCGCACCGCGCCCGCCCGCTGAGCCCGCAACAGCAGCGCCCCGAACGCGGCGTGCAGATCGTCCCGGGTTACCGGCCAGCCGTACCGGGTGCGCGCGCTCGGTGTGATCCGCGTGTGCAACGGTGAGATCGTGTCCTACGAGGACTATATGAACCCGCTGGCGATCGCCCAGATTTTCGGTAGCAGCGCCGTCACCGGTAGCTGTCGATAATGCCCTCGCGGCAGCTCCGTCCGGCGCGATAGAGTGGGAGCTCCTCTCACTGAGTCCAGGAGGACTGAGGCCATTTGCCAGCGCGCCCTGAGGGCCGCTGAGCGCCAGACGTCGTAGGACGTGTGGCCCAGTTCACTGTCGGTTCGACAACAGCGGCCCGTTCCTTGTCCGCTGTTGTTTGACAAACGAGAGGTTCCTCCTGTGTTCGAGTACCGCCTGCACGCCTACCTGCGCGCCCTTGCCGGCCCGCGAGCGCACCGCGCCGGTCCATTCCTGGCATCCTTCGACGATGGCGATAACGGCCTGTTCCGCAATTACGCTATTCCCGACGACCGCGCCGATCCCACACCGGCGCAGGTCACGGAATTGATCGAGGCATTCCTCGGCCGGAGCCGCATTCCGCGGCTGGAATACCTACCGGGGCTCTGTCCCGCCGTTGAGCCCGCCTTGCTCGCCGCCGGATTCGTTCTGGAGCGCCGGTTACCGGTGATGAGCTGCCTGCCCACCCACGCAACCGCCCGTCCGCTCGCCACGGAGATCGAACTCACTCTGGCCACCACCGACGAGCAGCTGAGCCAGGTTGCCGACGCGCAGAACGAGGCTTACGGCCAGCCGGAGACCACCGATCACGACGTCGCCCGGCTCCGGGGCACCGTTGACAACGGGGGCATCGTCGCCCTCGCCCGGGACACCACCACCGGCTGCGTGGTGGGCGGCGGGCTCTTACCCCCACCTCATGACGGAATCAGCGAGCTCGCCGCGATCGGCGTCCGTGCCCCTTACCGGCGGCGCGGGATCGCGGCGGCACTCACCGCGTTGCTCACCCGGTCTTGTCCCACCGTCGGTATCACCACCCCATTCCTGACGCCAGCCGGAGAGGCGGAAGAACGCATCTACCACTCCGCCGGCTACCGGCGCGTCACCGAAATGATCCACATCTCGGTGCCTCCTAGCCGGACTACCGGTTACGGCGCAGCGCACGGGTCAGCGACAACGCAAGCAACCCGAGCACAGCCAGCGGGAGAAACCACCAGGCCGGGACTGCGGTAGTAGCGAGCAAGGCAGTCAGGCCCAGCGCGATGGCTACCCCGGCGGCGATCACCCAGTCGTCGCCGAGCACGAGATCAGCGATGACCTGCAGCCAGCGCATCAGCCCGCCCGCCGCGGCAGCCGGCCCTGACGTGGCAGTCGGCCCCGAGGTGGCAGTCGGCCCCGAGGTGGCAGTCGGCCCCGAGGTGGCAGTCGGCGCAGTGCGGCGACGGCCGCGCCGGCGCCGGCCAGCACGAGGGCCAGCAGCACCAGTAGCGCCGCGTCCCCACCGGGCCACTGCACGCCAGCGCCCTCCGCACCCCAGAAGGTGCCGAACGTGGTGAGCATCGCGCCGACCGCGAACTTCGTCGTGTTCTCGGGAACCCGCGCCAGTGGCTGCCGGAGTAGCACGCCCAGCCCGGTCACGATGAGCACCGCCGCGCCGGCTCCGAGCGCGGCGAGCCCGATGCTGCCCTGATTGGCCCCGAACGTGATCACGATCACCACCACTTCCAGGCCTTCAAGCAGGACGCCCTTGAACGCCACGGTGAACGCGTAAGGATCCTCGATGACGGCGCGGCGTCGGGTGTCTGCGCCGGACTGGGCCGCTCGCAGCTCGCGAGAGTAGATCGCGTCCTCATCGTGCAGTGCCAGCTGACCACCGGCGCGCAGCACCGCCTTGCGCAGCCACTGCAACCCGAATACCAGCAGCAGGCCGCCGACCACCAGCCGCAGTACTTCCAGCGGCAGAACTGTCACCGCCGGCCCCACCACCCCCACCACCGCTGCCAGCAGCACGAGCGCGGCGATGACGCCACTGAGCGTCGCGCGCCATCCTCGGGCGGTGCCCACGGCGAGGACGATGGTCAGCGCCTCGACGGCCTCCACCGCGCAGGCGACGAACACCGAGAGCACCAGCACCGCAGCGAGCCCCATGTCAGGAGATCCTGCCTGCCGGGCGTTTCACCGGCGAGCGGTCAGCGCCACCAGGGTGTGCGCCACTGCTCTCGCACCTGCCGGGCCGGTCCGACCAGCTCACTCAGGTGCGCTCCAAGGTTCTGAATGTGCTCGTCAACCCACAAGGTGCACGAGAGGTGCTGCGACGATGTGTCCCGTGCCGCGCCATCGAGCGGACTCGGCAGTGCAGGGACCTCCAACCGGACCGCTTC
This sequence comes from uncultured Pseudonocardiaceae bacterium, assembly GCA_964250265.1. Classification (GTDB taxonomy): domain Bacteria; phylum Actinomycetota; class Actinomycetes; order Mycobacteriales; family Pseudonocardiaceae. The sequence goes on along the minus strand of CAXUFG010000046.1, from coordinate 9,903 downwards.
CCCGTGGCCGGGAGGGCCGAGGGCGGTAGCGAGGCGGTCATACCAGCCCGCCAGCGCCGTCGCCTGCGCGCCGAGAACCTTGCGGGCCGGGTCGGGATTCTCGACCGGATGGGGCAGCCCGGCCAGCGAGTGGGCGATCAGCCGCAGCCGCATGGCGCCACCGACCAGGCGCCACAGATCCTCCTTGGCCATCCGCTTGGTCCCCCGTTCGGCCAGGAAACCGCGTAGTGCCTCATCCAGCCGCAGCCCGGCCGTCACCGCGGAGGAGGCCGCATCCGGCAGCTGATGGCGCAGGCCAAGTGCCCAACCGGCCGCCTGGGCCAGGTAGGCGCCGCCGTAGTGGAAGGCTTCGGATAGGTCCTCCCCGACCACGCTCCCGGCCCCCCGAGGCCAGACCAGGATTCCGACGACCAGGCTGACCGCGCACCCGATGGCCACGGCCTCAATCCGCTGGATGTCGACCGCCACCCCGACCGGCACCAACAGGTTGAACAGGATGGCGACGACGACGGTGAACGCAGCCTGCCCAGCCGCGAACGGGGCCGTGCCCGGTGCGTAGGAGGCCACCAGCACCGCGATCGGCAACGCCACCCACAGCACGGTAGGGCTGACGCCCAGGCTCAGGATCACCGCAGCGCCGATCGCGAACCCGGCTACGGTGCCGACCAACGCCCACGCTGCCGCAGATCTGGTCGAGGCCGCGTTGGTGCGGAGCACGGACAGCGTCGCGAGCACCACCCAGAAGCCGTGCTCGACGTTGCCCAGATCTGCGACGGCGATCGCGGCGGCCAGGGCCAGCGCACCGCGCATGCTGTTGCGCAACCACACCGAGCGCAGGCTGGCGTGGCGGGCAGCGATGATAAGGGCGCCGCCCAGGCCCCCCAGCCGGCCTTCGACAGGCTGCCGCTCCGCGGGCTGCCCATACCAGCGGCGCCGTTGAGCGGCGACGGTCCGGGCGTCAGCCCTACCGGCAACGATCAACGCATCGGCGGCCGCCCCGTAGGTGGCCGCGGCAATGGTGCGGGCCTGGAAGGACAGCCGGACCGACTCCCGGTAGCCGGCGCCCTCAGGATCGAGCTGGCGCAGCTGGGTCGCGCTATCAGCCTGGCACCGGGCCAACCGATCGAAATCGACCACGACCGCCTCGCCGCGCAGCAGCTGCACGACATCGCGCAGCGTGGCACCGGTCGCGACGAACAGCGCGCGGTCCGCCGGCGCGGACGAGCCGAGATCACCTACCTCACCCACGGCGTCACAGCTCATCGACGTGCACCACTCGAGCATCTCCACCACGTTGGCCAGGGCCTGGTCAGCGGTGGCGAGCCCGGTCTGCTGGTAGGGGGTGACGGTGAAGGTGGCCAGCAGCTGGTGTTTGGCGTCAAGCGCAGCTGCCCGGTGAGCGAGGGACGCCTCCCCGCGAAGTGCGGCCGCCAACTGGTCGGCCAGTGCCATAGCCGTGGCCGCCGCCGCAGCCCGCAGCCGGTTCTCCGGCGGTGGCGGGGACAGCAGCACGACGGCGGCAGTCGCTACCAGCGAGGCCAGCCACCATCCCGCCAGCCGGGAAGGGATCATCTCGACGGTGCCAGGCGAAGCGGCGGGCAGCACGTAGGCCAGCAGCGCCGCGGTCACCCCGGAGGCGGCGTTGGGGCCGGTCATCCCGGTGAAGAGCACGATGAAGGTCACGACGGCGGTGACGATCACGGCCAGCGCTGCGGAGGAGCTGACCACGGTCCCCACGACCAGCAGGACGCTGCCCGCCACGGCCAAGCCCAGGTGGGCGAGTGCGGTGTTCCGGCGGGTTCCCCCGAAATCGGCCAGGACGAGGCTCGCGAAACCTCCGAACGCGGCGAAGGTAGCCATCTGTACGTCGCCGATGCCCACATAGGTGATGGCGAACAGCGCAGGAATGACGATCGCGGCGCGCACCGCGCGCATCGCTGCCACCGCCGACCACACGGGCAGCCACGCACGCCGAGGCTTAGTCCTGTTGGCCTGCATCCCCTGATCGCAACGCGTCATCAATCAATCAGATTCCTCGGCTCCGCTGTGCGACAAGCATGGCGGGTTTGGGCCCGGGCCGGGAGGGGGAAGTCTTGTCTGGTCAGTTACCGAGGAGAAGGAGCGATCACGATGGCGGACATTCCCACGGTGGGACTACTGGTCACGTTGGAAGCCAAACCCGGCAAGGAGGCAGCTGTAGAGGACTTCCTCAACGGCGGCCTGGCGTTGGTCAACCAGGAGCCGGGCACGACCGCTTGGTTCGCCATCAGGCTTGGTGCGTCTACTTACGGAATCTTCGACGTCTTCGTAGACGACGCGGGCCGCGACGCCCACCTCTCCGGAAGGGTCGCGGAGGCACTGATGGCCCAGGCACCCGATCTGTTCGCGGCGGCGCCCGTGATCGACAAGCTCGACGTGCTGGCGACGAAGCTACCCGGGTAACCGCTATCCCACCGCCCGCAGAGCAGAGGGGACCGAAGGTGATGGCGCAGCGCGACTACGAGGACCAGCCCGAGGCCGCGGACATCGCAGACGCGGTCCAGGATGACACAGCGGAGACCCTGATCGGACCACCGGGCGCCGACCCGCTGGATGCCGGCTACATTCCACCGGACCGGCCCTACGGCCTCGACGATGACGCCGTGACTGCGGCCGGCCAGCTTGCGGGTGAGTCGCTCGGTGACCGATTGCGCCGCGAACAGCCCGAGCAGGCCTTCACGGACACCGACCGCGCCGGGCGGATCTCGATCGCCGACGAGGGTGCTGCCCTCCAGACGCCGGACGCGATGGCTGGTGTCGACGAAGGCCTTGACGGGGGCGCCGCGTCCGCCGAGGAAGCCGCCGTTCACTACGTCGACACGAGCATTGAACCCGTCGACGACGAGCGCCCGATGGACGACCCGGAGGTTGCCGCGAGCTTGGCGCAGGACCCGCTTGCCGAGCGCGCATTCGCCGACGCAGCCCGGGACGGAGCTGGCAACCCGAATCCCGTTGAGGGGTGAGATTCAGACCAACCTACCCTGGTCCTGGTCGTCCGAAAATCCACCACGAGCCCGAAATTGCATAGAACCGTGTTCGGCTGGCGGGCCCGCTGGATCCTGCAGTGGGCCATTGCGATCGACCGGCCTCTAACCGAGCAGGTGCTGAACCTGACCCCCACCCTGCTCGCCGCGCTCACCGAACGACGGGCTGAGGCCACCGGCTGATCATCCTGGAGGGACCCCCGGCGCCGGGAACACCACCAGGCTCGGGGCCCTGCTCGCCGAGCAGGCACCTGGCTGGACGCGTTGCTGCGACTGCGCGTCGTGCCCACCCACTCGATCAGCAAGGCCTACTGGTCCGGGCATACCCACATCAACCACGGCGACATCGAGATCGAACGCTACCTATGGGGAGCCCGATGACCGCCACCTCCCGCCGCCGCGAACCCGCTCCCGGACGCACCGAACAGACCGCCCGAAGCGACATCCCCGGAGCGCAGCGCGGCGACCACGTCGGTCTCGGCCAGTTCAGTGGGCGGTTCGAGGGTCATCGAACAGGTCCTTGACCGAGTCGGCGGTGGCCGCCCGACGTACCCAGACGTCGAGCTGGTGGGGATCGTCGCACTCGCCGATGCGGGCGCGGGCGGTGTGGGGCACCGCGATGCCCTGGGCATCAAGAACCGCGAGCACCGCCGCCGCCTTGCCCCTGGCCTCACCTCTGGCCTCGCCCTGGGCGACGAACTTCTGCGCGTACTCGCTGAGGTACTCGTGGGTGTGGGTGGACATCAGTGCCTCCAGGTGAGCTCGCGCCGCCGCCGGCAGCGCAGCGAAGACCAACTCAGCGTACAAGACCGCATGCTGGGTCTCGACCGATGCGAGTGCGGCGACCAGCATCTCCAACACGTCACGACGGTCCGGGTCGCCTCCGTGGGCCATCGCCGAGAGCACCGCCACTTCCGGCGCCGCACCCGCCGGGTCGGTGAGCACCGGGATCAGATCTGGCCCGAGCATTGTCGGGGCCGGTCGTGCTTGTCCGCGTCGCGGCGCCGCCGCCACTCGTCGTGGTAGCGGTACTGGCGCCGACCTGCGTCATCGGTGCCCACCGCCTGGATGTGGCCGCCCGGCAGCGCGCAGATCCAGACGTCGCACCAGGCGGGCGGCACCGCCAGGGCCCGGATCCGCGCCACGGTGGCCGGATCGGTGATGGGGGCACCGTCCTGGTCGTGGTAGCTGAAACCGCGCCCACGGCGCCGACGAGAGTATCCCGGGCCGCTGGGCTCAACTCGCTGCAACCGCACCGGACCTCCATCGCCGTCTGCGCCAGACACCGATCAGGTACCCCCTCGGCGCAGGAAGGAGACCGACTCGGGGAAGTTCTGTGTGGTCACTCGCAGCGACGTGGGCAGTCAGGCGGATTCGCCGACGCAGATTCCTCCCGACAGCCGCACATCTCGGCGCTGACCTGTCAGCCGGGGCAAGCGCGCCGTTGATCGTCGAAAGTGAGCTGTGACCGTGCAGTTCTGCACGGCTACGCCTCAGATTCAGCGATCACTAATGCCGAATGGTGCTCCGTGGGGTCCTGCTGGGTGAACTGGTCCTGGCTCACGGTAGGTCTCCGCTGGTTGTGGTCGGTCGGTCAGCCGCTCAGCGGCGGCGATGACCTCGTTGCGGTGATGCGCAGCAGGCCCGGATCGGGCCGGTCGGCGAAGGTGTCGCCGGTGGTGCCGGCCCACAGCGCAATATGCTGCGGACGCTCTGGGGGTGGCCCCCAGCGCAGTGGGGACACCGGGCCGAAGAGCACCACCGACGGTGTGCCGTAGGCGGTGGCGAGATGGGCGATGCCGGTATCACCGCACACGACCAGCGACGCCTCGGCGACCGTGGCGGCGAGCTGGGGCAGCGGGGTGCGGCTGGCGAGCACCGCCTCGTCGGGCAAACCGGCCGCGGCGGCTACGGAGGCTGCCAGCGGTCGCTCCGCCGCACTGCCGGTCACCACGACCCGCCGCCCGCTCCCGGCCAGCAAGCGAGCGACCGCCGCATACCGGTCGAGGGGCCAGCGCCGGGCGGTGAACCCGCACCCGGGGTGTACGATGATCGCCTCCGGTGCCGGGCTCGGTGCCCGGGGGCGGCCCAGCGCCAGATCGGAACTGCTGGCAACCCTGGAGCACATGACCGCACTGTCTGACCGGGCTCCCATGGTGGTGGTCGACAACGGCTCCAGCGATCACAGCGCCGATGCCGTCGCTGAGCGCTTCAAGGTAGATATGTCGGCTGAGCACCTGGCTGCCCGTGAATGGTTAAGCCGAATTTTCGATCTTGAGCAGTGGGACGCATCGTTGCTGTCGTGGTCGTTGATGCTGCCTCACCGTGTCGTGGAAGTGGCAATTCCGCTCTGGTGACAGAAGTGATCCGAGTCGGCGCCGCAGGCGCGCAGCGCGACGCCGTCAGGTACGTCTGCCTCCTGCTAATGCACCAGACCCGCGGGTCTGGGCGGATACCAGGTCCCGGTAGGGGGAGCAGCGGTCCAGCAGTTCCGCGTGCGCACCGGAGTCGACCATCCGCCCGGCGCTGACCAGCACCACATGGTCGGCGTGCAGCACGGTGGACAACCGATGTGCCACCACCAGGACCGCGCGGTGCGCGGCCAGACTGTCCACAATGATGCGGAACCGATCCTCGTTGAGGCCATCGAGTTGTGAGGTGGGCTCGTCCAGCAGCACGAGGTCGGCGTCGGACAGCAGCGCGCGGGCCAGCGCGAGCCGCTGCCGTTGCCCGCCGGACAGGTCGTGGTCCCGGCCCAGGACCGTGTCCAGCCCCTCCGGTAGCGCCCGGATCGTCTCGGCCAGACCGACCGAGGTGAGCGCGCCGAACAGGTCAGCGTCGGTGACCGGTTCCGGCCGGCCCAGCCGCAGGTTCTCCCGGACCGTGCCCTCCAGCAGGGTGAACTGCTGGTCGACGTAGGCGATCCGGCGGCGCAGTTCGGCTAACGGCCAGCTGCGGACCTCGCGGCCGAACACGTGGATCGACCCCGAGTCCGGCCAGGCGAACCGTTCCACCAGGGCAAGCGCGGTGGACTTGCCCGCGCCGGACGGTCCGACCATCGCGGTCAGCCCGGTGCGCGGGACCCGGAAACTGAGTCCGGCCAGATCCGGGCGGCCGGTGTAGGAGAACACCACATCCCGGAACATGATCGCGTCGCCGGTTTCCGGGGCAGACCCGAGTTCGGCGGTGCCCGGGGTGTCGCCGGCCAGACCGGTCCCGGCTTCCGGTGCCGCCCGAGTGTCGCGTTCCACCGGCAACGCCAGCAGGTCACGCAACCGGGTGCGCGCGGCGAAACCGGCCTGGAGCCGTCCGATGCCCAGGGCTGCCATGGTGACCGGGGAGACCAGTTGCAGCAGGTAGAGCAGGAACGCGGCGAACGACGCGGTGGACAGTCTGCCATCGGCGATCAGCGCACCACCGCCGATGATCACCGATACCAGGGCGATCTGCTGGCCGAGGTTCATCACCGGGGAGATCAGCGCCTGGAGTCGGGCGCCGCCCAGCGAGGTCTTGGTCAGCTGCGCGGCATCCGCGGTCAGCCCGTCGGCGGCCAGGCGTTCCGCGCGGTAGGACTTGATCGTGGCGAGCGCGGCGAGTTGGGCGGTGAACCGTTGAGCCAGGCCGGCCATGGCTTCCTGTTGGGCGAGCACGTTGGGCCGGACCCGGCGCAGCACCACGGTGATCACGAAGATGGACAGCGCGAACGAGGCGATGGTGACCAGGAGCAGCGGCCAGCTCAGGAGGGCCATCACGATCAGGGTGAAGACCACGGTGAGGCCGGCCAGCGGAAGCTGCACCACACCGACGTCGAGGACCGCGCGGAACAGGACCGTGTCCGAGGTGATCCGGGTGACCAGCGCGCCGGAGCCGTGCCCGCGGACGGTGCTCAACGGCAGCCGCAGGGTGTGTTCGATGGCTCGGGACCGCAGGCGGAGCAGGGCGCGTTCGCCGAACCACGACAACAGATAGGACGAGAAAGCGGAGGTGATCGCGGCGAGCAGGGCGGCACCGATCATCAGCGCGATGGGCCCGGTGATCGGGCCGTGCGTGGCGAACGCGGTGACGATGGTCTTCACGATCAGTGGGACGGCCAGCATCGCGACCGTGGAAATCCCGGCGAGACACACCGCCGAGACCAGGGCGAGGCGGTAGCCGTGCAGGAGCTGAACGGGGCTCCCGTCCAGCGTGGTGGTGCTCCCGGTCACGGTCGGTCCTGCGCCAGACGCAGCACGTCCGCCGCGTCCGCCAAGCCCAGTTCGGGCATGGCCTGGCGCAGTTCCTTGATCGCCCGGGCGCTGTTGTCGCCCGGCTCCACACCCGCTTTCCGCAGGCAGGACACCGCCCAGCGGTACTTGAGTTCCGCGTCCGAACCGCCGATTTCGGTCAGCACGGACAATGCCCGGCGCAACCCGGGCGCGTCCTGCTCGCTGGCCTGCGCCAGTTCACGTTGAATCGCCGACTTCGCCTCGGCGAGATCGTGCAGCACTACCACGGTGTTCCGGCGCGCGCGTCGCATGGCGTTCTCTTTCTGGTGATCAACGGGCGGCCAGTTTCAGCCGCAGGTCTTCCAACGCGGGAATGACCTCGTTGAGGGGGGCCGCCGTCGTGGCCTCGGGTTTCCCGGTCGTCAGGCTCACGCCCTGGTGCGGCGCGACCATCGTGACGTTCGGTCGGCCGGACAACTCGGCCGCGTGCTTCGTCCACGCCGCCGAGGCCAACCCGCCGGGCGGGAACGCGGATGCCACCGCGATCGGCCCGGAGAAACACTGCAACGCCAACAAGGTTGGCGTGTCCGCCAGCCCCACCGCGAACCGGCTGACAAAGTGGAACGTCGCCGGGTGCACGATGATCGCGTCCGCCCACGCCGCCATCTCCACGTGCGGGGCGACCATCTCGGCCGCCCCAGACCAGTCGTCCAGTTCAGCTGGTTGCCCGGCGAACAGCGAGACCGCGGTCCGGCTGACGAACCGGGTCGCCGAGCGGGTCAACACCGGCCGCACCCGCAGATCCGGGTAGTTGGCGCGCAGCCACTGCACCCACATCGGCATGAACATCACGCCAAGTGCGCCGGTACCCAGATACAGCAACCGTCGCCCGCCGAACCTCGGGGTCACCGCCGGCCCGGCCGGCGTCGCAGTGGGCTCAGCCATCACGCGCACCGCCGTCGAGCTCGGCGAAGATCGACAGCAGATCGGTGATGGCCGCGCCCGGACCGTAGGTTTCCACCACGCCGGCCAGGTTGAGGATCACCTCGTTGACGCCGCTGTCCCAGTACTCGCGCAGGCCGGCCGCGATCTCCGCGGGCGAGCCGGACACGAACGTTCCCGACGTGACCAGCGACTTCGCGCCGACGCGCGGATCACTCGGGTCGGCAGCCAGACCGGCCTGCCGCAGCATGTCACAGTAGTGGTCGGCGGCGAGGTGGGCCCGCGCGGCGGTGTGTGCGAGCTCCACCATGTCCCGGCCGGTGCGGTCCACGGCCGCGTGCACCACGGTCGCCACTCGCGGGGTGGGGCGGCCGGCGGCCTCGGCGGCGTGCCGCATGGCAGTCACGATCCGCTCCCGCAGGTAGGCCGGCGGCGTCATCCAGGTGATAGCCACATCGGCGGATCTCCCCGCCATGCGGGCCATACCTGGTCGCAGTACGCCCAACCCGAGTTCCACGGCGGGCGCGTTCATCGCCGGCAGGCTGGCCCGGGTGTGGTGCTCCGCGACGTCCTCAGTGAACTCGGCGTGGCCGTCCACCACAGCGCGCGCATCGTGTCCAGGTAACGGGCGCTGACCGCGGCCGGGCGCGGGTAGGGCGTGGCGCGGAGCTTGGCCTGGAACTCGGGCGCCCCTGGTCCGATGCCGGCGACATAGGGCAGGCCGGAGAGTCGGGCCACCGACCGGGCCGCGACCGCGGCCTCGTACGGGTGGCGCAGCGGGGTCAGCGCCACCGCGGTGCCGAACGGCACGACAATTCCGGCGCCGACCAGCGCGGCGAACACGTGGTGACTGTCCACTCGTAGTCGGGCGGCTTTGTGATCTGTCCCAGCTTGAGCATAATCTCGCCGGCACCCCGGAACTGGCTCTCGCGGCGCTGATCGAAGCGCCACTCCGCGCCGATGTTGCTCAAGACGTTGGCAGCAAGCTGTTCGGAATACCCGTGAGACAGGCATGGCTCGCTCCCAACGCAAAGAGGGGGTGACCCCGCCCACCACAGACGACCATAACCCACCGAGGCGGCGCCGGTGGGCTATGATCACCGCGACCAAGTGCCCGTTTGAGGCGCGACCAGTTGGGGCACACTGCACTCATTGCGCCAGGTTTGCCCCGACGGTGTGGTCCTGCTGGTTGACCAGCCGGAGCTCTCCGGTCGGGACGTGGTGACGTCGAGTTGCACCGTGAGGAGCGTCGGAAGATGGCCGGGACCACTGCCCGGGAGCACGCGAGCCGGGCGCTGAGCGGGGAGCTCGACGTGCTCAGGAGCCGGCAGCGCGAGCTGGCCGAGGGCCTCGATGGCGACGACTTTCCCGGCGATCGCGCGGATCAGGCCGACGCGATCGAGCGGGCATCCGAGCTGCAGGCGATCGAGCGGCGGATTGCTGAGATCACGCGGCAGCTCGCGAGTAGCGCCGAACCGGCCGATCCCACCCCAGCTGGGCAGGTCGGGCTCGGAAGTGTCGTGACTCTGCGCCATGCCGACGGGACGACCGACGCGGTGCGGATCGGCATAGTCGTCGAAGACGACGCAACGGTCGTGACGCCCGATAGCCCGCTGGGGCACGCACTGCTCGGCCGCCACGCCGGGCAGGAGGTCGCGTGGGCCACCCCAGCCGGCCCACGCCAGGCCCAGGTGGTCGAGGTATCGCAGGCCTCAGCTTGATCACTGCTATCC
>CAXUFG010000045.1:6865-26917 GCA_964250265.1 uncultured Pseudonocardiaceae bacterium | reverse complement strand
CAGCGGGGTAATCGGTGCCTGAATTACCCCGCTGAGCCCGCTGAATGCGGCTAACGTAGCGACGTGCAGGCGCACGAGGCGCTGGTGGTTGAGCTTCGGGAACGGCTCGCGGTAGCCCGGCTTGGGGGGCCGGCGAGAGCGCGGCAACGTCATCTCGAGCGCGGCAAGTTGCTGCCCCGCGACCGGGTCGACTCGCTGGTGGATCCATCGTCGCCGTTCCTGGAGCTCTCCCCGCTCGCGGCCACCGGCATGTACGGCGACGAGGCGCCGGCCGCGGGGATCATCACCGGTATCGGGCGGGTGGCCGGACGGGAGTGCGTGATCGTCGCCAACGACGCCACCGTCAAGGGCGGCACCTACTACCCGATGACGGTCAAGAAGCACCTGCGCGCCCAGGAGGTGGCGCTGCACAACCGGCTGCCGTGCATCTACCTCGTCGACTCCGGCGGTGCCTACCTGCCCGAGCAGGATCAGGTGTTCCCCGACCGGGAACATTTCGGCCGGATCTTCTACAACCAGGCGACGATGTCGGCACAGGGCATCCCGCAGATCGCGGCGGTGCTGGGTTCCTGCACGGCGGGTGGTGCTTACCTGCCGGCGATGAGCGACGAGGCGGTGATCGTCCGCAATCAGGGCACGATCTTCCTCGGCGGCCCGCCGCTGGTAAAGGCCGCCACCGGGGAGGTGGTGACCGCGGAGGAACTCGGCGGCGCGGTGCTGCACTCGCGGGTCTCCGGGGTCACCGACCACCTCGCTGACGATGACGCCCACGCGCTGCGGATCGTCCGCTCCATCGTCGGTACCCTCGGGCCCCGACCGCCCAGGCCGTGGGACGTGATCCCCACCGAGGAGCCGTCGCTGGAGGGGATCTACGGCGTGGTACCGGTTGATTCCCGCACCCCCTACGACGTCCATGAGGTGATCGCCCGGGTCGTTGACGGCAGCCGTTTGGCGGAGTTCAAGGCCGAGTACGGGGCCACGTTGGTCACCGGTTTCGCCCGGCTGCACGGCCACCCGGTGGGCATCGTGGCCAACAATGGGATCCTGTTCAGCGAATCGGCGCTCAAGGGGGCGCATTTCATCGAACTGTGTGACCAGCGCGGCATTCCGCTGGTGTTCCTGCAGAATATCTCCGGTTTCATGGTGGGCCGGGAGTATGAGGCCGGCGGGATCGCTAAACACGGCGCCAAAATGGTCACCGCGGTCGCCACCACCCGGGTGCCCAAACTGACCGTCATCATCGGCGGCTCATTCGGCGCAGGTAATTACTCGATGTGCGGGCGGGCGTACTCGCCGCGGTTCCTGTTCATGTGGCCCAATGCGCGGATCTCGGTGATGGGCGGGGAGCAGGCCGCCACGGTGCTCGCCGCTGTCCGGGGCGCTGATGACAGTGCCGCCGAGCGCATCCGGGCCCAGTACGAGCACCAGGGCAATCCCTATTACTCGAGCGCCCGGTTGTGGGACGACGGCGTGATCGACCCCGCGGACACCCGGATGGTGCTCGGGCTGGCGCTGTCCGCCTGCGCCAACGCGCCGCTGGAGCCCAGCCGGCTGGGCCTTTTTCGGATGTGACTGGCGATGATGGCTCAGCCCTGCAAGCAGGCTTCGCGGGTGATGTTCCACACCGTGTTGGTGGCCAATCGAGGTGAGATCGCCGCCCGGGTGATCCGCACGTTGCGCGCGATGGGCGTGCGGTCAGTGGCGGTGTACAGCGACGCCGACGCCCGCGCCCGGCACGTTCGCGACGCTGACATCGCTATCCGGCTCGGCCCAGCGCCGGCGGCGGAGAGTTACCTGTCCATCGAGCGGATCCTGGAGGCGGCCAGGCGCACCGGCGCGCAGGCCGTGCACCCGGGCTACGGTTTCCTCTCCGAGAACGCCGCCTTCGCCCGGGCCTGCGCCGGCGCCGGTCTGGTATTTGTCGGCCCGCCTGCCGCCTCCATCGAGGCAATGGGCGACAAGGTCAAGGCCAAGGCGACCGTGGTGGCGGCGGGTGTCCCCGTGCTGCCCGGCAGTGACGGCGCAGGCTGCGACGATGACGCATTGGCCACGGCGGCCGCCGCCGTCGGCTACCCGGTGCTGCTCAAGCCCTCCGCCGGCGGCGGGGGCAAGGGCATGCGGGTGGTGCACCGCGCCCAGGACCTCCCTGAGGCCATCGCCGGCGCCCGCCGGGAGGCGCAGGGTGCCTTCGGCGACGCCACACTGCTCGTCGAGTGGCTGGTCACCACCCCGCGGCATATCGAGATCCAGGTGCTCGCCGACGCCCATGGCAACGCGGTGCACCTCGGCGAGCGCGAGTGCAGCCTGCAGCGCCGGCACCAGAAGATCGTTGAGGAGTCGCCCTCGACGCTGCTGGACGGGGCGACCAGGGCCCGGATGGGTAAGTGCGCGGTGGCCGTCGCGCACGCCGTCGGATACACCGGCGCGGGCACGGTGGAGTTCCTGGTACCGGCCGATGCGCCCGATCAGTTCTTCTTCATGGAGATGAACACCCGGCTCCAGGTTGAGCACCCGGTCACCGAGCTGGTCACCGGGTTGGACCTGGTCGAATGGCAGTTGCGGGTAGCCGCCGGGGAGCCGCTGGGTTTCACCCAGGACGGCGTCCGCTTCGACGGGCATGCCATCGAAGCGCGGATCTACGCCGAGGACCCGGCGGGTGGCTTCCTGCCCACCGGAGGGCGCGTGCTCTCGGTGCGCGAACCCGCCGGCGTTCGGGTGGATTCCGGGTTGATGGCGGGCGAGTTCGTGGGCAGTGACTACGACCCCTTGCTGGCCAAGGTCATCGCACACGGTCCGGATCGGGATACCGCGCTGCGCCGGCTGGACGCGGCATTGGCGGGGACCAGCATCCTGGGTCTGGGCACCAACCTGGCATTCCTGCGCGCGCTGCTCGCCGATCCCGATGTGCAGGCCGGGAGGCTGGACACTGGGCTGGTGGAGCGCCGTGTCACGGTGCCGCAGAAGCTGCCCGACGACGTGCTCGCGGCGGCGGGGTTGCGGGCGCTGCTGGCACTGGAACCCTGCGCAAGAGTGGTCGATCCGTTCACGCTGCCCGGCGGGTGGCGGGTGGGCGAACCGGCCTGGACCCGGTGGAAGGTACACGTCAGTGGGCACGATCCGGTCGAGGTCGCAACCCGGGGCCGCGCCGCCGACGCCGAGCTCGCCATCGGCAACGGCGCCCCGACTCGCGCGTCGGCGCGGTGGGACAGCGGGGACCTCGTTGTCACCCTTGACCGGATCACTCGCCGCTATACCTGCGCGGTCGACGGCGCCGTGGTGTGGCTGGGCCGCGACGGGCATAGCTGGGAGCTGCGCGAGCAGCCGCCCTTCGCCATCACGGCGACCGCGGAGCCGGGCGCCGGTGGGGCGGTACGCGCTCCGATGCCCGGCACCGTCACCGTCGTCGACGTCGCCGAGGGTCAGCAGGTCAGCGCGGGCGCCCGGTTGCTCGTGCTGGAGGCGATGAAGATGGAGCACGTGCTCACCGCTCCAATCGATGGGGTGGTGCACGAGCTGCACGTCAGCCCTGGACGGACCGTTGAGCGCGACGCTGTGGTCGTTGTGGTCGGGCCCGCCTGCACCAGGGCACGACACACCGTGCACACGGACGCGACACGCGGGTGCGGAGAGGATGACACGCCGTGTTGAGCGAGGAACATGCAGTGCTACGCGCGACTGTTGAGGAGTTTGCTCGCAAGGAGGTCGCGCCGGTGATCGCCGAGTTGTACGAGCACCGGACGTTCCCGTACGCGTTGGTGGCCAAGATGGGCGGGATGGGGCTGTTCGGGCTGCCCTTCCCCGAGGAGTACGGCGGGATGGGCGGCGACTACTTCGCGCTGTGCCTGGCGCTGGAGGAACTGGCGCGGGTGGACTCGTCGGTGGCCGCCACGTTGGAGGACAGCGTGTCACTGGGCGCGATGCCGATCTTCCGGTTCGGCACCGAGGAGCAAAAGCAGCGCTGGCTCCCGGAGCTGTGCACGGGCCGCACACTGGGAGCCTTCGGTCTCACCGAACCTGGCGGCGGCTCCGATGCGAGCGCTACCCGCACCACAGCTCGGCGCGATGGCGATGAATGGGTAATCAACGGCTCCAAGGCCTTCATCACCAACTCCGGGACCGATATCACCTCCGTGGTCACTGTTACCGCGATCACCGGTATCAGCGGTGGTCGCAAGGAGATTTCCACCATCATGGTGCCGGCCGGGCACCCGGGCTTCACGGTCTCGAAGAGCTACTCCAAGGTCGGTTGGAACTGCTCGGACACCCACGAACTATTTTTCGACGACTGCCGGGTGCCTCAGGAAAACCTGCTCGGTGAGCGTGGCCGGGGTTACGCGCAGTTTCTGTCCATCCTGGATGAAGGTCGCATCGCGATTGCCGCACTCGGTGTCGGCCTGGCCCAGGGCTGTATCGATGAATGCGTGTCCTACGCCCGGCAGCGACACGCTTTCGGCCATGCTATCGGCAGCTATCAGGCGATTCAATTCAAGATCGCCGATATGGAGGTGCGAGCGCACACCGCCCGGCTGGCCTACTACCACGCCGCGGAGAGAATGCTGCGCGGCGAACAGTTCAAGAAAGAGGCCGCCATCGCGAAGCTGGTCTCCTCCAACGCCGCGATGGACAACGCGCGGGACGCCACCCAGGTCTTCGGCGGGTACGGCTTCATGAACGAGTATCCGGTAGCCCGCTTCTACCGCGACGCCAAGGTCCTGGAGATCGGCGAAGGCACCAGCGAGGTCCAACGCATGCTCATCGCCCGCCACCTCGGCCTTGCCTGACCCGACGCACAGGAGGTCGCCATGCCCCCGGTCGCCATCCATTTCAATGGCGGGGTCAACCTGCCCGACACCACCACCGTCCTGCGGGCCTTGGCCGAGCGGGTACCGGTCGGCGTGCACCGGCTGCCCGACGGCGAGACGGGCGAGCGCGCCCGGTGGATCGGGTTCCAGCTCCCGAAACTAATGGCCACGCCCGGCCTGCAACGGGTCGATGCCGACCCCGGGTCCGCGGGCCGCTACGGCGGCGGGCCGACGGTCCGCCTGGCCGAGGGAACCGATCCGGCCACGATCACCTGGCCCGACCTCGGCTACGCCACGGAGTACACATCCTCCTACGCGACCTTCGCCCAGCTCCGCGACGAGGGAGTCGTACCGCCCGCAGTGCGCTTCCAGGTCGCGTACCCGACGCCGCTCGCCGTCAGCAACCTGTTCCACCCCGCGGACAAGGACCGGATCCGCCCGTCCTACGAGCGCGCGCTGCTCGCCGATCTCGACCGGTTGCTGTCGGAGATCCCGCACACGGACGTGGCCGTGCAGTGGGACGCCGCCGTCGAGACGGTGACCCTGGAGTGGGCGCCGGACCACCTCGACGCGATCGCCGCGCAGCTCGCCGGCCTCCTCGACCACGTACCCGACGACGTCCCCGCCGGGCTGCACCTGTGCTACGGCGACTCGGAACACAAACACATGATCGAGCCGGAATCACTGTCCACCCAGGTCCGCCTCGCGAACGCCGTCGCGGCACAGGCCCGACGGCCGCCAGCCTGGATATCATTCACAGTCCCGCAGGACCGGGGCGACGAGGCGTACTTCGCGCCGCTTGCCGACCTGCGGACCGCATCGGAGACTGAGCTGTACCTAGCACTGGTGCCCTACCACCCCGACCAGCAGGCTCCCGGCACCACCGACGCGCAGGTGACGCTGATCGACCGCCACCTACCGGCCGGTGCCGGACCATGGGGCATCTGCACGGAATGCAGCATGGCCCGGGCCGACCGCGCGGACGTCCCCCGACTCATCGACCTGCACCGCGAGATCCTCGCCAGGTACGGCGGAGCCCGCAACGCCTGATCTCCGCAGAGCGGGGCCACGCCACATAGCGCCGCTAGGCGGCGGGGTCGAAGCTGCGCACGCCGGGGAACCGCGCGAAGCCACGGTCGGCGGTGGCGATCTGGCAGCCGTGGGCGCGGGCCAGGGCGGCGAGAAATGCGTCCGGGACCAGGTTGGCCCGCAACCCACGGTCGGCCCGGGCCAGCTCGCCGAACTCGATCCACGCCGCATCGCCCGAGGTCAGCCAGCGGGCCCGCCGGGCGCCCCGGATCCGGGCCAGGAACTCCAGCGTCACGGGAAGCGGGGCCGGGTCGGCGAAGATCTTCGGATTGGTGACGAGTCGGGCTACCCCGGCGAGCACGGAGTCGTGCAGCGCGAGCTCCTCGGCGCCAGCAACCATCCGGGCCAGCCAGGTCGCGTACCCCTCATGATGTTCCGCTTCCCGGCGGAACGCAGAAACCAGGACGTTCACGTCCGGCAGGATCATGCCTGCCGGCCCTCACCGAGGGCCGCCCAGACGGCATCGCGATCGGTGAGATCCACGAGTATGCGTCCCTCCGGTTGCCCAAAGGCGGGCAGCGGTTCGGGTGCGACGGGGTAGGGGACTTCGTGCTGTTGCAGCACGAGCCGTAGGCCCTCTTCCACCAGGCTGGTCAGCGTCTGCCCGCTTGCCGCCGCGTGGGTCTTGGCCTGCGCCACCAGCCCGTCGGGAAGGTTGAGCGTGGTTCGTATGCAGATCAGCATACCCTCGAATACAGATGTCTGCCTGGTCTGAAAGCCAGGCTGTCGCGGTAGGCTCGGGATCGCAGGCGGGCGGTGCGGAGGTGGCCGTGAGCGTGAACTATGTGACCAGGCCGTGGGAGAGCGGGTTGTTCCGGCGGTGCCGGCGAGCCTGGGATCTCGGTGCGCGGGCACGGCAGGACTACGAGCCGATCGCGCCGGCCCAGGTCTTCGACTTCGGCGAGGCCATCCACGACGCGCTGGACGTCTACTACTTCCCCGGCATGTGGGACTGGAACCGGGCGATCGTCTGCCCGCTGGCCGTGGCCGGCCTGGAGAAGTCGATGCGCAGGCAGCGCGACGCCTACGCGCGCACCCGTGAACTGTCCGCAGAGCAGCTCCAGGACTGGGAGCAGCATCTGGAGCTGGGCACCGGCATGCTCCAGCGCTACTTCGAGTGGGCGCGCGAGGTCGATCGCTTCACGCCGATCGGGGTCGCCTCGCAATTCGACATCAGCCTGCCCGACCCGGCGGATGCGGATCGGGGGCTCATCACCCCGGAAGGCCGGCCGATGCAGTACCGGGTGCGGATCGACCTGTCGGTCATCGACGACCACGAGCTGTACTGGCTGGTCGAGCACCGGATCGTCACCGGTTCGCAGTGGCCGGAGCTCGACGAGCTACGGCTGGACGAGCAGGCCCTGACCCGCAGCTGGGCGTGGCAGCTTGCCTTCCTCGCCAAGCTCGAGGGCACCATCCACAACGAGCTGCGGGTGGTCACGCCTAGCGAGAGCAGCGCCGAGGTGAAGGTCCGGGCGATACCGGGCGCCGGTGGGATCACCACGCAGCGCAGCACCGAAGCGTTCCGCCGCACGCACATCCCCAGAACCGAGCTGGAAATCAACCGGCGTGGCGCCGGCGTGGCGCTGGAGATGCAGGACATGACCGATCCGTCGGTGCGGATCTACCCGAATCCGTCCTGGGAGAACTGCTCAGGCTGCGCCTACCGGCCGCCATGCCTGGCGATGACCCAGGGGATCGACGAGAGCCCGATTCTCGATACGGCCTACCGCAAGCGGGTCAGCGAGGACTTCGAGCCCGGCCGGCTGGGGTCGGTGTGGGGATTCGTCCCGGAGATCTACCGGGTCAGCGAGCACCGCGCTGGGAATGCAGAGCAGTAATGGCGGTGCGCGTCCGGGTGGTGAGCTGGAATGTCGATTCCCGCCCGACCGGGCTGCTGGACGCCAAGGTCGAACTGCTCCGCCAGCTGCAGCCTGATCTTGCGCTGCTCCAGGAGATCGGCCGCCCGGTCTACCGCGCGCTGATGCCGCACCCATCTGCGCATGAGCGGATGCACCGCAAGACCAGGCAGTTCGCCTGGGGTGCGCTGTCCACCGATCTGTGCAACCCGCGGGCCAGTGAGTTCCGGCTGGGTTGTGCCATCCTCGGTGCCCAGACCACCGCGCTGCTGGATTCCCGTGTCCTGAACGCAGCGCCGTTCGACGTTCGCGAGCCGGTGCTGCCCGGTTTCCTCTGGCGAACGGTGACAGCCCAGGTTGCCCTGTCCACCGGCGACATGCTGACCGTGTGCAGCTTCCATGGTCGGCAGCCCACCGGAGCGCCCGCGGCGTCGCTGCAGCGGGCGTTTCACGCCGGGATCGCCAAGTGGCTGGCTGGAGTGCCCGGTCCCGTCGTGTTCGGCATCGACGCGGGGCCGTCCCTGCCCGAGGGAGCGGACCCGCTGCTGGGTCCAGGACCGGTGCACCACCTCAACCAGGTGCTGAGCGCGGACAACGATCACCTCTGGGGCACCCAAGAATTAGAGGTGATCGACGTCCAGCGCTTGCCTGACGAGTCCGCAGCCGCCGGCAGCGACCACGCGCTGTTGCTCGCGGATCTGTCGCTGCGCCACTCACGAGTCGCGTCGCCAAAAGGAGGAACGCACGGTCGCTGAGCCTGTCGACGTCGCGCTGGTCGTGGAGATCACCAGTCCCGGTAATGCCGTGGTCGATCGGGCACTCAAGCCCGCGCTGTACGCCCAAGCCGGTATCCCGAACTATCTGCTGATCGAGTTGGGAGCCGAGCCTCTCTCGGCCCTCGCCACCGCCATCCGGCCAACCTGAGCAGACCTCAGGAGAAGATGTCCGCGGCGGTGATCGCGATCACATCCTCGGGCATGGCCCGCCCACGAACCCTGCGAAGCCATATCGATACCACCTCGATCGACATGCGACGAGCGGACGACGGCAGGGGAGACGGACACCTTGAGGACCCACAGTGGTTCTGGTCGAACAATTAGATGAAGATCAGGGCCGGTCTGAGACGACGTTGATCTAGTTGTGGTCTTACGGTCGGCTCTGCAGTGCTGCGCTCAGCTGAGCCGGCGGCTGGTGAGTGGCCGAACCTCGGCGATTCGATCGAAGTTGCCGTCGACATGAACGACACCGAGTTGGTGATGCATCGCAGTCTCGGCGAACGTCCCAGCGCCCCTCACCGAGTAGCTCGATTGGTGGGTATGGCAAATGGTCAACGTGTTGAGAAGGTCCTCGATCGGCTGCTGAGCGCGCTACGCCCACGAGAGCGCTGACGGGTCCAACCAGACGCTAGGCCACCGGGCGGTCGGTGGGTGCAATAGGGGCGGGGAGGACGTCGCGGCCGGTGAGGTAGCGATCCGCGCCGGCGGCGGCGGAGCGGCCTTCGGCGATGGCCCACACGATCAGGGATTGCCCGCGGCCCATGTCCCCGGCGACGAACACGCCCGGCACGCTGGTCATGAAGTCGCCGTCGCGAGCGACGTTGCCGCGCGGGTCGTACGCAACCCCCAGACCCTCCAGCAGCTTGCCCTTCTCCGGGCCGACGAAACCCATCGCCAACAACACGAGATCACAGGGCAGGTCCTTCTCGGTGCCCGGCACCGGGACGAACCTGCCACCCTCGAAGACCACCTCGACCAGCCGCAGGCCGCGCAAATGACCATCGGCGTCACCGAGGAACTGCTGGGTGCTCACCGAGAACAGCCGCTCACCGCCCTCCTCGTGGGCCGAGGACACCCGGTAGATCATCGGGTAGGTGGGCCAGGGCTGCGACTCCGGACGTTGCTCCGGCGGCAGCGGCAGGATCTCCAGCTGAGCCACCGAGGCCGCACCCTGGCGGTGCGCGGTGCCCAGGCAGTCGGCTCCGGTGTCACCGCCACCGATGATCACCACGTGCTTGCCGGCGGCGGCGATCGGGGACTGTGTCAGGTCACCCTCCTGAACCCGGTTCGACGGAGGTAGGTACTCCATCGCCTGGTAGATGCCGGTCAGCTCACGGCCGGGTACCGGCAGGTCCCGCCATGCGGTGGCCCCGCCGGCGAGCACCACTGCATCGAAGCCGGCCCGTAGCTCGTCGACATCGAGATCCACGCCGACGTCGACGCCGGCCCGGAATTCGGTGCCCTCCGCGCGCATCTGGTCCAGGCGCCGGTCCAGCCGGTGTTTGGCCATCTTGAACTCGGGGATGCCATAGCGCAGCAGGCCGCCGATCCGGTCCGCGCGCTCGTAGACCACCACGTCGTGGCCGACCCGGGTCAACTGCTGGGCCGCGGCCAGCCCCGCTGGGCCGGACCCGACCACGGCAACCTTCTTACCGGTGCGCACCTCGGCCGGAGCCGGGCGTACCCAGCCCTCGTCCCAGGCCCGATCGATGATCTCGATCTCGACCTGCTTGATGGTCACCGCGTCATCGTTGATGGCCAGTACACAGGCCGCCTCGCACGGCGCCGGGCACAACGTCCCGGTGAACTCCGGGAAGTTGTTGGTGGCATGCAGCCGCTCGGCCGCATCCGCCCAGTCCTGCCGCCACACCAGGTCGTTCCACTCCGGGATGAGGTTGCCCAGCGGGCAACCCAGATGGCAGAACGGGATCCCGCAGTTCATACACCGGCCGGCCTGCGCCTCCAGCGCCTCACGGCCGAAGTCCTCATAGACCTCCCGCCAGTCGCGCAACCGGAGCTCCACCGGACGCCGCGGTGGGTTCCGCCGCCCCGTTGTGAGAAATCCCTTCGGATCAGCCACAGCGACCTCGCCCCGATGCGCTGAGCCTCCCGAACTCAACAGCAGAGCTCTTAGCGACGTCCAGAACAGCTCTGCTGTTGAGTTCGGGAACAGGAGGGCTGGTCACGGGAGAGCTAGCCATGAGCGGCCTCCATGATGGCCTCGTTGACGTCGCGGCCGTCGCGCTGGGCGGCGGCTTGGGCGGCCAGGACGCGTTTGAAGTCTTTGGGCATGATCTTGGCGAAGCGGTCTACGGCGGTGTCCCAGTCGGCCAGTAGGGCGTGGGCCACGGTTGAGCCGGTTTCGGCGTGGTGGCGCCCTACCGCATCAGCCAAGATCGCGCGGTCCTCGTCGGTCAGCGGGTCCAGGTCGACCATCTCCCGATTGACTCTGGCCCCCACAACAGACTCGTCGAGGTCGAGCACGTAGGCGACGCCACCGGACATGCCGGCTGCGAAGTTACGTCCGGTCGGCCCGAGCACCACCACCTGGCCGCCGGTCATGTACTCACAGCCGTGATCACCGACGCCCTCGACGACGGCCAGCGCGCCCGAATTGCGCACGCAGAAGCGCTCCCCGACTATCCCGCGCAGGAACAGTTCCCCGGACGTGGCGCCGTAGAGGATCACGTTGCCCGCGATGATGTTGTGCTCCGCAGTGAACTGCGTGTCGGGGTGTGGGCGGACGGTGATCCGCCCACCGGATAGGCCCTTGCCGACGTAGTCGTTGGCATCGCCCACCAGCCGCAGGGTGATCCCGCGGGGCAGGAAGGCCCCCAAGGACTGGCCGGCCGAGCCGGTCAGCGTGATGTCGATGGTGTTGTCGGGCAGCCCCTCGCCACCCCAGCGGCGGGTCAGGTGGTGGCCCAGCATGGTGCCGACGGTGCGATTGACGTTGCGTACCGGCAGGTCCAGCCGCACCGGCTCACCGCCGTCCAGTGCCCCCTCGGCCAGGGCGATGAGCGTGTTGTCCAGGGCCTTGTCGAGCCCGTGGTCCTGTTCCCGGGTCCGGCGCCGAGGGGCGTCGGCGGCACCGGAGGGAACGTGCAGGATGGGCGAGAGATCCAGCCCGGCGGCCTTCCAGTGGTCGATTGCGGGGCGGGTGTCCAGCACCTCGGTGCGGCCGATGGCCTCTTCCAGGCTGCGGAACCCGAGTTCGGCCAGGTACTCGCGTACCTCCTGCGCGATGAACTCGAAGAAGTTGACCACGTACTCGGCCTTGCCGGTGAACTTCGCGCGCAGCACTGGGTTCTGAGTGGCCACCCCCACTGGGCAGGTGTCCAGGTGGCAGACCCGCATCATGATGCAGCCGGAGACCACCAGGGGGGCGGTGGCGAAGCCGTACTCCTCGGCGCCCAGCAGAGCGGCGATCACGACGTCCCGGCCGGTCTTGAGCTGGCCGTCGGTCTGCACGACGATCCGGTCTCGCAGCTTGTTGGCGATCAGCGTCTGCTGGGTCTCGGCCAGGCCCAGCTCCCAGGGCGTGCCGGCGTGCTTGATCGAGGACAGCGGGGAGGCCCCGGTGCCACCGTCGTGACCGGAGATGAGCACCACGTCGGAGTAGGCCTTGGCCACCCCGGCGGCCACCGTGCCAACCCCGACCTCGCTCACCAGCTTCACGTGCACCCGGGCGGCCGGGTTGGCGTTCTTCAGATCGTGGATCAGCTGCTTGATGTCCTCGATGGAGTAGATGTCGTGGTGCGGCGGCGGCGAGATCAGCCCCACCCCGGGGGTGGAGTACCGGGTCTTGGCGATCCACGGGTACACCTTGGTACCGGGCAGTTGCCCACCCTCACCGGGCTTGGCGCCCTGCGAGATCTTGATCTGCAGGTCGTCGGCGTTGACCAGGTATTCACTGGTCACGCCAAAGCGCCCGGAGGCCACCTGCTTGATCGCGGAGCGGCGCAGGTCCCCGTTGAGGTCGCGGGTGTAGCGGTCGGCGTCCTCGCCACCCTCACCAGTGTTGGACTTGGCGCCGAGACGGTTCATCGCGATGGCCAGCGTCTCGTGCATCTCCTTGGAGATGGATCCGTAGGAGATGGCGCCGGTCGCGAACCGCTTGACGATCGATTCAACGGCCTCCACCTCTTCCAGGGCCACCTTCGGGCGCAGGCCCTCGCGGAAGGTGAACAGCCCGCGCAGGGTCATCAGCCGCTGCGACTGGTCGTCGACCAGCCGGGTGTATTCCTTGAAGATCTCGTAGCGGCCTGCCCTGGTGGAGTGCTGCAGCTTGAACACGGTCTGGGGGTTGAAGACGTGCGCCTCGCCTTCACGGCGCCACTGGTAGTCGCCGCCGATCGAGAGCTCCTGGTGCGGGGCACGCACGCCGTCAGCTGGGAAGGCCAGGCGGTGCCACCTCGCGACCTCCTCGGCCAGCGTGTCGAAACCGACCCCGCCGAGCCGGGAGGTGGTACCGGTGAAGCAGGAATCGATGACCTCCGGCCCCAGACCGATCGCCTCGAAGATCTGCGCGCCGGTGTAGGAGGCCACTGTGGACACACCCATCTTGGACATCGTCTTGCGCACGCCCTTGCCCAGCGCCTTGATCAGGTTCCGGGTGGCGGTCTTGCCATCGATGCCGTTGAGATGGCCCCGCTCGGCGAGGTCCTCCACAGTGGCCATCGCCAGATAGGGGTTGACGGCGGCAGCGCCGTAGCCGATCAGCAGCGCGACGTGGTGCACCTCGCGGGCATCCGCCGCCTCGACGATCAGGCCGACCTGGGTGCGGGTCTTCTCCCGCACCAGATGGTGGTGCACCGCGCCGGTGAGCAACAGCGAGGGGATCGACGCGTAGTCGGCGTCGACCCCCCGGCCGGAGAGCACGATCAGCCGGGCGCCGTCCTCGACGGCCTCGGCGACCTCGACGCAGATCTCGTTGATCCGGTGCACCAACGCCGCGCCGCCACCGTGCACCTTGTAGAGGCCCCGGACAGCGACGGCCTGGTACTCCGGCCACTCGCCGTCGTCGTTGATGTGAACGATCTTGGCGAGCTCGTCGTTGTCCAGCACCGGGAACGGCAGCACGATCCGCCGGCAGGAGTCGCCGTCGGAGACCAGCAGGTTGGGCTGCGCCCCGAGCTGGGCCTGCAGCGAGGTCACCAGCTCCTCCCGGATCGCGTCCAGCGGCGGGTTGGTGACCTGGGCGAACAGCTGGGTGAAGTAGTCGTACAAGGGCCGGGACTGCTCCGAGAACGGGGCCAGCGGCGCGTCGTTGCCCATCGAGCCGATCGGCTCCGCGCCGGTCAGCGCCATCGGCGCCAGCAGTACCGCGAGCTCCTCCTGGGTGTAGCCGAGCGACTGCTGGCGGCGCACCAGCGAGGCGTGCGTGGGTATCTCGCGTTCGCGTTCGGGCAGGTCCTCCAGCTGGGTCAGGCCACGGGCGATCCAGTCGGCGTAGGGGTGCTCGGCGGCCAGCCGACCCTTGATCTCGTCGTCGCCGACGATCCGTCCGGCCGCGGTGTCGGCGAGGAACATCCGGCCCGGTTCCAGCCGCCCCTTGCGCACCACGGTGGCGGGGTCGATGTCGAGCACCCCGACCTCGCTGGCCAGCACCACCAGGCCGTCCTCGGTGACCCAGTAGCGGGCCGGGCGCAGGCCGTTGCGGTCCAGTACGGCCCCGATCACGGTGCCATCGGTGAACGCCACCAGCGCGGGCCCGTCCCAGGGCTCCATGAGCGTGGAGTGGAATTCGTAGAACGCCCGGCGGGCGGGGTCCATCTCGGCGTGATTCTCCCAGGCCTCCGGGATCATCATCAGCACCGCGTGCGGCAGCGGGCGGCCACCCAGGTGCAGCAGCTCCAGAACCTCGTCAAAGGACGCCGAATCGCTGGCGTCCGGGGCGACGATGGGGTAGATCCGATCCAGATCGCCAGGGATCAGGTCGGTGGCGAGCTTGCTCTCCCGCGCGCGCATCCAGTTCCGGTTACCGCGCAGCGTGTTGATCTCACCATTGTGCGAGACGTAGCGGTACGGGTGTGCCAGCGGCCAGGACGGGAAGGTGTTGGTGGAGAACCGGGAATGCACCAGCGCCAGCGAGCTGGTGACCCGCTCGTCGGAGAGATCCGGATAGAAGCTCACCAGCTGTTCCTCGGTGAGCATTCCCTTGTAGACGATGGTGCGCCCGGACAGGCTCGGGAAGTAGACGTCGAGGTCGTGCTCGGCGCGTTTGCGCACGCAGTACACCAGCCGCTCGAGCTCCAGCCCGGACTGGTTTCCGTTTCCGGCAAGGAAGAGCTGGCGGAATTGCGGCATCGCCGAGCGGGCGGTCGGCCCGACCCCCTCGGGGTTGACCGGCAGCTCCCGCCAGCCCAGCACCCGCATGCCCTCCTGCGCCGCGATGTTCTCGATGGCCGCTATCACCTCAGCAGCACCATCACGGGGGCCGTCGCTGGGCAGGAAAGCGGTACCCACCGCGTACCGACCCGGTTGCGGCAGCTCGAAGTCGACGACCTGCCGGAGGAAGTCGTCGGGAACCTGGAGCAAGATCCCGGCGCCGTCACCGGTGTCTGGTTCCCCGCCCCGGGCGCCCCGATGTTCGAGATTGCGCAGCGCAGTGAGCGCCTTCTGCACGATGCCGTGATCGCGGCGGCCGGCGAGGTCGGCCACGAAGGCCACCCCGCAGGCGTCGTGCTCATAGGCGGGGTCGTACAGACCTTGTTGGCGGGAGCTGGGTCCTGCAGGCAGGTGGTTAGCGCTCACGAGCACCTCCCCGTCGTCTCGATTACAGTTCGATACACGCACCGGGACGACGTGCACCCTTCTGCGGTAATCGCAGGTTACCTCAGCGGGTTACCGAGTCGTTATCACTTGTGACGTGCGGCCCCGGCGGCGCGGAGTCCCGACCGCACCGGATCCCTCCCGGGGTTTGATACCACCTTCGTTGGTGCCTTGAACTCGGAACTCGTCATGATACCGCCCAGGAACCCCGTTTGTCGGTTGCGCAAAGCGAGCCATACACCCCAATAAGATCGAAAGCGCGAAATGTGTTGCCACCGCAGCGGAGCTGGTCGATGCTCGGCAAAGCGGTGGGGAGGGGTCATCACGATGGATGCGCAGGAGTTGTGCACCCGGGTCCGGCGGGACTTGGCTGATGTCGAGGAACGCATCAAGGGCAACTCATGGCTAGCGGAGCTGGAGGCCGGGCGGCTTTCCGCGGGCGCCCTGCGCGCCTTCGCGGGCGAGCAACTCCAGATCATACCCAGTGATCAATACAGCTTCGAGATGCTTGCGCAGCGGTTTCCCGCCGATCCAGCTCATGGCTATCTGGCAGGCTTGGCTGCCGGAGAGCGGGCCGCCCTGCGCAGCCTGGAGGCCTTCGCGACCGCGATGGGGCTCGACGGTGTGGCCCGCCAGGGCTACGAGCCGGTGCCAGGCTGCCAGGTGTACCCGTCCTACGTGGCTCGCTTGGCCCGCGATGGCACGCCGGCAGAGGTCGCATGCGCGTTCCTGGTGAACCTGGATGCCTGGGGAGACTGCTGCGGCCGGATGGCCGGCGCCCTGCCGAGCAACTACCAGCTGACGTCGGGAGACTGCACCTTCTTCGCGCATTTCGCCGGTCCGAGCACGGAGCTGGAGCAGATCAGCCTGGCGGTGATCGACGTCGGGCTTGCCGAGGGTGTCGATCCGGCCGCCATCGCCCGGGCGGCCAGGTTGCTGCAGGCTTACGAGTTGCTCTTCTGGGACAGCCTGCCCCGCTAGGTGCTCCAGGCCGGATCCCGGAATGATGGGTCGCCCGTCCGGGTGCACAATCATCCCCGACCGGGTGCCGCGCAACCGTGAAGCTGGCAGGAAGGGATCGGTGGTCTGATGGGTGATCGCCGGTTGCTGTTGGTGCACGCCCACCCCGACGACGAGTCATCCATGACCGGCGCCACCATGATCAGCTATGCCCGGCAGGGCGCCACCGTGGTGCTGGTGACATGCACCCGCGGCGAGGTCGGCGAGATCGTCACACCCGAGCTGGCCGGGTTGCGCGACGCCAGCCCCGACGGGCTGGCCCTGCACCGGGAGGCCGAGCTGGCCGAGGCATTGAAGGTGCTGGGCACCGCGCGGCACCATTGGCTTGGTGGGCGCGGTCGCTGGCAGGACAGCGGGATCCCCGTGGGCGGGCATCCCGGTGCGTTCGCCGGTGCTGACCTCGCTGAGGCCGTGCCGGCGTTGGTCGAGCTCCTGCGTGCCGAGCGCCCGCAGGTGGTGGTGACCTACGACGCCGGTGGCGGGTACGGGCATCCCGATCACATCCAGGCGAACCGGGTGACGATGGCCTCGCTCGATCCCGCTGCCGACCCTGATTTCGCACCGGAGCTGGGCCCGCCGTGGCAGGTGGCGAAGGTTTACTGGATGACGTTGC
The DNA here is from genome assembly GCA_964250265.1 of uncultured Pseudonocardiaceae bacterium. Taxonomy (GTDB): domain Bacteria; phylum Actinomycetota; class Actinomycetes; order Mycobacteriales; family Pseudonocardiaceae. Next base: position 9,984 of record CAXUFG010000045.1, on the reverse strand, counting down.
CGCGTCAGGCGATACAGGCTGCGGTGGACGCCGGGATGCTGTCCTCATTGGACGGAATGCCCAACTCGCTGCCCGACGAGGAGATCACCGCCGTGGTCGATGGGCGGGAGTACCTGAGTAGCAAGGTCGCCGCGCTGCGAGCGCATCGCAGCCAGGTGGATCTGGAGCACGGGTTCCTCGCCGTCTTCAGCAAGATCCCTGAGTTCGCGGTGGAGCACTATGTATTGGTCCGCGGTGAGCGCGGCCCGGGGTCGGGACCGCACAGCTGGGAGGATGATCTGTTCGCCGGTCTGGAGGATTCTGCGTGAGCCCGCCCGAAGAGATCCGGGATGCGCTGCGGCGCTTCCGCCGGCGCCGCATCAGGCGGTGGGGCTCCCAGCGGGCCGCAGTGGCCGTCGCCATTGTGACCGGCGCCGATGGCCCCGCTGTGCTGCTGACCCGGCGCGTCGATTCCGTGGGCGGGAAGTCTGGACAACTCGCCTTGCCCGGCCGGCGGGCCGGCCGCTGGGAGTCTGCATCACGCGGGGTGTGCGCCCAGCTCGCGGGGGACCTCGGGATCCACCTGCCACCGCAGTCGGCGCTCGGGTTACTCGACGATTATCTCACCCACAGCCGACTTGTGATCACGCCAGTGGTGCTCTGGGTCGGTCTCGGTGGGATCCACCACGAGTTCCTCGCTGTTCCCTTCAGCGATCTGGACGTCGAGCCGGTATTCGTGGCGAGTGCGGAATCGGACCGCCCCATGATCCGACTACCGCTGCACGGCGAGTGGATACCGGCCCCCACCGCCGCGATCCTGCACCAGTTTCGCGAGGTCGTCCTGCACCGCCGGCGCACTCGCGTCGCCCACCTCGCCCCCATCCCGCATTCAGCGGGCTCGGCGGGGTTATCCGGACGTCAATAACCCCGCCGAGCCCGCTGAATGCGAGTCGGGACGCGATAGCGTGGTCGGCGTGCGGTTGGCGACGTGGAATGTGAACTCGGTGCGGTCGAGGATGCCGCGGTTGGTGCCGTGGTTGGATCAGCGGCGGGTGGATGTGGTGTGCTTGCAGGAGACGAAGTTGCCCGCGGATGCCTTCGACGAGCTGGTTCGCCCTGCGCTGACCGAGCGGGGGTATGCGGTGGCCCACCACGGTGACGGCAGATGGAACGGGGTTGCGATCGCCTCCCGGGTCGGTTTGGATGACGTCGTCACCGGGCTGCTCGATGAGCCGGTCAATCCTGTGGGTGTGGGTCCGGAGCCCGAGGCCAGGGCGGTGTCTGCGACCTGCGCCGGATTGCGGGTCAGCTCGGTGTATGTACCCAATGGCCGCACCCCCGACGACCCGCACTACCGCTACAAACTGGAGTGGCTGGCCGCGCTGCGAGCCACCGTCGCCGCCGGAGATCCCGCGTCGAGCGTGGTCTGTGGCGACATGAACGTGGCACCCAGCGACGAGGACGTCTACGACCCGGCCGCCTACACCACATCCACGCACGTCACACCCCCGGAGCGCGACGCTCTGCAGGCCCTCGGGTTGCACGATGTGGTCCGAGAACGCTGGCCCGACGAGCGGATCTTCACTTACTGGGACTACCGCGCCGGCATGTTCCACCAGGACCTGGGGATGCGAATCGACCTGGTGCTCGCTGGCGACGAAGTCGCCCCACGGACGCGCGCGGCCTGGGTGGACCGGGCGGCCCGCAAGGGCAGCGCCCCCAGCGACCACGCACCGGTGATCGTGGATCTGGACGAGGCCCCGGACGGCGACTGCGGCCCCGTCGTGCCACCCCCGTCAGCCCGACGCTGAGAGGATCATGCGCGGATGCGGGAAAGCTCGACGTGCACGCGGTGCAGCCGATCACACCACCATGCCGCCTGCTGCTGGTCGGTCAGCGCGTGGGTGTCGAGCAGCGCGGGATCGGGCACGGGTGGGGTACGGGGTACCGGCAGGTAGCCCCCGACAGGCCGAAGCGAGCAGCCGACGGGCACCACGTCGCCGTGCAGTAGGGACAGGGTTCCCAGGCCGCAGGCGAACTCGAGCTCGGGCAGTGCGCCAGCCAAGGCGAGCTGGGCGGCCAGCCCGACGCTGGTCTCTAGGGCGGAGGACACCACGCAGGGCAGCCCGGCGGCCTCGGCCACCTGCAACGAACGGCGTACCCCGCCCAGCGGTGTACATTTGATCACCGCGATATCAGCCGCGCCGGCGACCGCGACCCGAAGCGGGTCCTCAGCACGGCGGATCGACTCATCGGCGGCGATGCGCACAGTGACCTTCCGGCGCACGGCCGCGAGCTCGTCGATGCTGCCGCAGGGCTGTTCCACGTACTGCAACCCACCGGCCGCCTTGTCCAGTCGGGGGATCACCCTCACCGCGGTGTCGGTATCCCAGAGCCCGTTGGCGTCGACCCGGATGTGGCCGCGCGGGCCGAGGGCATCCCGGACCGCCTCGACCCGGGCCAGGTCCGCACCGAGTGAGGCGGGGTGATCGGCGACCTTCACCTTCGCCGTGCCGCAACCGGAGGCGCTGACGATGTCGTGGGCGCGTTGCGGGCCCACCGCAGGGACGGTGCAGTTGATCGGAACCCGGTCGCGGACCGGTTCGGGCCAGCCGAGCGTCGCGGCCTCCACCGCGGTGGCCAGCCAGCCCGCCGCCTCCCGGTCGTCGTACTCCCGGAACGGGCAGAACTCGCCCCACCCCGCAGGCCCCTCGATCAGCATCCCCTCCCGGACCGTGATCCCCCGGAACCGGGTCACCAGCGGGATTGCGTAAACCCGGGCGCCATCGACGTCCATACCGTCGCTGATCATGTTGTGCTGTCCCCGTTGTCGTGGGCGAGCAGGAAGTTCGTGATCTCTTCGTCCAGCTCCGCCAGAGCAACCGAGTCCAGTGGTCGGATCTGCTGCTGGAGTGCCCGGATGCGGCTGGTTGTTCGACCGGAGCTGACCTGGCCCCCGTGTTCAGCGCGTCGCGGGTCAGCGCTGCGGCTCGGTCGTAGTCGCCGTCGATCAGATAGGTGGCAGCGAGATCGGTCTGCACGAAGCAGCAGCTCCGTATCCGCCACGGCTCGTAGGTGTCCAGCGAGCGGGTCAACAGCCGGGTGGCAGGTATTGGCTCTCTGCTGTCGCGGAGAGCCCG
>CAXUFG010000045.1:0-6765 GCA_964250265.1 uncultured Pseudonocardiaceae bacterium | reverse complement strand
CATCGAGCGAGCTCCGGCGAAGTGGACATCCTCGGGATCTCGGCAACGTTCGGTCAGTACGACCTGTTGACCCGTCTGCTGGACGCGGTCAGCAGCCTTGACGATCCTCCGCTCATGGTCGCCGGAGGGAGCCTGACCGCCCGCAACGAACGCGTCCTGCTGGAGCGTTATCCCGGTCTGTTGATTGCTCGGGGAGCGGGTGAGCCCACCATCGCCGATGTAATCGCCTACTGGCACGGCGACCTGGAGACCGACCAGGTCCGCGGCGCTGGTTACCGCGGAGCGCCACGCGGCGAGGGCGCGCTGGGGATCGGTCGAGTGCGGCGCAACGCCACCATGGCCAACCGGCTCCAGACCGACATGTGGCCCGAGCTGGACCTGCTCGACACCACACTCCGGCACCAGGGTGTCACCCAACTGGAGGTCAGCCGGGGATGCACGAACTTCTGTAGCTTCTGCCCACGGGGCCACAAGGGGCAATGGGCGGGTGCCGATCCGTGCGGCCTATACCCGGAAGGTGCAAGCGGCGGGGCTGGCAGGGCGGGTTGATCCCTCGATGGGGCGCGTGGAGGCCAAGTACGCGGACTGGCGCATCGGCGTGCTTTCCCGCTGGGCTCAACTGTGGACTGACCGGAACTTCGCTTTGGACTACACGCTGAAGTCCCTGGAAAAGATCCTTGACGGCCGATCCCACGAGGTGGTTCGCGGTGTGCGTCGCGTCCTCAAGGACGCCGCCTACCGGCTGTGCGGAGGGGTGTCACCCTGTTCGATACTGCCGACGTTTACGGACTCGGGTGTTCCGAACGGCTGCTCGGACGATTGCTGTGCACCGTCGACCGCTCGTCGGTCGTGGTCTCCAGCAAGGTCGGATACTTCGCCGGCACCGGCCCACACCCCTACCACCCGGCGCAGATCCGCCATCAGTTCGCCACCACACGGCGTAACCTCAACACCGATTACCTCGATGTGTACTTCCTTCACAGCAGTGACTTCGGTGCAGGAGACCGGTACCTGTCCGGTGCAGTCGCGATCATGAACGAACTGCGCCGGCGGGGTCAGGTCCGGGCGATCGGGATGCGCGCGCCGCACTCCTTCGCCGAAGAATGGGCCGGAGGCGACGGACCGCACGCAACTCAGGCAGCTCGGTTTCTTCACCTCTTCAGCCCGATCCGGCCCGACGTGGTGACTGCCCGGTACGACCTGCTGAGTCCCCGATACGCCGAGGGCGAGACCGACATCTTCGTCCTCGCCCGCCGCCACGGCACCGGGGTCCTGATCAAGCAAGCCCTCGGTCAGGGCTTGTTGCTGGACAGCCACGTCCTCGCCACACCACCGAGGTTCAGCAGTGGAGACCACCGCACGACAGACCCGCAATTCCGTCCTGAAGCCCTCCGGATCCTGCGGGGCATGATGATCCCCATCCGTTCCCGGTTCGGCGACAGCCCCACCGAGCTGGCCCGCGTCGCGCTACGTTATGCGCTCCAGCACGCCCCCGAGGCAGCCGTGCTCGTTGGATTCCGCAACGCTGACCAGATCCACACGACCCTGACCTGTCTCGGTGACCCCCTCCTCCCAGAGGAGATCACCTGGATCTGTGCCGACGTCGAGGCAGTCCGGCGACTGCTGGAGGCGCTAGATTTCACGCCGCTGGTGACCGTGGACAAGACCCGCGAGGAGTGGAAGCTGCCCGATGTCGAAATCGTCTTCGACCACGTACAGGGTGCGGGCTGCTTCGTGGAGTTCGAGTTCAAAGGTGACGCCGAGAACGTGTCAGACGCGACCGCCCGGCTGGAGGAGTTCCTCGCCTCCCTGAACGTCGATCTGGGTGAGCCAGTCAACCGAGGTTATCCCCACATCCTCCTCGGTCGTGAGTACTGAAGAGGGTTGCCAGGACTGTCCTGATCGATAAGGCCTTGTTTCGCTCCTGGAGTAGTTGCGCGAGTCGGGTGTTCTCGTGGTGCAGGTGTTGTTTTTCGGCAGTGTGCTGGGTGATTGCTTTCGAGAGTTCGGTCTCTAGGTGTTCGATTTCACGGCGTTGCGCCAGTGTGTATTCTGCGAGTCTGTCGGCGTTGTCGGCGTGCGCAACGGCCTCGTATTGCAGCTGCAGGACGCGGGTATATAGGGCGATGCGGTTGTTCTCCATCGCGGCCAGTAGGTGGGACTGGCAGTAGGGTTTAAGGCTGTGCATGAGGTCCGCAGCGGCCGAGGAGGTTTCCCGGATGAGCACTCCCATCCCGAATACCGCGGGAATCAGTGCGAATCGCCAACGCTTGTCGGTGTTTGCCTCGGAGTGAGCGATCGCGTCCTCGACGGCGGTGAGCACTCCGTTGCGTTCCCCGCCGGCATGGACAGCGGTGGTGTAGGCGCCCAGCCCGACGAGGCCGGCAGGAGTGAGGTCGTCGTGCCAGACGGTCGGTCCGTCCGGGCTGGCAGGATGCTTAGCCCCGGCGGGCAGGCGCGACGGCTCGTAGTAGAGGTCTCGCCGGGCACATGGCCAGAGCAGGTCGTGCAGGACCACCACGGCGTCTGGTGCGTGGGTGAGGATCCAGTCGAGCTCCTGGCGGACGACGGCGTAGTTGTGGTCGCCGTCGAGCACATAGAGTTCCGCGATCGGCAGCTCGGCGAGTGCCTCCGGTGAGGGTTGCTCGATGAGATGCAGTGCGTCGTTTGCGGCGAGGCCGGCGCGGATCTCCTCGGTAGGGTGCGGCTCGATGCAGTACACCGCCGAGGCACCGAGGCTGGTGTAGAGCCCGCTGGCCTTTCCCGATTCCACCCCGACTTCGACGACGGTGGAGATGTTGTGGTGCCCGAAGATGATTTCGAAGAACTCGCGGAAGACCGACATCGAGTGCAGCAGGAGTGGCTGGCGGCGCGCTTCGCAGGCCTGGGCGTGCGGGTCATCCCGGGTGCCAAGGTGGTGCGTGAGTGACATCATCGGCGGCCTGTGATCTGCCGCGCGGCCAGGCGGGCGGCCCCGCCCGCGACGCCAGCGACACCGCGAGTTCGGTATTCCGCGCGAATCCGACCTGACAGCCGCGCGATCAACGGAGCGGCAGGCATCCGCGGGTCGAGCTGTGAGATGGACTGCGGCAGCATGGCGAACGCCACGCTGATCTGGGCCGAGTTGACCGGGGAGCCGGCCCGCGCGGCGAGCGGGAGCACCAACGCGGAGTGCGGTGCCGTGAACCCGATCAGGTTCGCGGTCAACCAGGCGCAGCCTGAGCAGGCCAGGCCGGCGAAATCTTCGGGTTTGTCCCAGCGCAGGAGTTGCGGGACCGGGTTCCCGCCCGTGATCACGGTGGCCTCGATCCAATCGATCCGCACGATCGCCGGCCGTCCTGGAATGGCCAGAGCGGCCTCGGTCATCGCTGGAACATCGACTTTCATCCGGGCGAAGCTCAAGCCGTTGTGATTGATCCTGACGCGGCGGCGAGGCCCGGTGTGCCACTGATTGTCCACGGTGCGGACATGCAGGCTGGATTCGAACGGGTCACCAGCGGGGTCGAACATCATCGGGTCGGCGTTCCCGGTGGTGAGTGCATGCGCTGCCGCGCTCAGATGAATGTCGGATGCGGCGAGCAGCGCCGGCCAGAAGGCGTCGCGCATGTGAAGGTCTTCGAGATCGTTGGGTGACAAGTAGGGAATGGCGGCAATGAGATCGTCGGGAATGATACGGGTAACAATCGTGGAGCCGAAGTTGTCCTCATGCTGCCAATTACCGAACAACGCGGCTTCCTCGGGTGTCGGAGACCTCAGCGCGGAAGTGAGGATGTTGGCCAGTCGGCCATGAGCCGATCCGGTGAGGTCGGGCCAATCGCCCTCGGATTCCACGATGTAACGATTCCAATGCTGCTGAAACGCCAAGACGCCCTCCTGGACCGCCTGGCGTTCCACCTCCTGCGAAGGGCCTCCGGTGCCGGGTCCCAACACCGGGGAGCCGTCCTCGGTGAAATCTATGAGCGAGCCGCACACCGCGTTGACGCACTGCTCGATGACCTCTGGGCTGCGCGAGCACGCCGCGACGACAGCTCTGGGATGTCCGGACTGACCGAGGTATCCCTCGGCTCGCAACCCCGCTTGATAAAGCCGACTCGACCGCTCGTCCAGTGCCAGGTAGAGCCCTGCGGGTGCGATGCCGGTTCGAGCGATGCGCAGGGCCTGCGCGAGCTGGAACTGAATCGTCCCGCCCCATCCCAGGTCGACCAGGGTCAGCTCAGGGCTCTCCATCGCCCCGCTGTGGCGCAGAGCTCTCAGCAGCCGCTCACGAGCCCCGGTGACCGTGACCGCCAGCCGGTTTCTCAGGTGCGGAGTCTCGGTCAAGGCCAGGCTGACCCGATCGACGATGTCCTCCTGATCAAGGAGGGTGTCGAGCTGGTCAGCCAGGCAAGGCACGTCACCTGGGCGCAGCCGCAGCACCCCGAGGAGATGCCGGACGGTCGGACGGTAGCTGCGTCGAGCGAATCCAGAAATTGATTCCTGGTCGACGTAGTCCAGCGCAGCGAGTGAGGTCACTTGTCGTGATAGCCAGATCGGTTTGGCTTCCACCTCCCATCCGCGCGCAAGCGCGGCATCGTTGACGAGCCGGGCGAGTAACTTCCCCTCACGCATCGGGCACCACACCACGGGGATGCTGCACGTGTGCGCCCGGCGAGCCACCCATTCGGCGAACCCGGTCAGCACCGGGCCCAACACCGATGCGCCGTATCGCCACGCCACATCGATCGGGGAACCGGTGGTGCGCGCACCCGACTGGAGGGTCTTGGCACGCAGGCTGGTCAGTCCGAAGTCACCGCTAGCGGCATCGAGACCCGCACCGAAGGGGCCGAAAGGATCGAAGCATTCTCCCTCGCGCTCCAGGACGCGAGCGAAACCATCGTCGATTCTCCGGTAATGGACGGTGCGGATGCCCAACCTGGCGGGGACGGTGTGATCGGCGACCTCGTTGTCCCCGATGTGCAACAGCTGCTCGGGGCTCAGCTGAAGATCATTGAGCACGATGGGCCACAGGCCGGACGTCTTATCGGCGCCGTGCTGGTGCGAGCGGAACACGCGTGCACCGTGTAAGCCCTCGAGCTGGGGGCGGTCCAACAAGTAGGAGAGCTGGTCCTCGGTGAAATAGGTATCCGACACCAGGATGACCGGAATATCGTTCTTTCTGGCCAGCCCGGCGACGCTCGCGATATCTAGATCGACAACAGTGAGCCGGCGTTCGAGGTCAACCTCGGCCTCCACCAGCTCTTCGAGGACTGCGGGTTCGAACACCGACAACGGCATCGCGCGCCAGATGTCGAACAGCGAGGCCTCGCCGCCCGAGGGTCCACGGCGAGCCCGTGCCTCTCGTTCCGCGACGATCCTCATCTGGCGAAACGATGCATCGGTGACCCAAGATGGGCAACGCCCCTGAGCTCGGAGTCGAGCCGCCAACATGGCGAACACGTCCGTGGGTCGCGGCACGCGGCGCCACAGCACCGTGTCGAAAACATCCAACGAGAGAACTGAGCAGGACCCATCGCCTAACAGCTGTTTCACCCAATCAAGCTGCGAATGCCCAAAAGTCAACAATTCGGGCGACGCCCCCGTGATGTCCACATCCAGCTCAACGAGGCGACCGGTATCAGGTCACCGAGCGTCGCGTATTAGATCACGCAGCGTTGCGGTGATCCCGTCAAATCGGCTACTACTGTCAAATCGACTACTGCTGTCAAATCGGCCACAGTCCGTCAAATCGACTACTGTGTTGATCTCGGGAGCAACGACGCTGTGAGAGTCAGTCGGACGCGGTCTGGGTGCTCTCGGTGAAGACGCGGCTGCCGAGGAAGTCCTCGGTGGCCAGCGTGGTGAGCTCATCCTTGCTGACCGGGCGGTCGGTCTCCATCATCCGGCTAGCGTGGCGCAGCCGGGCCCGTTCGATCGCGTTGCGGACGCTGCGGGCGTTGGCGAACCGGGGCTGGTCCTTGCGGCGCTGCAGGTATTCCCGGAAGGTCTGCTTGGCCTCGGGAGTGAAGCTGTATCCCTCGGCGTTGATCATGAGCTGGCCGATGCCCTCCAACTCGTCGAGTGTGTAGTCCGGGAAATCGATGTGGTGCGCGATCCGGGAGCCCATCCCGGGGTTGGACACGAAGAAGGAATCGATCCGATCCTTGTAGCCGGCCAGGATCACGACCAGGTCTTCCCGATTATTTTCCATGACCTGTAGCAAGATCTCGATGGACTCCTGCCCGTAATCACGCTCGTTGTCCGCGCGGTAGAGGTAGTAGGCCTCGTCGATGAACAGCACGCCGCCCATCGCCCGCTTGAGCACCTCCTTGGTCTTGGGCGCGGTGTGCCCGACGTATTGACCGACCAGATCGTCGCGGGTCACCGAGACCAGATGCCCCCGGCGCAGGTAGCCCAGCCGGTGCAGCATGTCCGACATCCGCATCGCCACGGTGGTCTTGCCGGTACCCGGGCTACCGGTGAAGCTCATGTGCAGGTTGGGCCGGGAGGTGGACAGGCCGAACTTGGCACGGGCCCGGTCCACCAGCAGCAGTGCGGCGATCTCGCGGATCCGGTTCTTGACCGGCGCCAGGCCCACCAGGTCAGCGTTCAGCGAGTCGAAGACCTCATCGATACCCGTCTCGGCGCGTTCTTTGGCCAGATCCACCCGGGCGTCTGGCGGTAACGTCGTTTCTTCGTTGTCGGCGTCGTCGGCCGCCCCCCCCCCCGGCCGGTGAACGGCCGGGGGGGGGCGGGCCGACCCCCCCCCGGGGGGGGGGGGGGGGGGGG
>CAXUFG010000044.1:0-27210 GCA_964250265.1 uncultured Pseudonocardiaceae bacterium | reverse complement strand
GTCCCGGGCTCGCCACATACAGCTCACCCCGCACCCCCACCGGAACGGGATTCAGGTACTCGTCGAGCACATACCCGGACACGTTCGCGATCGGACGCCCGATCGAGGGCAGCTCAGGCCAGCCGGCGCAGTCGCCGGAAAGCAGGAACGCCGAAACTTCGTGCGTCTCCGACGGCCCGTATTGGTTTTCCAGCACCACCCCGGGCTCCAGCGAGCCCACGAAACCCCGCACCTCGTCCGACAGGCGCAACACCTCACCGGAGACCAGAATCTCCCGCAGGCTGGTTTCAACGGGTCGCCGTGTCCACGCCCGCGCGAGCTGCCCGAGTAACGAGGGACCCAAGAACAACCGTTGCACCGCATGCTCGGCGAGCAACCGGAGCAGGCGCTCGGGATCCTGGCGCTGCCCATCGGTCGCCACCACCAGTGTTCCACCGCTCAGCAAGGTCACGAAGACCTCTAGCAGGGAGACATCGAAGCCGATCGAAGAGACCTGGACGCCGTTGCGCCTGCCGCCGCCCCTCGACAACTGGAATTCGGCGACATTCTGGATGGTGCGTGCGGTGAGGGCGATGCCCTTGGGACGCCCCGTTGAACCCGACGTATACACCAGGTACGCCAGCGAGTTCGGCAACGGAACCCGGGCTAACCGCGACCCTGGACACTGCGCCACCTCCGCCGACGCATCCTCCAAACACACCACCGCCCCGGCAAAACTTCCCAGCCGGGCCCGGGCCGCCCCCTCTGCCACCACCAGCCCGGCACCGGAATCACCGAGGATGAAACCCAACCGCTCGTCCGGTTGCGCCGGATCCAGCGGCAGGTACACGCCCCCTGCCTTCAACACCCCCAGCATCACCGTGAAGACCTCGATACCGGCACTCGCGCACACGCCCACCACAACTTCGGGGCCAACCCCCGAACGTCGCAGGAAATGCGCCCACCGGTTGGCGGCCTCGTCCAGCTCCCGGTACGGAAGACCCGCATCACCACACACCAGTGCGTCCACATCGGACGACACCGCCATCCGCTCTTCCAGCAACCCCACCAGATCACGCTCGGAAATGGACACGCTCATTGAGTCTCCGATCGAGGCCGACTGGACACAGTGCTGCAAAACGGGTACCGGGCTCAGTCGGGGTCCGCCGTGTGCTCCGCCATGGCCCGGACCAGGCTGAGGGGGCGCTGATCGGTCCAGTGCTCGTTCACATAGGTAAGGCAGGTTTCCCGGGACGCCTCGGGGTGCGCGATGGTCCACCCGCCCGGCACGTCAGCGAACGACGGCCACAGCGAATGCTGGCCCTCGTCGTTGACCAGTACGAGAAACGAGCCTTCGGGGTCGTCGAACGGGTTCGTCATGCTTGCCCTCCTCCGTCTTGGTCCGATGTGGACCGGTGAATGCACTGGTCGATGACGTGGCCGATCTCGGCGAGCTGCTCGGGTCTCATCATGTGCAGGTGCTGGCAGCCAAGCGGATGGTTCTCGATCCGCCCGGTCACGAAGGGCCGCCAGTCCTGCGCCGTCCAGCCGAACTTCCGCTGGTCGACAACGGCGGCGAAGAAGACGATGTCCCCGTCGAAGACCGAGGGGGCGAAGTCCCGGGCAATCTTCGTGTTGCCGATCATCACGTCGTAGATCGCCTGCTCCTCCTCGGCGGCGAACTCGAAGTCGACTCCGGACTGGTCGCGCAGGATGCCGCCGATGTCGGAGGACCGCATGAGCTCGTCGAGGTCGATGTCGGCGGTCACCTCGGGCGGGTAGCAGTCGAGCATCGCCAGCAGGGCTATCTCCTGGCCGTCCTGGCGCAACCGCACCGCCATCTCGTGTGCCAGCAGGCCACCGAACGACCAACCGACAAGGTGGTAGGGCCCTTCCGACTGCACCGCGCGGATGTGGGTGAGGTACGTCGTGGCTAGATCCGAGATGGTCGGTGACGCGTCACCACCCGTGCTGAGATACGGGTGCTGTAACGCGTAGATCGGCACGTCCAGCCCGACGTGCCGGAGCAACCCGGCGTATCGCCAGCTCAGGCCTGCGGCCGGGTGCAGGCAGAACAGCGGCGGCCGGGAGCCGGCAGTCCTGAGTGGCAGCATCACGTCGAGCCCGCTTCGCGTGTTCGCCGCGCCGAGGCCGCCGGCGAGCTGGGCGACCGTGGGCGTGGCAAAGACGTCCCGGACCGGCAGTGTGACGCCGAGCGTCTGCCCAACCCTGCTCCGCAGCCGGGTGGCCAGTAGGGAGTGCCCGCCCAACTCGAAGAAGTTGTCGTCGATTCCCACCGCCGGCACCCCGAGCACTTCGGCGAAGAGGCCGCACAGGATCTCTTCCCGGGCGCTCCGAGGTTCCTGCGTGTCCGCCGAGCCGAAGACGGGTGTCGGCAGGGCCTTGACGTCAAGCTTTCCGTTCGGGGTCAGGGGCATCGCGTCGACAAAGACACAGCCGGCAGGCACCAGGTGCGCCGGCAACCGCGCGGCGGCGAACGCCCTCAGCACCGCCGGGTCGCGCTCGGCGTTCCCAGTAGGCACCACGTAGGCGATCAGGCGCTGGTCTCCCGGCCGTTCCTCACGAAGGACGACCGTCACCTGGCCGACCACGCTGTGGTTCGCGAGGACCGCCTCGATCTCGCCCGGCTCGACCCGGAACCCGCGAACCTTCACCTGGTCGTCGGCCCGGCCGAGGAACTCCAGCTCGCCGTCCCGGTTCCACCGCATGACATCGCCGGTGCGGTACATCCGCCCGCCCCGCGCGCCAGTTCCCTCGTGCCCAGTTCCCTCGGACCTAGTGCCCGCGTGCCCGGCGAACGGGCAGGCCACGAACCGCCCTGCGGTCAGGCCCGGCTGACCGCAATAGCCGCGCGCTAGACGCGGGCCGGTGACATAGGCCTCCCCCGGTACCCCGACCGGCACCGGGTTCAGCGCCCCGTCTAGCAGGTAGATCGCGCCGTCGGGGATCGGCCTGCCGATCGCCCTCGGCCGGGCTGCCACCGACTCTGCCGTCAACTTCTGGTAGGTGACATGCACGGTCGTCTCGGTGATGCCGTACATGTTGACCAACCGGGGCTTGCTTCCGCGCCAGGACTGCCAGTCCGCCACCGCCCTGTCGTCCAGCGCTTCACCTCCGAACACCAGGTACCGCAGGGAGGACAGCGCGTCTGCCGGCCGCGCGCGGGCAGCCCGTGCCAGCTGCGCGAACGCCGATGGAGTCTGGTTCACCACGGTCACCCGGTGTTCGGCGAGCAGGTCGACAAAGTCCTCGGGCGACCTGGAAACCTCGTGCGAGACCACCACTAGGCGTGCTCCACGCAGCAGCGGCGCCCAGATCTCCCACACCGAGAAGTCGAACGCCACCGAATGGAACCAGGTCCACACGTCGTCAGAACGGAAGTCGAACCACTGGCCGGTCTCCGCCAGCAGGCTCAGCACACTGCGGTGCGCGACCACAACTCCCTTCGGATGCCCGGTCGAACCGGAGGTGTGGATGATGTAGGCGGCGGAGTCCGGCGCTGGCAGCCGTAGGTCGCCGGCACCCGGAGCCGGCCCTGCCGTGCGGTCTTCGAGTACCCCCGCCGCGCCGCGGGAAGTTTTCGAGGCCGGCGAGTCCAGCGACAACCACGGGACTCCTACTGCGGCCATCTCGCTCGCAATGGCTTCGGTGCCGAGCACGAGCACCGGGTCGACCTCGGCGAGCAGGAGCCCGATCCGTTCGGCTGGATAATCCGGGTCGATCGGCGCGTAGGCCGCACCCGTCTTCAGCACCGCGAGCAGCGCGACGATGAGATCCGCCGAGCGGGACAGTATGACCGCGATGAAGCGCTCTGGAGCTGCGCCCCGTTCGGCCAGTGCCCTGGCAAGGGTAGTAGCCCGGTCGTTCAGCTCTTGATAGGTGAGGGTGGTCTCCCCGCACACCACGGCGACGGCGGAGGGAGTCCGGCACGCCTGTGCCTCGAAGGCCTCGGGGATTGAGTCCGCGATGACAATGCTGTTGCCTGGGCCGTGCCTGTGCGCGTGTGCCGCTAGCAGGAGGTCGCGTTCGGCAGGCTCCATCAGATCTATTTGGGACAGTCGCAGCTCGGGGCTCTGCGCGACCAAGTCAAGGAGCCGCACTAGCCGCGCGGCGATCCGCGCGGCGGTCTCCCGGTCGAACAGCTCGAGGCTGAACTCCAGCGTCCCGTCCAGGCCGGCGCCCGGCTGTCGCCGCGACAGCAAGAAGGTCAGGTCGAACCGGGACGTGCCGGTTTTCAGCGGCTCGAAGGTCACGTCCAGCCCGGCCAGTGCCGGTTCAGCCGCAACGTCCTCTTCGAAGGCGAGCGCGACCTGGAACAACGGGTGCCGCGCCATCGAGCGGACCGGATTGAGGACCTCGACCACGCGCTCGAAGGGAACGTCCTGGTGGCTGAATGCGGCCAGATCCGCCGTGCGTGTCCGGTCGACCAGCTCGCGGAACGTCGGATCTCCGGAGGTGTCGGTGCGAAGCACGAGCGTATTGACGAACAACCCGACCAGATCGTCCAGCGCTTCGTCGCCCCGACCCGCTACCGGAGCGCCGAGCGGGATGTCGGTGCCTGCTCCGAGTTTGGTCAGTAAGGCAGCCAATGCGGCCTGCACGACCATGAACAGGCTTGCGCCGGTCGTGCGGGCCACCTCCTCCAGCCGGTTGGTCAGCTCGGCGTCCAGTTCGAACAACTCGACGTCGCCTCGGTGCTGTGACACCAGCGGACGCGCCCGGTCCGCACCGAGCTCGAGCTCCTCCGGGATCCCGGCCAGCCGCTCGGTCCAGTAGGACAACTGCTGAGAGATCGTCGACCCGGGGTCCTCCTCGTTCCCAAGGACCTCCCGCTGCCATAGCGTGTAATCCGCGTATTGGACTGCGAGCGGCCGCAGCCGGGGCGCGTGGCCGCGCGCTCGCGCCTCGTAGGCCGCCATGAGGTCGCGGGCAAGGGGATGCAGAGACCATCCGTCGGCCGCGATGTGATGCAGCAGCAACAACAGCACCGATTCCTGCGGGCCGAGCTCGAACAGCGTCGCCCTGACCGGTAGTTCGCTGGCCAGGTCAAATCCCACCGCAGCTGCGGTGGCGAGCGCGGAGGGCAGCTCAGCCTCCGACACAGTTCGGACCGTCACCCTGGGACGCGCGTCGGCCATCGGCAGAACCCGCTGTACCGGCTCGCCGCTGCTCTCGGGGAAGACCGTCCGCAGACTTTCGTGCCGCGCCACGACGTCGGCGAACGCGGCACGGAGCGCGCACACATCGAGCTCCCCACGCACCCGTAGCGCCATGCCCATGTGGTACGTGGCTGACGGGCCCTCGAGCTGCTGGATGAACCAGAACCGGCGCTGCGGGAACGACAGCGGCAGCAACTTTGGTCGTGGCCGTGGGCGCAGCCGAGGCCGCACATCCCCGGTCTGCGCAAGGTGGGGCACGAGTCGGGCCACCGTGGGAGCGTCGAACAAGGTCTTGACCGAGAGGCTGACGCCGAGCGTCGCCGCGATCCGGCTCACCAGCCGGGTGGCGAGCAGCGAGTGCCCGCCGAGTTCGAAGAAGTTGTCATCGATCCCGACCTCGGGCAACCTGAGAATGTCTGCAAACACAGCGCAGAGATCCGCTTCGGCTGACGTACGAGGCTGACGGCCGCTAACCCGGCGCGCCTGCGGCGAGGGCAGCGCACGCCGATCGACCTTTCCGTTGGGGTTCAAGGGAAGCTCCTCCAGCACCACGAAGGCCGAGGGCACCATGTAGTCGGGCAGCTTGGCGGCCAGCTCAGTCCTCAGCGCGGAGATCGACACGCCCACTCGACTGGCACACGCGGGATCGTTCGTGTGCGTCGCAGGATCAGGTGCCAGGTCCGGGCGCGGCCGGTAGGTGCCGATGAGCGCGCCCGCCCGCGTCCGGTCAGCGAAGACGATGTCGAGCCGATCCTCGCGGGTGCCGGACCAGGTTACCGCGACCTCATAACCCAGTTTGTTTCCCAATTGTATGAACCACTCGGGCGCGGCGTCAGTCGCCGGTTCCGCCGCCCGGATCGCGTCCGTGAGTTCGCCAATGCCGCTCGTCCGCTCCAGTGCGGTGAGTCGCGCGGAATCCCGGGCAAGGCGAGCATTGGGCACCGCAGTGATCCGGACCGCCTCGGGACGGTCCGTGAGAACTGCGGAAAGCCACGCGGGGCCGCCGCGATCGGGCCACTTTTGCTCCGGAACGGACTCTACTGGGTTCACTGCCTTCGGGAACTTATGGAGCAACACGTCGTACCGGTAGCGCGTCATTTCGTTGCCGTGAGTACCGCGCCGGAGCCTGATGTCGATTCCGGCGAGGCATTTAGCCATCTTTCCGAAAGCGGCGAAGAAAGCCGGGGCGATCACTAGTTCCTTTTCTCTGGCCACCGCCTGCTCGATTTCCTCGTGCAGTGCGGCCGGCTCGTCACCCGCGCCGAGCCGGGCTAAGCGCGTGGCCGAATGGAACAGGGTTTGCAGGTCCCGGTTCCGCACATCTCCCACGAACACCGAGCCACCGGGTGCGGTCCTGCGCAGCGCGTCCTCGAGCACGTCCAGCAGGTAGCTGGCGCTGGGAAAATACTGGACCACGGAGTTGAGCACGACCGTATCGAAATACTCCTCAGGAAGTCCGGTGCTGTCGTGCGCGGGCTGCATCCTCAGCACGACACGGTCCGCGAGTTCAGAATCAGCCTGAACCCGAAGGCGCAGCCGATCAAGCGCCACCTCGGAAATCTCGGTGCCCCAATAGGTTTCGCATCGGCGTGCGATCGTGGACAAGATCATCCCGGTGCCGACGCCAAGCTCGAGGACCCGGCGGGGCCCCAGTTCGCCGATCCGCTCGACGGTGGCGCCCATCCATTCCCGCATCTCCGGCTCGGGAATTGCGTCACCGGTGTAACTGCTCCGCCAGACCCCGGTGTCTACATCGCCTGTTGTGTCCACTTCGGACTCGTAGGCCGTTTCGAAGACCGACGCCCAGTCGCGGACCTGACGATCATCCCGTGCGGCTTTGGCCTCCGAGCTCGACGCGGGAGTGAGGTAGGCCACCAGCCCGTGGCCGCCGGGTGCATCCTCGCGGGCGACGACGACCGCTCGGCCGACGGATTTGTGCTGGACCAATGCTGATTCGATCTCCCCCAGCTCGATCCGAAAACCCCGGAGCTTCACCTGATGATCGGTACGGCCCAGGAACTCCACCGCGCCGAGGGGACTCCAGCGCACCAGGTCCCCCGTGCGATACATCCGCTCCCCGGACGCGCCGAACGGGCAGGCTACGAAACGCTCCGCAGTCAGCACCGGCCGATTGCGATAGCCCCTCGCAACCCCTGCGCCCGCGATGTAGAGCTCACCGGCCGCCCCGATCGGCACCGGGCGCAGGAACTGGTCAAGCATGTAGAGCCTGGTGTTCCAGACCGGTGTGCCGATAGTCGGCGCCGTAACCGGTTCGACGAGATCCGCTGCGGTGGAGTAGACCGTCGTCTCGGTGGGCCCGTAGAAGTTCGTCACTCCGTTGGCTAGCTCGCACATGGTCTGCGCGAGATCAGCTGGCAACGGCTCGCCTGCCACGATCATCCTGAGGTCGCGCACGGACTCCCGATCGGTCTCGATCAGTGCGTGCCACAGCGAGGGCGTCGCCTGCATCATGGTGGCGCCGGACTCCCGGAGCATCGCGGCCAGCATCCGGGTGTCCTGCGCGGTCCCATGCGGCGCGACGACCACACTCGCTCCACAGATCAGGGGCAGGTAGAGGTCCACGGCTGCCACATCGAATGTCACCGTGGTGACGGCAAGGAAACGTTCGCCCGGGCGCATCGGCAGCCGGTCGCGGACCAGCCCCAGGAGATTGGCGAGCCCCGCTCTGGTGACCACCACTCCCTTGGGGCGACCGGTCGATCCGGACGTGTAGATCACATAAGCGGGGTGGTCGGGCAACCGGGGCCCCGCGAGGTCATCCGGCGCACGCTCGCCGCCATCATGCCAGTGGACGCTGTCGCGGATCTTCGGGTCGTCCAGCACTAGTCTTTGCGCACGGCCCGTCTCCGGGAGCATGGCCGACGACTCGCTCGTGACCAGGATGAGGGCCGGCACGGCGTCGGCGAGCATCAAAGACAACCGATCAGCAGGCTGATCGGTATCCAGTGGGAGGTAGGCCGCGCCCGACTTCAACACCGCGAGCAGCGCCACTACCATCTCCGAGGACCTCGGGACGGCCAGCGCGACGATCGCTTCCGGGCCGGCGCCATGGTCGATGAGCACCCGCGCCAGCGCGTTAGCGCGTGCGTTCAACTCGCCATAGCTGAGCACTTCACCGTCGAAGTTCATCGCCACCAGGTCCGGCTCCCGAGCGGCGATCTCCTCGAACCGTCCGAGCGGGTCGGTGTCGAACCGGACCGCGTGGTCGGTTGTGTTCCAGGCCTGGAGGACCTGGTGCACCTCGGCGTCGGCAGGGATCGGCAGTGCGGACAACCTGGCTTGCGGACGTCGGCCTACTGCGGCCAGCACGCTTAGATAGTTCTCCACGAGCCGCTTGGCCGTCAGTTCCTCGAACAGGTCTGTGCTGTACAGCAGCGAACCAGCAAGCTCGGCACCCCGGACCTCCATGCGCATTTCGAGGTCGAATCGGGTATTGCTGGACTCGGTCGGTAATTCCTCAACGGTCAAGCCCGGCAGGGATGGAGGCTCGACTTCCCGGCCACCGTCGAACCACACCTGGAAGATCGGATTCCGGCTGGCGTCGCGCTCCGGCAGGATTTCCTCGACTATGCGCTCGAATGGCAGATGTTCATGCGCAAAGCCCTCCAAGGCCGTTTCCCGCACGATGTTCAGCACCTCTTCGAACGACGGGTCACCCTCCCATCGGACACGCAGGGGCACTGAGTTCACGAAGAACCCGATAAGCCATTCCAGTTCGCTGTTCACCCTCCCGGCCATCGGCGAGCCTGTGACGAGGTCGCTGCTCCCGCTGTAACGCGACAGCAGCACGTCGAACCCGGCCAGCAGGACCATGAACAGCGAAGCTCCGTGACGCCGCCCAAGCGCACGTAGCCGCTCAGTGTCCTCCGGGGGAACGGTGAACTCGACCCGTTTGGCATGTCCACTGAGGACTTCCGGTCGTGGGTGATCGGTGCGCAGGTCCACCGAAGCCGGTGCGCTGGCAAGCCACTCACGCCAGTACCGGAGCTGCTCGGCGGCCTGCGCGCCGTCCAGCCAGTCACGCTGCCAAGCGGCGAAGTCGCTGTACTGGATCGGCAGTGGTGCTAGCCGCGACGGCTCACCGCGGGAGAACGCCCCGTATAGCTGCGCTAACTCGTTCCAAAGAACAGCCATCGACCAGCCGTCGACAACGATGTGGTGCAGGTTGAGCTGCAAGAAGTGACACCTGGAGTGCCAGCGCAACAGCCGGGTGCGCATCAATGGACCTGAACTTAGGTCGAACCCCTGCGCGGCATCCCGCCCGGCCAGCTGTGTCGCCTCCTCGGTGGCTTCCTCCGCCGACATCGCACAAAGCTCCACGACGGGCAGGCCAAGCTGCTCAGGCTCACCGATGACCGGCTTCGGCTCACCTCTGTCGTTTTCGAATCGCACGCGCAGGACATCGTGCCTGCGCCACACCTCCGCTAGCGCGCGTTCGAGCGCCTCGAGGTCGAGCTGCCCGGTCACCCGCCACAGACCTTCGACTGTGTACATGGCCGAATCCGGCATCAGCTGGTCGAGAAACCACAGCCGACGCTGAGCGAATGATGCCACCAGTGGACTGCCCTGGCGGGCGGTGATCGCAGGGGCTGTGGTCGGCGAGCTTTTGATTTGCTCACCGCGCAGCCGCATTTCGACGAGTTCTCTTTGTTCAGCGGACAGCGCGCGCACGCGGGCCCCATTTCCAGCGATCACCCTGTCTGGGTTGGCCGTCATAACGTACACACTAAGCACCATCGCGAAGAGGTATGTCCACAAATATTCAGCTGGTGTGCTGATGTACGCCGGCGGTGGCGTGGGAGCGATAGCCCGATCGAATGGTATATCGGTCTTGGGTGCGGTGTTCGCTGGTGAGCCGTCGAGAGATCTTCTGTTGTCCTTTGGCTGGTCGGGGATCTCCTTCGGCTTGGTGCTTGTCTCGCCAGGGTTTGTCTCGCCGGCGAGACAAGAACGCTGACCATCAGCACCTGATGTACGAAACTCGACGCAGTCGCCGCAATTTTGATATCATTTCGTACGAGATTTTCCGGCGCCGCATTCAACTACGTTCGGTGGTGTGTCTGTGAACTTGTCGAGACCCGAACTCAAGGGGACTATCGGCGCGGTGTCGTCGACAAATTGGTTGGCCTCAGGCGCCGCGATGGCGATACTCGAAAAGGGCGGCAACTCGTTCGATGCGGCGGTCACTGCGGGTTTCGTGCTGCAGGTGGTTGAACCGCATTTCAATGGACCCGGCGGGGACGTGTCCATTGTCGCGCATCAGGCCGGGACCTCTAACGCGAGGGCCGTGTGCGGGCAGGGGCCGATGCCCATGGCCGCTACGCCCGGCAAGTTCCGTGAACTCGGAGTGCGTCAGGTGCCTGGGTCTGGCTTGCTGCCTGCATGCGTTCCCGGGGCGATGGGAGCATGGCTCCGGCTGCTGGCCGAGTTCGGCACCATCCGACTCGCTGACGCGCTGGAACCCGCCATCTGTTATGCGACCGACGGGTTCCCGTTGTTTCCGGGCATGGCACGGGCCATCAGCGTGCTGGCACCGCTGTTCGCCACCGAATGGCTCACCTCCGGGGAGGTCTACCTGCCCGGAGGCACGGCGCCCGCAGCAGGTTCGCGGTTCCGGAATCCACTGCTCGCCAACACTTATCGGCGCCTGCTCAAGGAAGCCGAGGCTGCCTCATCAGGCCGTGAAGGCCAGATCGACGCGGCCCACGACGCCTTTTACCGGGGATTTGTGGCTGAGGCGATCGATGCCTTCGTCCCCAGGCAAGAAGTGCTCGACGCCACTGGCCGGCGCCACCGCGGCATGCTGACCGGGGCGGACCTGGCGAACTGGAAACCTGACGTCGAACCGGCCTTGCACCAGCAATACCGAGGGCATGACGTCTTCAAGCCCGGTCCGTGGTCGCAAGGCCCGGTGTTCGCGCAGCAGCTTGCACTACTGGAAAGTTTCGAACTCGGAGAAATGCAATTCGGCGGCCCGGATTACCTACACACGGTTGCTGAGTGCGCCAAACTCGCCTTCGCCGACCGGGAGGCCTGGTACGGCGATCCCGCGTACACCGATGTGCCCATCGACGCCCTGCTTGATCCGGCGTATTCCCGGGAACGACGTAAGCTGATCACCGACTACGCCAGCCCCAAGCTGCGACCCGGGTCACCACTGGGACGAACGCCCTACCTGCCGAAGTATCCCATCGTCGATGGCCCGTCGCCGTGGGACGCGGACTGGTTACGTCAACTCGACAACGGATTGCCTACCATCGTCGAACTGACCAATGCGCGCGCCGACACCTGCTGTGTGGCGGTCGCCGACCGTCACGGCAATTTGGTCGCCGCTGTGCCGAGTGGCGGCTGGCTGAAGAGCTCTCCCGCCATCCCCGAACTCGGGTTCGCCCTGGGCACCCGCGGTCAGACGATGCACCTCACCGAGGGTCACCCGAACTCCCTCGCCCCCGGTAAGCGGCCACGCACCACGCTGAGCCCTACCGTGGTGCTGCGCGAAGGGCAGCCCTTCCTCGCTTTCGGCACCCCAGGCGGTGACCAGCAAGACCAGTACACGCTGGAGTTCTTCCTCTCGGTCGTCGACTTCGGTTTGGACACCCAGGCCGCCGTCGAAGCCACCACATTCTTCATCGGCCAACCCCCCTCGTCGTTCGTCCCGCACGAATCACGGCCACGAGTGCTAGTGGTGGAACGCAGCTGCCCACCCGAGGTGGTAGCCGAGCTCGAACGCAGGGGTCACGTCGTGGACCTGGTCCCGGTGCTTTCCCTGGGCAAGGTCTGCGCAGCCGGGTTCGACGCGGCGGATCAGTTGGTCCTTGCTGCCGCCAGCCCACGCGGATGCCAACCCTATGCGGCCTGCCGGTGAGGACGCTCGGTCGCCACTCGACAAACCGAGGTAGACATGCTCTTGGAAGTATCGAAGGAAGCCACCGAAATCGATGCCAAGCACGCGCTGACCGGCGGCATCCATCACATTGCGGTGCAGACAACGCATCTGGACAACGCCATTCGGTGGTATCAGGACTTTTTCTGCTGCAAGACATCCTGGACACTGGAGAAATTCTCTCAGCTCACATTGATCCGCTTGCCCGGAATTAGCCGACTGGTGGAGCTCGAAACAGGCGGGATCCGGTTCCACCTCTTCAGCCTGGGGGCCGACCATCAGCCACCCATACCGCCCGAAGTAAACCAATTCCAGCACGTCTGCCTGGCGGTTCAGTCGGCGACCTCACTCGCGCATTGGCGCGACAAATGGCTGAGCTTGTTCTCATCCGGACGGTACTCGTTCATTCGACCCGAGCTAGCCACCGAAATCGTCACCGACGCGGACGGGATGCAGAGCTTCTACATGTATGACGTCAACGGATTGGAGTACGAATTCAACTTCATTCCGGACGGGCCTCATGATAAATCCCGCTGACCAACCCGTCGTCACCCTTCCCGAGGATGACAGCTGGCAATTCGGCGGGTTGCCCTACGGTCTAGAGCCCCTCATCCTGCCCACACGATGGGTTGCCCCCAATGGCCACGGCTCAATGCTGGCGCGCGACCCCGGTGCCCACCGGCTCGGCCAACATCCTCGGGCCGAGGTGCTCGCCGCGCTCGAGCCGTCCAACGTGGTGACGGTGGACCGGCTCTTCTGGTTCCGATGGATAACCGGGCACCAGACGACGTTCGTGCTTTGGCAGCTCCTCGCGGCAGCCATGGCGGACGGCTCCGGCGATGCGCTCCGGCGGGCACGACTCTATGTCCGCGGCTACTCGCAAATGCTCCTCTACACAAGTTCGTGTACCCGCGAGATCTATCACCGAGTCATCAGGTCCGTCATTGCCAGGCAGCACCCGCATCTGAGCGGCTCCTGGGCCCGTGACTACGGACCGGTGCGGGCGCTCCTACGCGGCCGGGTCGAACTCGACAGTCCTGACGGCGCGGCGCTGACCGAAGAGTGCCTGCTCAATGAGCAGATCCACAATGACATCGCAGCTAAGCTCGTCCCGTCCGGCCCGTCGTTGCTTCAGACGGCCAAAAACCACCCGAACGCCCTGAGCGGGCGCCGGGAAATGCTGCTCACGCTCTACGACAGCACTTTCCTGACAGTACGCGCGCCGACATCGTACGAAATGGTCATAGTCCAGCTTGTCCGCAGGCTCCAGGCAATCAACCTCGACATCGCCGCGAACTCGCTGTACCCGCCGTACGCGTCGAGCGCCGGAGAAGAACCCGTTGGGCTGCGCGAAGCACCGACGATGCGGTGTAAGGACGATCTTTCCCGAATGCTGATCGAAATTGGAAAGACAGCTGTGGCTTCCTGCGTTCCCGGACGGCGCTGTGTCCTGGGAGTTCACTCATGAGACAGGGAACGATTTCCTCACCCAGCAGCCACGTTGAGACTCTATTTACCCCGCCCTAAGTATTCAGAAATTCTAACGATACCCGCGGCCAGACGCGAGTCTCACACACCGAAGACGCTCCGCGTCGGTTCAGTCCCGTCGCGGCACCAGGTCGTAGAAACACACTCGTGGCCCGGCCTCGGGCCGGTGGTAGATGCGCCGGCACTCCAACTCGGTCTTCTCAAAGACGCTCAACCATGCCGACCTTTCCCTGGGCAGCCCCTGGCCAGTCAGGACGTGGACGAGGAAGAAGTCATCGTCGTTGTCCCGTGCGTCGTACCTGATCTCCGGTTCACCCACGAGCAGAACCTTCTGCTCCGGCAGCACCGCGCCGTAGGCATTGAGGACGTCGATCACAGCTTGCTCGCCGTCCCGGAACAGCTCGTGCAACGCACTCACGATGCACAATCCCTCGGCGTCGAGGCAGACCGACGGCCACTCTTGTGGCGCGAACGCGTCACCGACAACGAATTCGAGCCGGTCGGCCACCCCTTTCCGGCGCGCGAGGCTCTTCGCCACCTCGATCGCGTCCACGTCGATATCCAGGCCGATACCAGTGAGGTCGGGATCACGCAGGCAGGCATCGACCAGCAGGCCGCCACCACCGCATCCGATGTCGAGCATTCGCTGAACCCCGCGACCGCGCATGGCTTCGATGAGCACGGGCGTGTGGAAGATCGAAAAGAGCGTTGCGCTGTGCAGGCCCAGCGGCCCGCCCTCACGCTGAACATCGGTGCCGTAAATCGCCTTACCTGTCAGTAGATCACTCATCCGGCTGATCACCGGACCGTATGACCCTAGATAGACGCCCAGCCGCGCCAGCGACACGTCTCCGGTCAGCAGTTCACCCTTGCGCGTGAGGGAGTATCCTTCCTCGCGCATTTCCAGGACGCCGCGCATGACCAAGTACTCCAGAAAGTCCTTCCCCATTCCTTCGACAGTGCCGTCAAGAAGTCCAGACTCAGGCAACCTCTTCCCCTTGCGAAGGTTGTCCAAAATGCCGCTGTCGACCAGCGCGAACATGGCATGGCACAAATGCATAGAGCTGATGATCTCGGGCATGGTCGACAGCCGGAAATCCTGCCAGGCGGCAAGCTGTCCACCGTCACGAAACTCCACTACCTCAGGTCCCATGAAGACATCTCCATCGCTGTGGGTTGCCAGCCTTGCGTATTCGGCGGGAGCACGTCGGCAAAGCTGTATGAGCTCAAGTTACCTCATGAACGCGGCGCGCACGGGCGGTTTGGTCTATGCACTGGGTATGCTCGGTATCAGGCCGCCCAACGTAGCAGGCCCATCACCTCAACCTAGAGCGCGGCATTTAGAGCTACTGTCTTGCCACAGTGAAGGGAGCACTCTTCATGACCTCGACTCGCGAGGACTTCCAGCCTTATCCGTTCGGACCCGCCGAGCGGCTCGAACTTCATCCGCACTACGCGAAATTGCGCCAAGAAGGTCCAGTGGCGAAAGTTCGGCTGCCCTACGGAAATTGGGGCTGGCTGGTGACGCGATATCATGACATCAAGTTGGTCATGGCAGATCCTCGTTTTAGGCGCACGACCCCCGCCGACGCAGATGCACCGCGTGCGACACAGTCATATCCGGCAGGCCGCGATTCAGTCCTGATCGCGACCGGGCCGGAGCATCTCCGGTTACGCAAACTGGTGTCCAAGGCGTTCAGCGTACGCCAAATCGAGGCGCTGCGGCCGCTAGCGCAGGCCACCGTCGATGACCGGCTGGATGAAATGATCGCGGCGGGCTCGCCCGCGGATCTCGCCCAGGCCCTGGCTTGGCGGCTGCCGATTACGATCATCTGCCAACTGCTCGGCGCGAACGTGGCCGATCAGGGCCGATTCGGCGCCTGGGCCGTCCAGGTGCAAGGGGGACACGGGGCGGATCACATGGAGCGGGCCCGCACCGAACTCGGCGCTTACCTGGCGGAATTAGTCGCACAGCGGCGGGCGAAGCCTACCGAGGACCTGATTAGCACACTGGTGGCCGCTCGGGACGAGGGAGATAAGCTTTCCGAGCAGGAAGTGATCTCCACTAGCATGATCCTCTTGGTCGGTGGGTTCGAGACCACCGCGAATCAGATCTGCAATTCCGTCTACACCCTGCTGGCCCGCCGGGAGTTGTGGGCGCAGCTGGTCGCCTGCCCCGAACTTGTGCCCAGTGCGGTGGAGGAACTGCTGCGGTTTCTCCCGCTGATCCGCGTGCCGGCGTTTCCACTGATCGCCACCGAGGATGTGGTGCTGAGCGACGTATTGATCCGGGCCGGGGAAGCGGTAATTCCAGCGCCGTATTCTGGCAACCGGGACCCTGCGGTCTTCGCACACCCAGAGCAGATCGACCTGGCCCGCACCGACAGCCCACACCTCACCTTCAGCCACGGAGTGCACCATTGCCTTGGTGCTCCCCTGGCGCGAATGGAGCTTCAGGTCGCCATCGGAACCTTGGTGTATAGGCTGCCTTCGCTAAATTTGGCTGTTCCAGCCGACGCCGTGGTATGGCGTTCGGACCGGTTACTACGCAGTGTTCAAGAACTGCCGGTGACATGGTAGGGACGGCACCCAATGGTGCCGCCCAGCGCCTTGGATCACACCGGCCATGAGCGTGACCATTTGGAGAAAGTTGAATGAGATGACCAGTCCTTTTCATACCCTGCATCACCTATGTATCGTAGTGCTCGACATTGACCGTGCAGTCAAATTCTACGAATCAGTCGGCATCGGCCCGTGGCATGACTATCCACCGCTAACACAGTACACAGATTTTGACGCTCCGAACAGAGAAGCCTTCCTAGATCTGAAGTACAAGTATGCCGATATCGGGCCGTTGCAGCTTCAGCTTGTCCAGCCCGGCTCCGGCGACACCCCACTGAAACAATTCCTCGTAAAGCGCGGACAAGGTGTGTTCCACATCGGGTTCGTGGTGGACGACGTGGAAGCCGGCACGGAGTCGGTGCGGGCGCTCGGTATTCCCCCGTGGATAAGCGGCAGGCGCCCGGACTCCAGCGGATTCACCTACTTCGAGACCGCAGATCAGGCGGGCGTGAATCTGGAGATTCGACAGAGCCCCAGAAAGGACTAAGGGCCATCCTCCGACGATACGTGCGACGCGCACGGCTAAACTAGACGAAACCTCATTCCGCTGCAACAAGAAGCTTCTCGGGCGACACGGATAACAATGGCGAAAATATCATAGGAGACTAATGAGAACCGGAGTGATGATCCTGCCAGAGAAGCGCTGGTCAGAGAGCATGAAACAATGGGCCCAGGCGGACGAGCTGGGATTTGACTCCGGATGGACCTACGACCATCTGTGGTGGCGCAGTCTTCGGGAATCTCCGTGGTTCTCCGCGTTTCCATTGCTCAGCGCCGCCGCATGCATAACTCACAAGATCCGGCTCGGCACGATGGTCACCTCGCCCAACTTCCGGCACCCGGTTGTCACGGCGAAGGAGGCCATCACGATCGACGACATTTCCGGAGGTAGATTCACCCTGGGTATCGGAGCCGGCTCGGCGGACGCCGGAGACGCGGCGGTCATCGACTCGACTCCGCTCCCGGCGGCACCCCGGGCAGCCCGATTCGCCGAGTACACCGAGTTAATGGACAAACTGCTTCGGAACCCGGTGACAGACTTCAGAGGGCGGTTCTTCACGGTGAACCAGGCAAGGAACATCCCAGGATGCGTGCAACGGCCACGGCTTCCACTCGCGATCGCCGCCGCCGGCCCGAAGACCCTCGAAGTCACCGCGCGCTACGGCGATGCGTGGGTGACCATTGGGCCGACGCAATGGGCGAAGGCGTTATCCATGTCAGATGGCCTTGCCGTGGTCCGGCGCCAACTCGACGAGCTGCGGCGAGCCTGCGACCTTATCGGTCGTGACATCGCCGAGATCCAACGGATCTTCGTGCCCACTCCGATGTCCGGCTGCGATCCGGCCGAGTCTCTCGAGAGCTTCCTCCGTGTCGCCGAGGCCTACGCGGCAATCGGGATAACTTATATTGTAATCCACTGGCCGCGGCTCCAAGGGATCTACGCGGGATCGATGGCCACGTTCCATCGCATTGCGAACAAAGCACTCCCCCAAGTAGCCGAGCTCTAGGCGCGGCTCCTGTCGCGAAACACAATCTCCTGCGCCAGCGTGTCTCCGCGCACAAGCTCTGACTGTTCAGGAGCGTCGGCCAGATCACCGGACTGCGCGATCGGACGATTGTTATTATCCACGAACACCACGCGCGGCCGGAATAGCTCGGCTTGGCCGTCCTCAACCGAGCCGTACGAGAGGATAATGACGAGATCACCGGGATAAATCAGCCGAGCAGCCGCACCATTAACTCCAATTATACCAGAGCCACGGGGCCCGCCGATCACGTACGTCGAGAATCGGTTCCCATTATTGACATCAACCACATCCACCCTCTCGCCGGCTAGTAGGTTTGCCGCGTCCATCAGGTCGCTGTCTACGGTAAGCGAACCCGCATAGTGCAGATCAGCTTGAGTTACTCGCGCACGATGCACTTTCGATTTTAACAACTCTCGATACATCCAATGCTCCAATTCCAAAGAAGACGACACGGTCGAAGAAGGGGTGACAACTGACTGCGGGATGCTTAGCTACCAACTTCTCTCCCACTTTCACGTGCCACCGCGTCTAAGGTGGTCAGTATCCAGTATTCAAGCCCATTACTGCTACACTCGGCCGCACGTTTCCAGTGACACATTCTCTCGTCATTCAGATCGATGCGCACGCTGATTTTCGACTCAGGCGGACTGACCTCAACCTTCTCGGAACTATTTCTAATCTGTCTCCTCAACTCGTTCCTGGACCAATTGAAGTTCTGGGCTAGCTGCAACCAATGCTCTTGCTCATCCCACGGAAGCGCTGCAGCTTCGACGTGGTGCTGGAAGCTAAGTCCTTTTCGACGCCGGGAGTGCTCGAACCTTCTTGCGATCCATGAATAGTTGCGGAGCGTCTGATAGTCGAGTGACGTTCCGGCAATTGCGCGTTTGTAGCGCTCGGGGTACTTGTCTTGACCAAAAACCAACCAGTCACCGATCCACCAGGCAGACGCGTTGGCGACGTCTACCAGTCGCTCGCCGATCGTTCGCCAGACTTCCAGAGGTAACTCGGCAGGGAGTCGCAACCCGTTCACCTCGGCTACGACAGCCGGGTGTATCAGCATGCTTTTCGACGAACTTATTCTGTTAGAACTCATTATATCTTCGGCGGGTGCTCTTTTCGATGAAACCTTTGACATTGAGGGTCGCCCGGGAAGGGCCTTCCGTCGAGTCTTATCGCCAGTTTGAGGACAATCAGGCGAAGCGGCATCGTGCTCAGTCTCCGGCATACGATCAATGTATCGGTCCGGAAAAAATTCGTCCACTAGTATTGCTTGGCTGAGCGCTAAGGACGTGTGCTCAAGGCCGTGTCTACCTCTACGGGGGGATAGTTCTTGTTCCCAAAAATGCACCGTGGCCGCGCTGATGGATCTGTTCGGCATACAATCTCAGAAGGCACGGTCGCGACAATGACCGCCCGCGTCGCCGACGGACTCGACGAGTCCCTCGACCAGGTCAAAGATCACTTAGCCGAGGCGGAGGTGGTCAGGTTCGATGAGATCGGGCTGGGCCACGTTGGCAAAGACACCAACTCTGATCACCTGCCACGTGAAGTGCGGCCGGGTCGGTATCGACGATGCTCATGCGCTGAGCAGGTTTCGCGGCATCGCGGTGCACGATGCGTGGACACCTTATGGCAGCGAACTCGACCTCACCGACCAGCTAGGTTTCGCGCACGTTCTGCGTGACTCGGCCGGTGTCGCCCAGGCCGCTGGGCCACCCAGCCGCCGACCCGCTCGTGGCCATGGAGACGCTGGTCGCTACGGCCATCGCCACCGGCGCCAACACCATCGACCCCGACCCCGATGCGCTGGCTACCCAGGTCCGCCCTCACCGGCGTCAACACTTCTGCGCGATACGCAGCTACCTATCCACCGCCGCCAAGCATGGCGGACACTTCTTCCACACCCTCGCCATGCTCGCCGAGGGGTGTCCCTGGACGCCGGCAATTAAACTGGCCTGACCAGATTACGTCTCGCCAAGTTGTCTCGGTGCTCAATTCCTGGCTTGCGGCGTGGTCCAGTGTCGCAATGATCCAATCTGCCACCGAACAATTTCGCCGCTCGGCAGCGGACCGCCAGCGGTCGTGTCGCTCGGCTGGCACCTCAATCTTCAGCGAGCTGGCATGAGCGGACGCCTCGTCTGCGGGTGCTCGCCGCTTGACCGTTCGCTGGTTAGCCGACTTTGCGGCCTGCAGTGCTCGCCGTAGTCTGTTGCGGGACCAATCCGACTGTTCAGCCCGTGTCAACCATACGTCCTGCTCGTCTTCTGAGAGGGCGGCCACTTCGACGTGGTGACCGAAGCTTAGCGTGTCTCGCCGGCGAGACGCGGGGAATCTCCTCGCTATCCACGCATAGTTCCGCAAGCTCTGATAGCTCAGCGAGGTACCAGCGATGGCCTGCTGATAACGAGTACCGTAGGCCTGCTCGCCGTAAAGGAGCCAGTCACCGAGCCACCAGGCAGAGCAGTTTGCCACAAGGGCGACCCGGGACCCGAGCTTGCGCCATGAGTCGAACGACATCCCATCGGGTAGGAGCATTCTATCCCGTTGAACGTGCATCCCCGTCCGGTTTTCATCGAAGTCAAGCATCGACCTCAATGTAGGAGAGTCCTCAGATTTAGCACGGTTTTCTGCGCAACGCTCCGACGACGTTGTAGCGATCTTGGAAATCATCAGATTCGCAGCCCCCTGGTCGAGTATTCAGGCTCGCGTGGACCTGGTTTTTGATCCGGGTCCGTTGGCGCGCAGCTACACCGGCCTCAGAAAGTCCGCCGCCCAACAGCTGCGCCGAACGGACCCGCTCGTTCATGTGGGCAAATCACCGGCGATTGTGTCCACGCTTGTCGTGATCTTACGGGTGACCTGCTCTCCCGCCGTGGGTGCCCGAGGCACTCCTATGTGCCAGCACACCGACGCGCGCTAAGCCACGAGAGTGACGGTGGCGATTTCGACAAATCAGCCGTTCAGTAGTGAGCTATGCTACGGCCTCTGAGCAGTACTTCTATCTCGTCGTCGGAGGCCCGCAGGTGGTCGGCCACCGACTTGGCGGGCTTAATCCCGAGGGTTGTGCTGTTGTTCAGCCAGCATGGCGCATAACCGAAAGCAATCAGCCGCCTGCGGCCGCAGTTAGCGGCAGTGGGTGTCGTGCGGTGCCAGAGGTTGCCATGTAACATGATGCAGTCACCCGGACTGAATTTTAGCTGGATTTCGTCCGGATGTGTGTCATATTTGCCATCCACATCCCTCCGCGGGGCGTTGTCCATGTGACTGCGTGGAATAACGCACAGTGGCCCCTCGTCGTCATCGATGTGGTCGAGGTAGAGGAGGCCCTGGATGGTGTGCGGATAGCAGAAGAAAGGCGGCAGCGGTTGCGGAATTACCGCAGTGTGGATATGCCAGGCTACCCCGGCGTCTGGCACGTTCGCTAGGGCGACCCGGGCGTCCAAGTAGAACGATACCTGTGGACCGAGCACTGCGCGCGCGATCGAGAGAGCGGGCTCATACTTGATCATCCGGTGGAACGTAGCCTTCTTGTCCAGCAATCCGCGATAATATAACCCGTTCCCCTCGTAGACCTCCGCTCCTGGCTTGCCCTTCTCTTCCTCCATGACTTCATCAAGGGCAGCCCCGAACTCCAGGAGCCACTCCTGAGGAACGAAGTTCCTGCGCATCAAGAATCCCTCGCGCACGAAGTCGTCGATTTCCTCTCGGGTAGCACGCACCTTGATCTTGTGCTTCGGATATCCCGTAAACCTGTTGTTCACATCGTAATTGATTTCGTAACTTCCCAGCATCTCGGTCCTCACGTAATCCCTCGCTTCCCTCGATACCTATCCATCGGCCAACAGGCGCCGTCGGGCAACGACTGTACCCGGCGATTATTCCTCACTAAGTGGTCGTTCAGAGAAATTCTACTCAATCTCACACTTGTCTCGCCGGCGAGACAAGGAGAATCACGCACTCTAGTTACGTCGCAGAAAGAGTCAATGGCGCGCCACGGTATTACATGAAAGCTTCAATCAAAGAATCCTCTAGTGCCTCGTGATTCACTCTATTTACCCGTAGAAGTGAATGCCCGGGTTCTTCCCTAACCAGGATTTTAAACCTCCGGAGTGGTGTGCGTGTACAGATTGTCCACACATCATGAGCCGACACCACGGTGCACCGCGGGCGGATCACCAAACAGGGCTACCGGCTGGTGCGCTGGGCGGAGTTCGCGAGCAGGTCGGACAGCGGTGCGGGCCAGCATTGGCGCCCGCATCTGTCGTAGCACTCCATGCCGCCACGCGCGGCGAAGGGATGACCGACTGTCGCAAGCTACGTCGGTTAATAGCCGGGGTGGTGAGCGATGCGGAAACGGCGTGCTGTGAGCGTGTCAGGTGTGGATCAAGACCGCCGGCGCGAGTGAACCACTGCTGAAATGCGGTTCATTCGGTTGCCGCGTGAGTGCCCAGGACATCCCGTGCCTCGGAGGGCGGCGTCGCCGGACCGGGCCGGAGCAGGAGGGCTCCTACTGCTGCGGCGCTGCCGGCGAAGACCGCTCCCACACCGAAGGCAGCGTGGTAGCCGCCGGTAAGGGCAGAGAGCCGGTCGAGCCCGGCGGCGCTCAGACCTGCGGTGCGTGCCGTGGCGAGGCTGGCGAGCACAGCCAGCCCCAGTGCTCCGCCCATCATGAACGAGGTGTTCGCCACTCCTGAGGCGACACCAGCGTCGGTGGGCTCAACTCCGCTCATCGCTGCCAGCAGTAGCGGGTTAAAGGATATTCCCATGCCGAGGCCGAGCAGGATCATGCCAGGCAGCACGTCGATAGCGAAACTTCCTCCGACCGGAGCGCGCGCGAAGAGAGCGAGGCTCACGGCCATGAGCAACATCCCGGTCGCCAGTGGGGCCCGGATGCCACACCGCAGGACGATTCTCTCGGACAGGCCGAGCGAGAAAGCACCCATGATGATGTTCGCGGGCAGGATGGCGAGCCCAACTCCGAGCGGGCTGTAACCGAGTACGAGCTGTAGGTAGAGGGCGGACAGGAAGAACCACGCGAACATGGCGGCCGTCACCAGCACACCGACGACGTTCGCGGTGGCGACGCTGCGGATGCGGAACAGGGCAAGCGGCATCAGCGGTGATTCGGCGCGGGTCTCGATCCGGAAGAAGACCGCGAGCAGCGCGACGGCAACGACAAGCAGACCGATCGTCCGGGCGGAGGCCCAGCCAGCCTGGTTGCCATTCATGATGGCGTATACGGCGAGCATGAGCGCCGCGGTGACGGTGACCGAGCCGGCCACATCCAGCCGCCCAGCATTAGCCGGACTGCCCCTACCGGGAAGCAGCGCCAGGCAAGCAACGGTGAGCGCCACACCGATCGGCACGTTGATCAGGAAGATCCAGTGCCAGTCAAGGGCATCGGTCACGATGCCGCCGAGGAGCACTCCGATACTCCCACCCCCCGCGAGGACGAACCCGATGACGCCCATCGCCTTGACCCGCTCGGCAGGCTTGGTGAACATCGTCATGATTAACGACAGGGCAACCACCGAGACGATCGCACCCCCGAGACCCTGCACCGCGCGCGCCCCGACCAGGAACTCTGCTGAGCTGGCTAGACCACAGGCCAGCGAGGCGGCGGTGAACACGCACAGGCCAATCAAGAACAGGCGACGGTGGCCGAACAGGTCGCCTAACCGCCCGGCCAGTAGCAAGAATCCGCCGAAGGTGAGCATATAGATGTTGATCACCCAGGCCAGCGAGGACTCTGAGAACCCGAGGTCCACGTGGATCGAGGGCAACGCCACGTTCACGATCGTGGTATCGAGAACGATCATCAGGTCACCGAGGCACAGCACCAGCAGCGCCAGCCAGCGCTTTCGCTCGAGCACGGCAGTCACGTTTCGCCCCGTTCGTCGTCCCCACTCCTCGATCTCCGCCCCGGCCGGGTCGACGGTGTCGTCCATATCATCGCTGACAGACCTCACAGGGTGGACTCATTAGCCACACTTCGCGCAGAACGGAATCTCATCGCCTCGTGCTACGCTGCGTCACCGGCATCGAGGGCGGCCAGCCTGCCTGCGGTCCCGCAGCTTCCTCTCGCGCCGTATTGATGTCAGGATGTGCTGACGGTCCCTGATGTCACGCTCGAAGGAGCCGTTCGATGTCGTCTCTGCCGCCCGAACTGGTTGATCCTGTCGAGCAACTCCGAACGAGACTCGTGGAGATCAACGGCTCCGAGCAGACCTGCATGACCAAGGCGCTGCAGGGCAAGAGCGTCACTGAAGTCCAGGCGGTCATGGCCAGGTGTCGGCAGGCCTCAGCTTCAGCCGCCGCAACAGCGATCGAGGTCTTCCTCCACAAGTGTTCCGAGATCGGCACGCACGCCACCTCGTTGGCCAACGCGGCAATCGTTGGTGCTATCGCCAAAAGCGTCTCGGCCTTCTGGACCAAGTCGGAGAGTTCCGCATCTGCATTCGCGTCTGAGGCAGCCGCCATGCTCCCGGCCCTAGGACCCGACAAGACTACCCAGACGATCAGCAACACCTGCGACGAGCGGGCATCGTCGATCAAACACTATTTCGACCAACTCGTCATCTGACCAATCCGGATGCCCGCAGCCGAGGCCGGTGCCCGAGTGTGCCAACGACCGGACCAGCAGCCGCGTCCGCTTCAGCGAGAACGGTCCGGCGCGGACGTAATCCGGCGACCACACCAGTGCGTCAGCATCGAACCGCCATAGGTGTCGAGCTCGAACCCGGCGGCCTGTAGCGGCCAGGCGAGGGTGGGTGCTCACTTAGCCGCCCGGCACCCCGGCAGTCCCGACGACGGTCAGGATCGCAGCTACGAGGAACGCCACACAGGACAGGACGACCAGGACGATACGTCCCGTTCGTTGCGTCATCAGGAAGCTCGCGGCCAGGAACAGCAGACCGATCGCGATCAACAGCGGGTAGTAGTTCATCGATCTGTCCCCTCGCGTAGCTGTTGCTCGGCCACCGCATCCGCAGCCTGAGCCTCTCGCACCAGCCCAGCGAGCGCCATATCCTGCTGAGCCGACGCTGGATTCGCCGCCCCCAGCGCCGGCGCCGTCAGGGCTTGCGTCCGACGCCGCCGAACGTATTCACCTCTGCTGGGACACCGACCTGGTTGGTGTCGGGTCGCCACAATGGCACCGAGACCACACCCGGCTCTACTAATTCCAGGCGGTCAAAGAATCGGGCGATCTCCTGGCTGCTGCGGACCGCGACCGGCGGCGTTCCACCGCTCTCGTTCCAGAGCCGGCATGCTTCGAACATCTCCTTGCCGTGAACGCCGTCGGTGGTGGGGTCATACAGCACCAGGTAGCTGCCCGGGACCAATGGGTCCAGCAGGCGGTTAACGATCGCGTACGCCTCGTCAGTGTCCATGACGTGTTCGATGGTCCCCATCACCATGAGGGCAACGGGCTGGGTGAAGTCCAGCGTCCGGGCAGCCTCCCGCAGGACTGTGTCCGTGTCCCGCAAGTCGGCCTCGACGTAATTGGTGACGCCTTCTGGAGTGCTGGTGAGCAGGGCGCGAGCGTGCACCAGGACCATGGGGTCGTTGTCCACGTAGATGATCCGGCACTCCGGTGCGGTCGCCTGAGCGACCTGGTGGGTGTTGTTGGCGGTGGGCAACCCGGTCCCCACATCGAGGAACTGACGGATCCCTGCCTCGCTGACTAGATACCGGACGGCGCGGACCAGGAACGCCCGCGAGGCGCGCGCCACATCAACGATGCTCGGCAGGACGGCGGCAAACTGGTCACCAGCCTCGTGGTCGACCGGGTAGTTGTCCTTACCGCCCAACCAGTAGTTCCAGACCCGAGCCGAATGCGACACGCTGGTGTCGACACCGGAGGGCAGCTTTCGACCGGACGCATCTGCGCTGTTCATCCCGAGCAGGACCTCTCTGCGGTGTGGCTGGACGTGACACCGCGACTGTAGTCAACCTCGCGGATGGCTCCCCAGCCCTCGAGGTGAGGATCTCCAGCGTTTACCCCAGCAACGAACGGCGCGTACTCTGGCCACCATCGCTTGAACGGTTGCATCGCCACACGGACCCGCCGATCGTGGCGAACTCGGAAGGTGGTTTGAGGAGGCCGCCGCGCTGACTCTAGGGGAAGTTTTGAGAGCTCAACCAGATCGTGACCTTCGCACTAGCCTCGCCGTGTGGCACGGGAGGCCTACCGCGCTGCGTATCGCTTTGGGTGCCCATCTACGTCGGCTGCGGGAGGCCAGCGGAATCACCCGTGAAGCCGCCGGAGACACCATCCGCGCATCCAGCAGCAAGATCAGCCGCCTCGAGCTCGGGCGGGTCTCCTCCAAGGAACGCGACGTGGCCGATCTGATCACCCTCTACGGCGTCAGCGAGGCGGAGGAACGCGAGACCCTTCTCACCCTCGCCCGGCAAGCCAATGCACCCGGTTGGTGGCGTGAGTACGGCGACGTGTTGCCAAACTGGTTCGAGACCTATCTCGGTCTGGAGCAAGCCGCGTCAGTCATCCGCACTTACGAGCCCCAGCTCGTGCCGGGGCTGCTGCAGACCGAGGACTACGCACGCGCCATCATGCTGCTGCGCCACCTGCACGTGTCTTACGGCGAGATCGAGCGGCGCGTCGCGCTCCGGATGGCCCGTCAAGCGTTCTTGAGCCAATCTACGGCGCCCGACCTGTGGGTGGCGCTGGATGAGGCCGCGTTACGGCGACCGCTGGGTGATCAGAAGGTGCAGCAAGCGCAGCTCCTGCACCTGATCGAGATGGCCCAGCGACCGAACATCACACTGCAGATCGTGCCGTTCGACGCCGGTGCTCACGCCGCGGCCGGTGGCCCGTTCACCATCCTACGGTTCTCCGAGCCCGACCTGCCCGACATCGTCTACCTCGAACACCTCACCAATGCCCTCTACCTGGACAAGAAGCGCGACATCGTGGAGTACCTGGCGATCATTGATAATCTGTGTATCCAGGCGGAGTCCCCCACCGACACCCTAAGCCTGCTACACAAGATCATAAACGAGAGCTAGACCAGCGTCTCGTCATAAACGCCGCCAAAGGTGTGCGCGGGGTATGGAGCAAAAAACATTGAGGATGCGGGCGTTGCGCGCCCAGGCGGGAGCAGATTCTTTCGACCGATCCCAACTGTGTCCGAAGCGGGTGGACGATCTTACAGCGTTCGTGCTCGCCAACACATTCGACAATGGATTCACCCGTCTACTCGGCGCACTGATCGTCGGGATCGTGGTCGGATTGGTCGGCGGCGCGATTGAGCACAACCGGGCGCTGCGCCCGATCAAGAAATCTTGACAAGGGGTTGCGAGGCAGGCACGTCAGGCGCCACCGTAGGTGATGACACGGCAGTACATCAGTACACAACACGACGTGCCGGCGTCTCCGGGAGCCATCGTTGAGGCGCCATTCCAAGGGGGGCGGGGGGGGGGGGGGGGGGGGGCCGCGCCCCCCCGCCCCCGGGGGGGGGGGGGGGGGGGGCGCGGGGGGGGGCCCCGG
>CAXUFG010000043.1:16583-27878 GCA_964250265.1 uncultured Pseudonocardiaceae bacterium | reverse complement strand
CATATCGGGGTGTTCAGCACCCCCCAGAGCCCGATATGTCTCCATGTCGGGACGAGCAGTGATGGGGTAGGCCTTGCGCGCACCAGGCGTGGAAGCCGCCGATGACGTCGGTGGCGTTGTGCAGGCCCAGTGCGCCGAGGGAGGCTGCGGCGAGGCTGGAGGTGTAGCCCGCCGAGCAGAGCACGATCACCTGCACGTCGTAACCGGTCGCCTCTGGCAACCGGGCATCGCACTCGGGGTCGAAGCGCCACTCCAGATGGTTGCGCTCGACGACCAGGGCGCCGGGCACCTCGCCTTCCTCAGCGCGCTGCCAGCCGGGGCGGATGTCCACCAGCACAGCGCCGGCGGCACGGGCTTCATGCGCCTGCACTGCGGTGAGGCGGCGCAGTCCGGAACGGGCCTTCGCCAGCATCTGATCGACACTGAGCGCTCCCGGTGGCCGGCTCACCAATCCACCCCGGCCTGCTCCACCGCGACGTGGTGCAGCCCCGGTGGCTCCAGCCGGTAGCGGTTCATCACAGCCAGGCCCGGCGTGTAGATATGCACGCTCACTGCGGGGACCGCGCCGGTGTTGGTCACCTGGTGGACGTAACGCGGGCCGAAGGCGCGGCAGCGCCCGGCGCCCAACTCCCGGGTCACCTCCACCGTCGACCCGTCCGGCTTGGTGGCGACGACTCGTTCGGTCAGCATGCCCGCTGCGATCGCGAACGCGCCCGAAGCCGGGCCGTGGTCGTGCAGATCAGTGCCCTGACCGGGGAGCCAGGACAGCAGCCATACTTCGTGTTGGTGGGTTCGTTCCAGCAGCCGGTACCAGCGGGTGTCGGTGCGATAGTCCACCAGGGGGCGCCACCGCTCGGGGTGCGCGGCCAAGGTCATCGCGAGGCTGGTGGCGCTGCCCGGACGAGCCATGTCGGGAGCAGGGACGGTGAGATAAGGCACGGCGTGCACGGGACGTTCCTCCGCGGGATCGGTGAGCCGACCACGCGACGATCACCACCCGGCAGGGCGGAACGTCAGGGACACGCGGTCAGCGGGACAGGCACCTCACCGCGTGGGACAGAGCGCACTCGCCACCCGGCGCAGATCCACGGGGGACCGCCGAACGAGGGCGACAGTGCTATTCACAATGGATGATCAAACCAGCCGATGGCGCGCCCGTCAAGGATTCAGACAGCGTCGAGTGCTTGACGCAGATCGGCCAGCAGATCCTCGGGATCTTCCACACCCACCGAGAGCCGAACCTGCCCGGGCGCGATCCCGGCCGCGGCCAGTGCGGTGTCATCGAGCTGGCGGTGCGTGGTCGACGCCGCATGGCTGACCTTGGAGTGCACCCTCCCAGGGAAGACGCGATCCTTACGGTGCCAAGCGCGTCGCAGAAGGCCATCCCGCCGCCCGCCCTCCGTGGACGTCCACCGTGATCAGGCTGCCGAACAGTCCATCGCTGAACAGCCGGGAGGCAATGGCCTGCTGTGGGTGCGTGGGCAACCCCGAGTAACGCACCCGCTGCACCGCGGGGGTGACCGGCCAGCTTCTCGGCCAGTACGGCGGTCTCGGTGCCGATGCTCATGTGTCACATGGTGGCGTTGCGCGGTCGAAAGCGAAGGTCGAGGACCGCACCACGGGCAAACCGAGGGGACGCGACATGCACCGAAACGCTACCGCCCCGTCCTACCGCAGCCCAGCCCGTAAGATCACGACGTGGCGTTACCGGACCAGGAGCTGATCGCGCTGCTCACCGACCTCGAGTCCGATCGGGTGGAGCGCAAGGAGAACGCAGCCAACTCCGATCGGCTGAGCGAGGCGATCTGTGCCTTCGCCAACGACATGCCAGGCTACGGCGAACCTGGGGTGCTCTTTGTCGGCGTATCGGACAACGGTGGAGTATTGGGCCGACCTGTGACCGACGAACTACTGCGGCGCCTGGCTGATCTCCGGGACCAGGGCACCATCCTGCCGCCACCGACCATGACAGTCCGGAAGTTACGCATCGACGGCAGCGAGGTAGCCGTTGTCGAGGT
The DNA here is from genome assembly GCA_964250265.1 of uncultured Pseudonocardiaceae bacterium. Lineage (GTDB taxonomy): Bacteria > Actinomycetota > Actinomycetes > Mycobacteriales > Pseudonocardiaceae. The sequence continues at coordinate 25,860 of CAXUFG010000043.1, read as the reverse complement.
CCGGCCTTCGCCGGCACCGCCGGTGCGATTCAAAGGTCGGGTCTACATCAGGGTAGGTCCGCGGCGCGCGATCGCCTCCCTTGACGAGGAACGCCGGCTGAACGAACGCAGGCGCTCACCCGACCTGCCATTCGACTCTCGACCAATACCCGGCAGTTCACTCGCCGACCTGGACACATACACATTCACCGCCGTACTCCTGCCCGCTTTGCTGCCCCACGACGTACTGGCGGAGAACGAGCGCACCACCGAGCAGCGACTGGCGGCCCTGCGGCTGACGAGCCAAGACAGTGTTCCGACGGCAGCGGGCCTGCTCGCCACAGGTGTCGACCCGCTGGCCTTCGTACCGGGCGCCTACGTGCAGTTCCTCCGCTTGGGCGGCGATGAGCTGGATGCGCCGATCAAAGACGAAAAGCGGCTCGACGGGACCCTGCTCGACGTGCTCCGGCAACTCGACGAGGTGCTCGAGCTCAACATCACGACTGCAGTTGATTTCACCTCCGGCCGCCAGGAGGAGCGATCAGCGGACTATCCTCTCGTCGCGCTGCAGCAGGTTGCCCGTAATGCCGTGATGCACCGCAGCTATGAACACACCGCCTCGCCGGTCCGCATCACCTGGTATTCCGACCGAGTCGAGGTGATCAGCCCCGGTGGGCCGTACGGGATCGTCTCGGCAGACAATTTCGACCGGCCCGGCATCACCGACTACCGCAATCCCGCGCTCGCCGATCTACTCCGGGGCCTGGGCTACGTACAGCGTTTCGGCATGGGCCTTCCCTCGGTCCACCGGTCGCTCAAGGCAAATGGAAACCCGCCGCCCAAGTTCACGGTCACGGATTCATACGTTTCCGTGACCCTCCGGAGGCGGATATGATACCAATCATCACGTTCTTCAACAACAAGGGCGGCGTCGGCAAGACTTCATTGGTGTATCACCTGGCCTGGATGCTCGCGGACCTGGGATACCGCGTTGTGGCGGCCGATCTCGACCCGCAAGCGAATCTCACGGCTGCCTTTCTCGACGAAGCAGAAGTCGAGCAATTATGGAACAGTGCCGAGCCTCGCACAATGTGGTCAGCGATCCGCCCCTTCGTCCATGAAGGGGACGCGATCCGTACCGTCACCCCCACCCCGACCGCCGACGACCGGCTTGCACTGCTGCCCGGCGACCTCTCGCTGTCCCGATTCGAGGACGAACTGAGCAGCCAATGGCGTCAGTGCCTCGACGGGACACCACGTCCATTCCGCGTCACCGCAGCCTTCTGGACGGTGCTGCGGTCAGCCGCGGAGGCGCACCAAGCCCAGGTCGTGCTCGTCGACGTCGGACCCAGTCTGGGCGCGATCAACCGCGCGGCCCTGGTCGCCTCCGACCAGGTCGTCGTCCCAGTAGCCCCCGACCTGTTCAGCCTGCAGGCACTGCGAAATCTCGGGCCCACGCTACGTGAATGGCGCAACGGCTGGCGCAAACGGCTCGGTGAACTGGGCAGTTCTGACCGACCGATTCCGGACGGAAGCATGGCACCGCTCGGGTATATCGTGCTCGGCCACGGAGTGCGACTGGACCGGCCCGTGCAGGCATACCAGCGATGGATTGCGCAGATTCCCGACGAGTTCCATAGCGCTGTGCTCGACGAGACGGCGACTGCGCCCGTTTCTGATCCCTACTGCCTCGCTCAACTCAAGCATTACCACAGCCTGATGCCACTCGCTCAAGAAGCGAGAAAGCCTATGTTCGCGCTGAAGCCGGCCGACGGCGCCTTCGGCGGGCATGCGCAGGCCGCCCAGCGCGCGTACGACGACTTCCGCAGTCTCGCCATCAACATCCACAACGCGAGTTCGGCGTCCGTCGCCTGGCCCTGAAGTCGAATACCTCTGCGTCTCCCGAGCTCACCAGCCGAGCTGTTCCGTAACGCTCGGACAGCTCTGCTGTTGAGCTCGGGAACACCAGGGTTGATCACAAGCTGGTTAGTCGGTGAGGGGATCGCTTCTGTGTCCGCTGCGGGCAGCTGTGATCCTCATTCTGGTTTGTGTGCGCGACCAAAGAGTTCAGTGGCCATGTCCCGGGGAGACTGGCCGTCGTAGCAGACCCGGCGCACCCCCTCGGTGATGGGCACCTCTACGCCGCAGCGCGCGGCCAATCCCTGGATCGATACGCAGGACCTCACACCTTCGGCCACCTGGCCGTGGCTGGCCTGCTGGGCCTGCGCGATGGTGTCGCCCAGCCCGAGCCGGTAGCCGAAGGAGCGATTGCGGGACAGCGGGGAGGCACAGGTGGCCACCAGATCGCCGAGGCCGGCCAGTCCAGCGAAGGTCTTCGGGTCGGCGCCCAACGCCGCACCCAGCCGTCCCATCTCCGCCAATCCTCGGGTGATCAACGTCGCGAGCGTGTTGTTCCCGTATCCCAATCCAGCAGCGACCCCGCACGCCAGGGCGATGACGTTCTTGCATGCGCCTCCGAGCTCGCAGCCGATGACGTCGGTGTTGGTGTATGGCCGGAAATAGTGGGTTCCACAGGCGAGCTGTACCGCAACGGCACGGTCGTGATTGGTGCACGCGATCACGCTTGCGGTGGGCTGTTCGGCCGCGATCTCGAGGGCCAGGTTGGGACCGGACACCACCACCACTTGTTCGGGGGTGACAGCAGTGACATCTATAACAACCTCGCTCATCCGCTTGAGGCTGTCCAGCTCGACGCCCTTGGCCAGGCTTATCAAGGTGGCCTTCAGCGGGATCGACTTGTGCCAATCGCCCAGGTTGTCCCGCAGGGTGTGGCTGGGGACGGCGAAGACCACGGTGTCCACCCCCTCCAGCGCCTCGGCCGCGCGCGCTGTGGCGTGCAAGGAAGCTGGCAGCGTCACGCCTGGTAGGTAATCGGGATTGCCGTGCCCATGCTGGACCGCCTCGGCCACCTCAGTCCGGCGGGCCCAGAGCACGACGTCCCGGCCGGCGTCGGCGAGCACTTTGGCGAATGTGGTGCCCCATGAGCCCGCGCCCATCACGGCGATTCGCTGGACCGCCAGAGCCTGGACCGCCGCCACAGTCATGACGGGTACTCCCGGGATGGTCCGGGATCAGATGGATCGAAGAAACCGGTTGGAGCCGGCTGCTCGCGCACCTCAGCAAGCAACCTTCGGACTCTGTCCATCACCCGGTCGGTGACCTCCCGCAACAACGGTCCATCTACTGGTCGTCGCCGGAAATCGGCGAGGTCCACCGGCGCCCCGGCCCGCACGATCACCTCGGTCCGCGGTAACGGGCGGAACCGCTTGCGGTAGTGGTCATAGACCCGGTGCGTGCCCCAGTGCACGACCGGCACTACCGGCACATCGGCGTGCAACGCCAGCCGGGCGACCCCGGTATGCGCCACCATCGGCCAGTGATCCGGGTCCCGGGTAACGGTGCCCTCGGGATAGATCAACACCGCTTTGCCCGCGGTGAGTGCCCGCTCGGCAGACCGCAGGCTATCGGCGGCCTCGGCGCTACCGCGGTGCACCGGGATCTGGCCTGCGCTGGTCATCACCCAGCCGACCACCGGCACCCGGAAGAGATCCTGCTTGGCCAGAAAACGCGGGATCCGGCCCCTGTGGTGCATGAACACCCCGGTGTAGATGGGGTCCAGGTAGGAGATATGGTTGCACGCCACCAGCACCGGCCCCATTTCCGGGATGTGCTCAAGACCCTCGAAACGCCGCCGCCCCAGTAGGCGGCTGAGCGGGTAGAACACCACGATGCACAACCGGATGGAAAGCCCGGCCTTCTCCCGCGCCACGCCATCCTCCCCGCGCTGAGTTCGTGCTTGCCCGAGTTGAGCCCGGAATCGAGCACTGGTAGAAGAAGTCTTCCCTGCTGCCGGATTGCAGGTCTAGTGGCCGCCGGCGCGGGAAGATTCTGGCGTGACGGTAGATCTACTCGTCCCGATGAAACCGCTTACCGGGGCCAAGACTCGGTTACGAGGAGCTGCAGAGGGCGGCTTCGAGGCCCTCGATGCACACGCTGGCTTGGTCCTTGCACTGGCTCGAGACACCCTCGCTGCCGCGGCCGGCGCGGCGATGGTGCGCCGAGTGGTCGCGATCTGCTCCGACCGGGTGGTGTGTGGCGCGCTCGCGGTGGACGGCGTGGAATCGATCCCGGACGAGCCGGCCGCTGGCCTCAACTCAGCCTTGTGGTACGGCGAGACCGTGCTCCGGGCGGCGGATCCGGCCACGGCGGTCGCGGTCCTGCTGGCCGACCTGCCGGCACTGCGCCCGCAGGAGCTGGACTGCGCGATCCGTCACAGCCTGGCCACCGGCGGCCGCGCGTTCTGCGCCGATCGGCCGGGTACCGGGACGACGCTGCTGGTGGCACCGCCAGAGCACGGCTTGAGGCCCCGTTTCGGACCGGGCTCGGCAGCTGCGCATCGGGCCAGCGGCGCCCGGGAGCTCTCCGGTCGCTGGCCGGGCCTGCGGTGCGATGTCGACACCGCGGCAGATCTGCGGCTCGCCCGCGAACTGGGTCTCGGCCGCTTCACCCGAGCGGCCCTGCACGTCCGGCAAACGAGAATTTCACTCCCGGGAGAACCCGTTGTTAACCCCTGCGACATCGCCTGATACGAGACAATGGCGGGGTGAGCCAGCACCTCAGCCCGCTGACCGGCCGTGGCGCACCGGTGGCCGACGGTGCCACCGTGACGGTGCCACCGGCTCCACCCGCAGCGACCCCGGTGCTGGCTACCACCGACCTGCCCGATGACCGCTACTTCAACCGGGAACTGTCCTGGCTGGACTTCAACGCCCGAGTGCTGGCCCTCGCTGAGGATGCTAGCCAGCCGTTACTCGAGCGGGCCAAGTTCCTGGCGATCTTCGCCTCGAACCAGGACGAGTTCTACATGGTGCGCGTCGCCGGGCTCAAACGCCGTGAGGAGGCTGGGCTGGCCGTGCGCAGCGCGGACGGCCTGACCCCCCAGGAACAGCTCGCTCAAATCGCGATGCGCAGCCGGGAACTCGCCGAGCGCCAAGCTCGGATCTGCCTCGACTCGGTCCGTCCGGAGCTGGACAAGCACGACATCACCTTCGTGACGTGGTCCGACCTCGACGATCAGCAGCGGTTGCGGCTCTCGGGCTACTTCTCCGACAAGATCTTTCCGGTGCTCACGCCGCTGGCGGTGGATCCCGCGCACCCGTTCCCCTACATCTCCGGCCTCTCGTTGAACCTCGCCGTGACGGTGCGCGATCCGGACAACCGGATCGAGCGATTCGCCCGGGTCAAGGTGCCCAACAACGTGCCACGCCTGGTGCGCGTGGAGGACGACCAAGCCGGTCGCGGGTCCCCTCCGGCCACCTTCCTGCCACTGGAAGAGCTGATCGGGGCCCATCTCGGCGAGATGTTCGCCGGCATGGAGGTGGTCGACTGGCACATCTTCCGGGTCACCCGAAACGCCGATGTCGAGGTCGAGGAAGACCGCGACGAGGACCTTCTGCAGGCGATGGAACGGGAGCTTGCGCGGCGCCGCTTCGGTCCACCGGTGCGCCTGGAGGTCGCCGACACGATGACCGAGCATGTGCTGGAGCTGCTGCTGCGCGAGCTCGAGGTCGATCCGCACGACGTGGTCGAGGTACCGGGTCTACTCGACTTGTCTTGCTTGTGGCAGCTCTATGCGCTGCCTGCCCCGGAGCTGAAGGACGAGCCGTTCGTCCCCGCGACGCACCCGGCTTTCGGTGAGGGCGAGACCCCCAGGGACGTCTTCGCCACGCTGCGCGAAGGCGACGTCCTGGTGCACCACCCCTACGACTCATTTTCGACCAGCGTGCAGCGGTTCATCGAACAGGCCGCGGTTGATCCGCACGTTCTGGCGATCAAGCAGACGCTCTATCGAACTTCCGGCGACTCCCCCATCGTTGACGCGCTGATCGATGCCGCCGAGGCGGGCAAGCAGGTCGTCGCGCTGGTGGAGGTCAAGGCACGCTTCGACGAGCAAGCCAACATCAGATGGGCCCGGGCGTTGGAACGCGCTGGGGTGCACGTGGTCTATGGGCTGATGGGGCTGAAGACTCATTGCAAGACCGCGCTGGTGGTGCGCCAGGAGGGCTCATCAATCCGGAGGTACTGCCACATCGGCACCGGCAACTACAACCCGAAGACTGCCCGGCTATACGAGGACATCGGTTTGTTCACCGCCAAGCCCGCAGTAGGCGCCGACCTCACCGACCTGTTCAACTCCCTGACCGGCTACGCCCGGCAGACCTCCTACCGCAGTTTGCTGGTGGCACCCTACGGAGTCCGGCGCGGCATCGTCGAACGCATCGAGGGGGAGATCGGCCACGCCGAGGCAGGCCGCTCGTCCGGGATCCGGATCAAGGTCAACTCTCTGGTCGATGAGCAGGTGATCGACGCGATGTACCGTGCTGCGCTGGCTGGAGTACCCGTCGACATCGTGGTTCGCGGCATCTGCGCGCTCATTCCGGGACGCCCGGGACTATCGGAGAACATCCGGGTGCGCTCCATCCTGGGCCGCTTCCTCGAGCACTCGCGGATCTATCATTTCGTGGGTGCGGGTGAGCATTGGATCGGTAGCGCGGACGTGATGCACCGCAACCTGGACCGCCGGGTGGAGGCGCTGGTGCGGGTGGCCGACCCAACCGTGACCGCCGAACTGGATGTGGTGCTCGCCTCGGCGCTAGACCCGGCGACCCGGTGCTGGGTGTTGGCAGCGGACGGTTCGTGGATCCCGTCCCCGTCAGACGGCTCCACCGTCCGTGACCATCAAGTGCAGGAAATCCATCGCCACCGCAGGAGTGAATGACCCTTGCCCGCCCTGATCGCCGCCGGCGCCGTCGTGTGGCAGCGCTCGCCGTCCGGTGAGGTCGAGGTGGCACTGATTCACCGGCCACGTTATGACGACTGGTCACTTCCCAAGGGGAAACCCCATGCCGGGGAGACGCTGCCGGTCACCGCAGTCCGCGAGGTGGCCGAGGAAACCGGCCACACCGTCATCCTCGGTCCCCGGCTGGGCGACACCCGTTACCCGGTGTCCGCGGGGACGAAGGTGGCGCACTACTGGGTGGCCCGCCCCACCGGCGGCAGCTTCCGTCCTGGCAACGAAGTGGACGAGCTGCGCTGGCTGCCCGTGCCGAAGGCGCTCGAGCTGCTCAGCCACCAGCACGATCGGACGCTGCTGGCTGGGCTGGATGCCTGGACGGCTGTCACAACCGCTGTGCTGCTTCTCCGGCACGCCGAGGCGGGGGAACGCGAGGACTGGGATGGCGATGGTGACCTGCGCCCGCTGACGACCGCAGGCAACCGGCAGGCCGAAGCTCTGCGCGCGCTACTGCCTCTGTTCGGCGCCTGTCGGGTGTATTCCGCCCCTCCCTTGCGCTGCCGTCAGAGCGTCGATGGCCTCGCCGCGGACCTCGGCGTGCCCATCATCACCGAACCGCGGTTGTCCGACGACGGGTATGGCACGGACCCGGCGGCCGCCCACACCCGGCTGCTGGAGATCGCCCACGAACCGGGCGGTCCTGCCGTGGTGTGCAGCCAAGGCGGGGTCATTCCCGATCTGGTCCGCAACCTCACCGACTCCAACGGGTTGAAACTACCCGACTTTCCCAGTAGGAAGGGCAGCTATTGGGGACTGTTCTTCGCTAGCGGCTCGCCCGCTTCCCCCACCCTCCTCGGCACCGACTACTACGACGACAACGCGCTCGGCACCGCGTGATGTGCAGAGATACCAGCAATGCCCCGGCCATCAGTTTGATCACGGCTGCCAAACAAGTCATTGGAGATCACTGGATGAGCACGCCGCTCACTACTTGGCCGCAGACTTCTTGCCTGCGGACTTTTTCATCGCCTTCTTTGCGGTAATCTTGGTGGCAATCTTCGAGGGCGCCTTGGGCACAGTCTCGGACGCCCCCTTCCTCCCCTTCATTGCCTTGGTCGCCGGCTTCGCTGCCTTGGCCGCCTTCGCTGACTTCGGTGGTCCAGCTGCCTGCGCCACGTCAGTTACTTTCGCCTTCTTGGCAGCCTTTGGCGCTTTGGCGGGGGCCACCTGCACCGCGGTGAGGCGGGTGGCCGCGGTCATCCTCGTGGCCAGCCGGCTGTTGGCACTGGCCGGCGGGTTGATCGGGCTTGTGGCCGGTTGCGGTGGGGAGGCGGCGACGGGGTGCGCTGTGATGGCCGTGCTGCTCACGCCGACTGCTGGCAGCGTCCGGGTTCCGCTCACCACCTCGCGGAAGAGAGTGCCTGGGCGAAAGACCGGCACGTCAGTCTGCTGTACGGTCACGGCCTGGCCGGTGCGTGGGTTACGCGCGGTTCGCGCCGCCCGCGCCCGCTTCTCAAAGACGCCGAAACCGGTAATAGTGACCCTATCGTCCGCGTGCACTGCGCGGACCACCACATCAATGAGACCTGCTACCGCTGCTGCGGCGACCTTCCTGTCCCCGAGGCGCTCCGCGAGGGCGTCGATCAGCTGAGCCTTGTTCACTTCCGCTCCTCCCACGCATACGACCTCGGTCGGGCACCGTGGTCTCTGTGGGTCACCGTATGGTGAACAGCACGCAAACACCATGTGTCGCACAAGAATCCAACGGATCAGCTCTCCGCTAGTCCCCCAACGGGCTTCCCCGTGGGCACTGTCGTGATCGGCAGCCAGGACGGGCGCCGAGCCTCGAAGGCGTCGATCTCCTGGGCGTGCCGCAAGCTCAGGGCGATGTCGTCCAATCCCTCCAGCAGGCGCCAGCGGGTGTAGCCGTCGATCGCGAAACTGACGATGAGATCCTTGGCCTGCACGGTCTGTTCCGAAAGATCGACGGTGACCTCGGTGCCCGGCTCGTTCTCCAGCAGCTTCCAGAGCAGTTCGACATCGGCCCGCTGGCACTGCGCTGCGAGCAGACCTTGTTTGCCTGCGTTACCGCGGAAGATCTCGCCGAATCGAGGCGAGATCACCACCCGGAACCCGTAGTCCAGCAGTGCCCACACCGCGTGCTCCCGGGACGACCCGGTACCGAAATCTGGCCCGGCGACCAGCACGCTGCCGGTGCGGTAGGCCTCGTGGTTGAGCACGAAGTCCTCGTGCGCACGCCAAGCAGCGAACAACCCGTCCTCGAAACCCGTGCGCGCCACCCTCTTCAGGTACACCGCTGGGATGATCTGATCGGTGTCCACATCAGACCGACGCAACGGCACCCCAACCCCGGTATGCCGCCTGAACGCTTGCATCATTGCTCCCTTCGGTCACAGTCCCCCGACATGGAGAAAAAAAATGGGGAGCGGAGGTCGCACAAGGCCGCAATCGGTCCACGTCCGG
>CAXUFG010000043.1:13182-16573 GCA_964250265.1 uncultured Pseudonocardiaceae bacterium | reverse complement strand
CTTTTCCATTAGGGGGTGGTTCCTGCTGCTCCCACACCGCTTTTGGGCCCCCTGCGGGGGACGGGGCTTGGCGGTTAGATGAGGTCGGAGGGGGCGGAGAGGGTGCCGCGGATGGCGGTGGCGGCCGCTACCAGCGGGGAGACCAGGTGGGTGCGGCCCCCTTTGCCTTGGCGGCCTTCGAAATTGCGGTTTGAGGTGGACGCGCAGCGCTCGCCGGCAGCGAGCTGGTCGGGGTTCATTCCCAAGCACATCGAGCAGCCCGCCGAGCGCCACTGGGCACCGGCTGCAGTGAACACCTCGTGCAGGCCCTCAGCCTCAGCCTGGGCACGCACCCGCATCGAGCCGGGAACGACGAGCATGCGAACCCCGTCGCGCACGCGGCGACCGGTGAGGACCGCGGCGGCGGCACGAAGATCCTCGATCCGCCCATTGGTGCAGGATCCGAGGAACACCGTGTCCACCGTGATGTCGCGCAGCGGCGTGCCGGGTTGCAGGTCCATGTAGGACAGGGCCCTGCGCACCGCGAGCCGCTCGCCTTCATCGGTGATCTGCTCGGGGTCGGGCACCCGGCCGGACAGTGGCAGACCCTGGCCGGGGTTGGTTCCCCAGGTTACGAACGGGGTCAGGCGCTCGGCGTCGATGTGTACCTGCGCATCGAAGGTGGCGTCGGGATCGGTGTGCAACGACTGCCAGTGCTGCACCGCCTCGTCCCACTGGGGGCCTGCTGGCGCATGCGGCCGGCCAGCTAGGTAGTCGAAAGTGGTGGCATCCGGCGCGATCATCCCGGCGCGGGCGCCCGCCTCGATCGACATGTTGCAGATCGTCATCCGGGCTTCCATGGACAGCTGCTCGATCACGTTCCCGCGGTATTCCAGCACGTACCCCGCGCCACCGCCGGTGCCGATCCGGGCGATCACCGCCAGGATGATGTCCTTGCTGGTCACGCCGGCGGGCAGGGTCCCGTCACGGCTGTGCACGACGACCGCCATGGTCTGGAACGGGCGCAACGGCAGGGTCTGGGTGGCCAGCACGTGCTCCACCTCCGAGGTGCCGATGCCGAAGGCCAGCGCACCGAAGGCACCATGGGTGGAGGTGTGCGAATCACCGCAGACCACCGTCATACCCGGTTGGGTCAAGCCCAGCTGAGGCCCCACGACATGCACGATGCCCTGCTCCACATCACCCATCGAATGCAGACGCACACCAAACTCCGCACAGTTGCGGCGCAGCGTGTCGACCTGAGTTCGGGACACCTCATCTGCGATCGGCAGCTCGATGTCGGTGGTGGGGACGTTGTGATCCTCAGTCGCGATCGTCAGATCGGGTCGGCGGACCGGCCGACCGGCCAGTCGCAGGCCGTCGAAGGCCTGCGGGCTGGTGACCTCGTGCACCAGGTGTAGGTCGATATACAGCAGGTCCGGCGCCGCGTCGGCTGCGTCCGCACTGCAGCTGCTGCCGCGCGGATGAACTACGTGGGCGTCCCAGACCTTCGCGGCAAGTGTGCGTCCCATGAGCGGCGTTCCTCCGTCAGTCTCCCACATACTGGACATCTCACATGGCGGGAAGTTAGTATCGCGCTGTGGAACAGCATAGCGGTATCGGCGTTCTGGACAAGGCCGTTCTGGTGATCCGCACGGTCGCCGCGAGCCCGTGCGGGCTCGCTGAGCTGTGTGCCCGCACCGGGCTACCCCGTGCCACCGCACACCGGCTGGCGGTGGGCCTGGAGGTGCACCGGCTGCTTCGCCGGGACGCTGACGGGCGGTGGCGACCCGGGCCGGCGTTGCGCGAGCTGGGTGAGGGTGCACTGGACCCGTTGCTCGATGCTGCCGCGATGGTGCTGCCCCGGCTGCGTGATGTCACCGGCGAGAGCGTGCAGCTCTACCGGCGGGAGGGGCTGGTCCGGGTCTGCGTAGCAGCCGCCGAGCCACCCAGTGGCCTGCGTGACACCGTCCCGGTGGGCGCCCGGCTCCCGATGACTGCCGGATCCGGCGCGAAGATCCTGGCCGCATGGGCTGATCCGGCCACCCAACGAGCGGTGCTCGGCGAGGCGGTGTTCGGTGAGCGAACCCTCATGGAGGTCCGCCGGCGAGGCTGGGCGCAGAGCGTGGCCGAACGCGAGTCCGGCGTGGCCAGCGTCTCGGCTCCGGTACGCGATGGGGCCGGCGCCGTCGTTGCCGCGGTGTCGGTGTCCGGCCCGGTGGAACGGATCGGCCGGCGCCCGGGCATCCGCTGGGCCGCCGACCTGCTGGCCGCCGCCGAGGCCCTGCACAATCGCCTGTAGTCAACCTCAGCCTCGTCGCCTCACCACAGCCTTGTCCGGTACAGCAGCCGGCGCGGGTCCTGGAACGCGGTCCGGCCGTGCAAGACGCGGTTGTTGTCGCAATACAGCACGTCACCGGCGTCCAACTGGACGCTCACGACGTCGGGATGCGCCTCCAGGTAGTCGCGGAACCGCCGGGCGGTGCCGTCCTGTTCGGAGCCGCCGGACCGGAGGTTGTCATGCCGCCATCGAACTGTCCCGCCGCGGCCGAGCACGGCGTGCCGGGAACTGGCCTCGCTCATCGACGCTGTCTTGAAGGCGGCCGGGACGTTCCACGACCACACCTCCTGACGGAGGCATTCGGTATCAGCCTTCGTCAGCGTCGCCGCGTCACTCAATCGACGGATGACGTCTGACGCGTGCAGTAGGCGATTCGCACCGCCGCCGCAGTCGGCCGGGACGACGCAGAACAGCACGAAACGCCGCTCGGGTCGGCGGTGGTACTGCGCATCAGTGTGCAGGGTGGCTTCCGCGGCGGTCATCGAGAACGTGTCCCCGCTGGCGCGTGGGGTGACCGGCCACAACGCGCCGCCGGCGCGGTGTGACTGCTTGCCCAGAGACCGGGCAATCGCGGCCATGGCCTGCTTGTCGCCAGCGGCTACCTCGTCGCTGTGGAACACCACCCACCCAGTGCCCACCGCCTCGCGGATCGCCGCAGTCTGGTCAGCTCGCAGCAATGCCTGAAACTTCCTCTCGGCTGTTGCACCCATCGACTGCGGGAAGAAGATACGCGCAGTCACCGAAGCGATGATCAGCTACCCCGTGATCAGCGACCCCACCGCGCCAGGCGCCAGGTCAGCCATCCACAGGTCACCCATCCAGTTGGCGGATCGCCGCGCGAACGGCGTCGGTGCCGACGCCGAGCTTTTCGTAGATCTCCAGCGCTTTGCCCCAGCACTCACGTGCCTGGCTGCGCTCGGCGGTGTCGGAGGCAACGTGGCCCAGACCACACAGTGCCTCAGCTTCCGCGCGTCGATAGTCGAGCTGCCGGGCGAGGACCAATGCATGCGTGTAGTACTCGCGAGCCTGGCCGTACTCGCCCACCAGCCGCTCCACCTCGCCCAGCCCCCG
>CAXUFG010000043.1:0-13082 GCA_964250265.1 uncultured Pseudonocardiaceae bacterium | reverse complement strand
ACTCGCGAGCCTGGCCGTACTCGCCCACCAGCCGCTCCACCTCGCCCAGCCCCCGCAGTGCCAGGACCTCACCGAACCGGTAGCCCAGCTCCCGGGCCAGCGTCAACGCCTCGGTGTAGTACCTCCGAGCTTGGCCACACTCGCCCACCAGCCGCTCCACCTCGCCCAGCCCCCGTAGCGCCAGGACCTCACCGAACCGGTAGCCCAGCTCCCGGGCCAGCGCGAATGCCTCGGTGTAGTACCTCCGAGCTTGGCCACACTCACCGACCACCCGCTCGACCTCCCCCAGCCCCCACAGCGCTTGGGCTTCGATCCGCCGGTACCCCAACTCCCTGGCCAGAACCAGGGCCTGAGTGTGGAGCTGCCGAGCCTGGCCGCACTGACCGACCAACCGCTCAACCTGGCCGAGCCCCCGCAACGCCTCGGCCTCAATACGCCGGGAACCGAGGAGTCGGGCTAGGTTCAAGGCACGGATGTGGTACTCGCGGGACTGCCCGTATTCACCGCAAAGCCGCTCAACATGGCCCAATTCCCGCAGCGCATCAGCTTCACCGAACCGGTAACCGAGATCCTGGGCCAGCGCCAAGGCCTGAATGTGATACTTGCGAGCCTGCCCGTACTCACCTATAAGCCGCTCAACCTGGCCCAGCCCCCGTAAGGCATCGGATTCAGCACGCCGGTACCCGATGCTCCGGGCGAGGATCAGCGCCTGGGTATGGTATTTGCGTGCTTGGCCGCACTCGCCGACCAGCCGCTCAACTTGGCCCAATCCCCGCAACGCATCCACTTCGACGCGCCGGTAACCCAGATCCTGGGCCAGCGCCAAGGCTTGAGCGTGGTATTCGCGGGCCTGCCCGAATTCCCCGACAAGGCGCTCAACCTGACCCAACCCGCGCAGCGCATCGGCGGCGGCGCGCCGGTAACCCAGATGCCAGTCAAGATCCAAGGCCTGCGTGTAGTAATCCCGGGCCCGGCCGCACTCACCGGCCAGCCGCTCAACCTGACCCAGGCCGCGCAGTGACTCGGCTTCGGCGCGCCGGTAACCGAGCTCCCGGGCCAACGCCAAGGCCTCGATGTGGTATTCGCGGGCCTGACCGCACTCGCCGGCCAGCCGCTCAACCTGGCCCAGTCCCCACAACGCATCGGCTTCGGCGCGCCGGTAACCCAGGTCCCTGGCCAGTCTCAGCGCGTGCGCATAGCGGTCGCGTGCCTCGCTGAACCGACCGACGAGCCGTTCGACTTGGGCCAGCCCCCACAGCGCGTCGACTTCACCACACCGGTCACCGAGCTGCTGGGCAAGGGCCAACGCCCGAGCGTGGTACTGGTGGGCCAGGTCGTAGCCACCGACGAGCCGCTCAACCTCACCCAGACCCGACAGCGCGTCGACCTCACCACCCCGATCACCGAGCTGCTGGGCAAGGACCAACGCCTGGGCGTGGTACTCGCGGGCCGGGCCGCATCCACCAACCAGCCGTTCAAGCTCGCCCAGCCCCCATAAGGCATCAACTTCGACCCGCCGGTCACCAAGAAAGCGGGCCAGCGTCAAAGCCAGGTTGTAGAGGTACCGGATGTCAGACCAGAAGCCGAAGTCTCGGAAGTGCATGGCCAGGACGGTCACCAGGTCTGCGGCATCAGTGCTCGGGCTCATCGCTCGTACACATCCGAGCAGGTTGAGCCGCTCCACGGTCAACCAGGCGCGCGCCTGCGCCGCGTCAGCAAACACCAGTACGGGTCCTCGGCCGGTATTGTCACCCGGGTCCCCGACGACGTAGGGGCGCAGCAGGCGGTCGGCCGCACGGGTAATTGCCAGATAGCTGACGGCCAGCCGGTCCACCGCTGCCGCCCGTGCTGCCGGCGGCTCCTCCTGGTCGGCGCGTTCCCGAGCGTAGAGGCGCACCAGGTCATGCATGCGGTACCGCGGGCCGCCGGGAACACCCGCGACGGAGAGCTGATCCAGCAGGTTCTGGTCGACCAGCTCGCGTAACAGCTGCCGGCCCAGGGTGGGCGACACGGCCGCCAGCGCAACGATGACCACCGGGGTTATCTCAGGTCCGGGGTGCCAGCCCAGCAAGCGGAAAGCCCGCCGCTGCTCATCAGTCAGAAGCTGGTAGGACCACTCGAACGCGGCCCGCACCGAAAGGTGTTCTGCCGCCAGCGCATCCAACGCTGCAGTCTGGTCAGCCAGGTCGGCGGCAACGTCAGCGAGCAGCTCGTCCCGATGGTGCCGAAGCCGCCCGGCGATGAGCCTGATCGCCAGCGGCAGCCGTCCACACGCGTCCAGGATCTGCCGCACCGCATCACGGTCCACGCATCGCTGCTCGCCGACCAGGTTGATGAACAACCGCTCCGCCTCATCCCAGCCCAATACGTCAAGGGAGAGCGGGTAGGCGTCAGTCAGTCCGGTCAGCTTGCGCCGGCTGGTGATCAGCACCAGACAACCGGGCGCCTCCGGGAGCAGCGGCAGCACCTGATCGCTGGTTCGCGCGTTGTCCAGCACGATCAACTTACGGCGCGCGTGGATGTGGTGTCGCCACTGGTCTTGGCGCCCGGCCAGGTCGGCTTTGATCGCCTGTGCCGGTACACCTAGCTGAAGCAGCATCTGCTCCAACGCACCAGAAGGATCACGTGCCGGCATGCCGGGGGTGTGGCCATACAGGTCAACCCAGATCGCCCCGTCCGGGTAGCGCTCGGTCAGCTCTTGAGCGGCATGCCGGGCGAACGCCGTCTTCCCGACCCCAGCCATACCGTCGATGGCGTAGATGGTCACCACAGTCGTCTGCGGAGGCTGTTCGACGATCTGGGCGCGCAGCTCGGCCATCGGCCCATCCCGCCCGGTAAAGTGCGTGTTCTCACCGGGCAGGCCGCCGCCCGCACGCTCGAATAGCGGTGCAGGTTCGGGTAGGGCCAGCCGCTCGCGGACCGTCGCCGGCTCGTCGCTGGTGATCGGCGGATTGACCGGCTTGACGCTATCGCCGCGCGGAGCGCTTGGGCGATGGCGGCGCTGGCGCGGTACCGGCAAATCCAGGGTGTCGCCATAGCGCAGATCACTGAGGTCGAGGAATGCCTGCCGGTCATAGTCAGGCATCTCTTCCAGATCGTGGATGTCGACCAGCCGGTCCCAGGTGATCTCATAGACGGCGGCCAGGATCTTCAGTGATCGCACCGAGGGCCGGACGCCTCCGATCGGCCACTTTTCATACTCACAGATACGGCTGCCGCGCGCACGACTTTTCGGGTCAGCTTTGACCTGGTTGATCCGCGCCGCCACCTCTTCCTGGGTAAGTTCATGGGCCAGCCGCCAAGCCTCGCGCGGCCGGTATCCGCAACGCGCCAGCTCCGCCACGACCTGTTCGAGGAGTTGGGCACCCGCCACGCCGAGCCTGGCCAGACGTTCCCGCAGTTGATTGCGGTAAGCCTTAGTCGCCAGTTTGCGCGGCATGGCCATTCACCTTCCTGGCGCTCTCCATACATCCTCGATGCTAGAGTGCCTCCGGGCAAATAGTCCCTAGCGTGGTGGCGCGCACCGGAATGATCGAGCCGCCGCGCCGTGAGGTTTCTCTACTAGGGAACCCGATCCTTGCAGGTTGAGCCGCTCGTCCCGGTGGAAAGAATCTCTCTACCGGCTGTGAGCGACCGTGACCGCTAGCACCTGCGAACATGATCTCAGCACTGGCGTGGACTGTGCTCACCGCGCTGACGATGGCACAGTCCACTGGGATCACAAAGATCGACAGATGAAAAGTCACACTCACCACTAAAGGAGGCATCGTGACCGTCATAGATTACCACACTAAGGACGGGCTCGCTGACTACGGTTTCTCCATAGAATACCAGCCGAACTTGGGATGGCGAGTCTACATCGTGTTCTTGTTTTACTACCAGGGCCACGAAAATCAATTGCACTTACCCTATCAATCGGTCGACCGCAATGGGCGCAAGTACGTGAACTGGTCAGCGAAGATCGACAGCCTAGGGGATGCGCGAACGGTTGCGGCGCTCTGGGCAGAACTCGTACACCGTCACCTGCGAACGGGTTCAAACCCCTCGCACGAGCTGTGGACAGACGCCGCCTGAGCACTCATGCCCGTCCGGTGAGACCGACCGGGCGGGTGCACCAGATGTGTAGCCCCGACGGGATTTGAACCCGCGCTACCGCCTTGAGAGGGCGGCGCGACCGTCACCTATTCCGACCTTGTGAGCTGCGCAAACAGGTCTCACTGCACCCACACTCGCCCTGTTTAGGCACCCATTCGGCACGACGGCAGGTCTGTACCGCCTCGCCGGGTCAATCCCCAGCCCTCCATCACACCAACAGCCTGCGAGAAGAGCGAGCTTCAAAAGATCATGGACCAGCCCGTCGGCATCACAAAATCGGCTCCACCCGCTTAAGTAGGGTGGAGCCGTCCGTTGGCGCGGTCAGTCGAACTCGCCCGCGCGCACTCCGGCGGTGAACGTGCACCACTCGGTGATCGTGAACGTCAGCGTCGGACCGGCCGGGTTCTTGGAGTCTCGGACCGCACGAATCCCGCTGCCATCGAGGATGCCAACCTCAACGCAGTTCCCGGCCGTGCCGCTGTAGCTACTCTTGTACCAGTGCGCTCGGGCCAGCTCCCCTGACCCGAGAGCACTACCCTTGATCATCTCATCAGCTCCCTCAATAGCCCGCTGATCATCTCGCGGGAATCGCTCGGGGACAGCGCGGCTGCCCGTAGTCGCTCGTGGGCATAACGATACGCCGCGATGTCCCGCAGGCCATCCAGGTAGTCGCTGTCTGTCATCCAGTCTAGGTAGACGATCCGCGGGTCGTCAGGATCGGAGAACTCCACCACGGTGAACGATCCGTCAACACCGGGATGTGCGCCTGCCTCGAATAGCAGCACCCGGAGCACCACGTTGGGCAGTTCCGTGGCCTCGACCAGCCGACTGAGCTGGTCACGCATCACGTCCGGGCCACCCACGGTGCGCCGGAGAGCGCCTTCGTTGATCACCACGTCCAGGTGTACAGGGTCATTGCCGACAAGCCGGACCTGACGAGCGCGGCGTAACTCCGCTGCCCTCGCCGCTTCATCCGGTAGCGGCGTGTAGGTCGAGTGGCGGAGTATCTCGGCTGCATATTCCTCAGTCTGGAGCAGACCGGGCACGACCTCCGACTCGTAAGCCAGCAGCCGCGCGGCTTCGGATTCGAGGGACAGATAGCCCTCGAACCACTTGGGCAACACCTCAGCGTAGTGGCGCCACCAGCCCGGTTGGCGATCCTCGCCGGCGAGGTTGACGAGGGTCTCCACCTCATCAGAGACCTCAAGTACACCCAGCAACGCTCGCACGTCTGCAGGTGTAACCGCGATCTGCGCCAATTCAATTCGGCTGATTTTGCTGGCCGACCAGCCAAGTTCCAGGGCGACGGCCTCCAGGCTCATGCCGGTGGCCTCGCGTAACCGCCTGAGCGCAGCGCCAAGGCGGCGCCTTCGGATCGGTGGGACGGAGGCCATGCGAGCAGACAATGCCACAGGCAGGGCCTCCAACGATCGGGTGACATCACATCTGACGACTGTTGCTGTGCAAATTGCTCAGCCATCCTAGGGGCCAAACCGCGAGCTCGGACCGTACACCCGGGCGCGCTCACAGCGGCGTAGCCGCCCGGCTCCGCCTCCCCCATCGGGCCGGGCGGCGCCCGAGTACCGGCTAGCAGAGGCGGGACGAGCCATGGCAGGCACAGGCGCCGGAGGGCGCACACGGAGATTCCTGCGTCCTAAACCAGCGCAGCGGGAGTGCACGAGCGTGCTCGGCGCGGCCGGAGCGGGGGTAGTGGTGACTGACGACTGGGTGACCGACCCAGCTCTGCTGGCGCGTGTCCATACCTTGCTGCGCGAGTGGGAACCGCCCGGGGCACCGCCGGAGGGTCCGAGGTTCGGTGCGGCCTGTCGGCGGGCCGAACCGGGTGATCCGCCTGCCGATATCGCGTTGCCGCGCTAGTGCTACCGGTCGGGTGCCGGTCGAGGTGCGTTCCCCCGACGCTTCTCGGCACCCGACCGGTTCCAACCGTAGAGGGATGGATGGAACCCGATGACAGGTCGACACAGCCGCGCGAAGCACCGGCTCGGTAAGCCTCAGGACGACCAGGCACGGCGGACGGTGGAGGTGGTGGACACCACCGGCACAGCGCACCGGGTGACCGTCTCCGCCGCGGAACACGGTTTGCCGCGGGGCCGGTATACCACCCTCTGCGGTGGTGACGTGCTGCCCGCGGCGCTCGGCGCGCGGGCAGCCCGCTACTGCCGCCTGTGCACCCCGATACCAGCGCAGAGATGCCGATGAGCGCCGATAGCCCCTATCTGCGGGCTGCGATGAGGTTGGTGGATCTGGCTAAGGAGCAGGGCTTCGCCTTCACGCGGACCGGTATCGGCGCCGACGCTCCGCTGCGGGGTGTCCGGGAGACCATCGAGTTCATCGACGAGGTTGTGGTTGCCGGATTCTCCGACTCCTGCGAAGCCACCCGGCGGTGCCGGTACTCCATCATCGTGCCCGGTGAGATAGCGGTCACCAAGAGGATCACCGGAGACGCCCTCACCGTGCTGCACACCGTGTTACGGGACTGGAGCAGCTGAGTGACTAGGCAACCCGCCTCCCGGCCCCAGCGCGCGCATCGCGAGCGGGATGACGACACCCAGCAGCAGGGGTGGTTCATCGGGGTGTGCGGGCACCCCGTTCCGGTCTCATCTGAGGGTTATCTCGGCGAATGCGCCTGCGATAAATCGAGCGTCAACACCGGCCTGAGACGACCAGGAAAGCAAGTAAGCGGATGAACCCTCAGCCCGCCGTTATCCGGGAGTCGTGTGCTCCTATCGATATCGACCCCTGTCCTCACTGCGGTGGTATCAGCGGGGTGCAGCCGATCACCGGCACCTCACCTCGGATTCGGGCCTGGTCCTGCGCGGCGTGCAGGACGAACTGGGCGGCCACCACCGTGAGCCAGCGGTACTTTGATCGTCTTGCCGCGACAGTCGAGCAGCTCCACACGGCACGGTCAGTTCTGCGGCAGGTGATCACGCTGGCCGACGACGCAGACACGCTCACCGATCAGGAGCTGCGGGCCCGGTTACTGACACTGGCCAGGGGTGCCCGATGACCCGGTGGTGGGCATTCTCAGTGCTGGACCACAGCGTGCACTTGCTGATGTCCCAGGGCCCGTCTGGTGGGCTCACGGCGCGCTGCGGGCACCTACTACCCCCGGATACCCACCGCTGCGACCAGCCGCCACCCGGTCCGCCGTGTGAGAACTGCCGACTGATTTTCGTCGCGGAGTTCACCACCCCCAGGTCCCGGCGGTAGCCGAGGAACGTTCGGCCGCGCTCTACGACTATCTCAGGGCCTATTGCTGAGCAGACTTTGAACTCTGCTGTGAATTACGGTAGCGGCTTCAGTAGGGTGTATTTCGGCCGTGTTCACCGAGACGTCAACATTTGGCAGTGGCTGTGTCTCGTCCCACGCCTGCAGCCGATCTGCCTCGTCCCCTGTGCCACGGTTGGCGATTCTCCTGATAGCGACGTCGCGGGGGCACCACAGCCACACGGTCAACCACTGTGCCGCCAGAGCACCGGTGACGGCTTTCACGGCCTCGACTTGCCCCAGGTGCACGACCGGAATGCAAACTGTCAGCATTTCGGCCAGCGACACCCGGTCTACTATGTAAAGCGCACCATACCGGCGGGTCTCCCAGGCTACGGCCCCCGCGCTTCGTAGAGCGTTGATGTGAGACAACGTAGTCATCCGGTAACCATCCGTGCGGCCGACTCCTGCCTTCAGACGACGATAAAGTCGGTAACTCCCGTCTAGACTGGTCAGCGCCCTGGTGACCGTGTCTTTTCCGGACGCTGGCGGACCGTAGAGTATAACCGCTGACATTAGCTTTTACCTGTTCCTACAACCGTGACTAGCAGTTTTTTCGCCTGCGCCTGCAATGGAACACCAGATGCCGAGTTGTCAATCACCGCGTGCGGGACGGGCGGCCGAAATTCGAGATCGATAGTTTCTAGGTATGCGTCCCAGTTTTCAAGCTTGGCGGCGTCGCGCGCCGCCCCACGGTGCCGAATATAGGTATGCATGGTAGCTTCGTCGCAGTAAACCCAGACAATAAAGAGTGACGCGTTCATATCCTGACAAGTGGCTGCGGCCCTATTGATCCAGGCTGTATCATGCAGTTCCCGGATGAACGGCGCCGTGACGATCGCACTGGTTCCGCATTGTACGTTTTCTGTCATTGCACTAATCAGAGATTCATATTCGCGCGGACGAATGACCTTAAGATAGGTCTCCGATTCACGGTCATGTGGAGAGCAGCCGAGCACTTCTAGGGCGGCCTCGACGACAGGCCGCGTAAGCGTATCTTTATCAAGCATCGGCCAGCCTGTCTCTCGGGCGAGAACTCTCCCGAGTTCGGTCTTTCCACTTCCCGCATACCCTCCGATGAGGATGACGTGAGGTGCGCCGGTCCGAAGCTCGTTTTGTTGCATCTGTTCAGGCGCACTGATGACCCGACCGGCCCGTGGCCTGCTAACAATCAATCCCTCATCAGCCAGTAGCTTCATCGCCTCGCTGATCGTAAACACGCTGACCCCCCATTGCTCGGCAAGATCGCGTGTCGCGGGGAGAGGCTGACCGTCGCGCAGCACCCCAGCCGCGATGTCGTTGCGGACGTTGCGGGCAACCTGCTGGGTTAGTGACTCTGACCGGGAGATCCGGGAACGCTGGCCCGACACGGCGCCTCCTTGACGCTAGGAACTAGTTGACCTGGCGAGCATACCAGAAACCTAACAGAGTGAGACACGACACCCACACGTCTTCCCAGCTAGATGCCTCGTTCCGATGTCTGTGTAGCTAACAGTTGACATGGTTACATATCAACTGTTAGCTTACCACCACCCACGACACGGAGGGATGGCTGATGGAAAGCCCACAGAACTACCCGGACGGTCTGACCTTGGCCGTCATCGATGCCCTGGTCGCTGAAGTTGACGCGGTAGCGCGCCCGGTCCGCCGGGTGCCTCCGCGGTTCGCTGACCGGGATGAGGTGCTGCGGCGCGAACGTCGCCGCGCACACCGCGCGTTGGCGCGTGTAGCGCGATCGTTGCCGCTGGTAGAGCCGATGGCGGCCGATGGTGGAGAGGCCGCGTGATGGCCGGAACTCATGGTCGAGAGATCCCCAACGTGACATCCGGCCCCCGTCATGTGATCGACCCGACGCGCTCCGGTCCAGGGTGTGCGACTCGTCTCGATGTGTTCGACACCCGACCCGGCGGCCGATGCCTGCCAGCAACTCGCCGGGTCGGGGCTCCTGAATCACCAGCGATAGCAACTGAGGAGATGGGAATGGTACAGGTCCATACCTGTGTGAGTGTCCACTGTGACCAGTGCCGAGATGCCCTGGGCGATCTCGGGTTCGAGGCCCATTACCCCACCGAAGACGCCGCGCTCGACGCCGCTGCCGCACTGGGCTGGGTGGTTGGTCCGGGTGGGCGGTTGTGGTGTTCGGCGTGTGGTCCGGTGCTGAGCTGTGAGGCCGAAGGTCACGAATTCAGCGGTTGGCGTGCGCCGCAACCGGACCGGGGGTTATTCGATACCGAGTACCGATATTGCCGCCGGTGTTGCCTGTTTGAGTCCCGTGCGCTTGATCCCGCTGGGGGTGAGTCCCGATGAATCAGACGGTGGCGTTGGTGGCGCTGGTGGTGCTGGCTGGGCTCGGCGCGTTGGCCGCGTTTCGCAGCGGCGCGCGGGGTGCGTACAAGGTCGCAAGGCAAACCCAGGAAGTGACCCGGATGGGCGGCAATCTAGGTCGGGCATTGGGCACCACGGTGGTGATTGTCGGGATTCAGTGGGCGGTGATCGTCTTTACCGCTGATCCCCGAGCGTGGGGTGTGGCGCTGGGCGTGCCAGCGCTGTTCGCGGGGAGCGCGATCGCCCGGATGTTCTCGGTCACCGAGATCCTGCACGCCCCCGGCGGCAAGGGGGGTCGGCGGTGAGTACCCCGACCCTGTACGGCTCACCAGGAGCTGGGTATGCACCGCGCAGTCCTGGGCAGCGTCTCGCGGCTGAGGCGGCCACCGCCGCGGAGGTACGGGCACATCAGACCGACCCGGACGTGGTCGCGCTGCGAGTGGAACAGATCCGTACCCAGGTGGCGCAGCTGATGTGGTCGGGGATTGCCTTGGGGCTGTGTTTCACCATGACCAGCGTGGCGCAGTTCGCCGCTGCCGGTGCTGCGGTGGGGTCGCTGGCCTGGTGCTCCGCGTGGCTGCTGGACCCGACGGTGTCCCTGGTGCTGTTGGCGGTGTTGCGCGCCGAGCAACTCACGGCCCGTTGGCAGGTCAGCACCGGGGTGTGGCCACGGGTGGCCAAGTGGGTGTTGCTGTTGGCCACGTATGTGATGAACACCTGGTCAAGCTGGGCGGCCGGGTCGCTGTCCGGGGTGGTGCTGCACTCGGTGCCGCCGTTGGTGGTGGTCATCGCCGCCGAGGCGGCCACTGACCTGCAGTACGCGTTGACCGAGTGCGTGCAGCGCGCCCACACCGCAGCCGCCCAGCGCACCGACCAGATCGCACCCGCTGAGCAGCCGCACCCGGCCCCGGTCGGCATCAGCGCACGGGGGAACGCCGCTCCCGTGAACGTCGCGGGTGGACACCCGGCGGGTAGCGGTGGTGAACGGTTCATCGGCGCCGCCGGTGAACCGGGGCCGCGGCATCCCATGAACGCCGCTGGGCCGGTTGATGGTCGGGCTCCACGCCGAGTTGGTGAACACCGCCGCGCATCAGCCAAGCGGTCCCGGAGGCCGGTGCGGCGGGTGTTGCTGGCCGATTACGTGGCTCAAGCCCGCGCCGCGTGGGCACCGGGGGTGGCGGTGACCCCGGCGTGGGTCCGTCAGGTCACCACCTGCTCCCGCGGACTGTCCCCCAAGGTCGCCGCGGCACTGATCTCCGAAGTGAACGCCGCGCACAACACCACCACCGAACCCGAGGGGAGGGCTGCGTGATGAATCCTGAACACCCCAACGAGAACCGCGCCATCCGGCCCGAGGACGACCACTCACGATCGGTCGTTGAGGATGCGAAGCTGATCCCGTTCCCCACCCCGGCGGGTACGGCGGGGGCGCTCGACGGGGGCCCGGTCGGTGAGCCCGGCTTCACCCGGTGGGCGATGCCCGCGGTGGTGCCCCCGTGGCTGCGCTCGCGGGAGACTGCGGTGGCCACGGTGCGGTGGGCGGTGGAGTACGCGGGGCGGCATGTGGCCTTCCATGCGTGGCGGTCCCCGGCGTATGGGGTGGCGTTGTCCTGGTGGACTCTGCGGGGTGCCGGGCGGGCGATCGCCGCGGGGTTTGGGTGGGTGAGCGTGCGCGGTGAGTATCGGCCGTTGATCACCGCTGCTCGCGAGGCCAACCGGTGGGACCTGGTCCGGGATCTGATCACCGAGCGTCGGGCGTTGGCCCGGGTGCGGATGAAGACCACGGCGTGGCTCACGGTGTCCGGGGGATCCGCCGGGGCGGCCGGGTTCGTGCTGGTCGGGCCGCTGTTCGGGTGGTCGGCTGTGGCCGGGGCCGGGCTGGGCGCGCTGTGGATCGGTCGCCCCCGCGCTACTCCGGTGTTGCCGCCGGGCCCGGTACTGCCTCTGCAGCTGGAGCTGTCGGCGGACATGCTCACCGACGCCCTGCGCGCGGCGGGGCTGGTCAAGACCGACGCCACACCACAGCTGGTCACCCCGCCGTTGCGGGATGGCAACGGGTGGGCGGTCACCCTGGATCTGCCCCGCGGCGGAGGGAAGACCGCCGCGGATGTGATCGCCAAACGCGACACCGTCGCCGCCGAGCTCGGGGTGGATGAGATCCAGGTCATCATGTCCCGGGTCCGGGCCGTCGCCGGGGGTCACGCGGGGCGGCTGTCGGTGTGGGTCGCTGATGACGACCCCTACCTGGGGGTCCCGAATCCCTCCCCGCTGACCAGCATGGAGCAGTTCTCGGTGTGGGACCCGATCCCCTTCGGACAAGACGCCCGAGGGCGCCGGATCTTCCTGTTCCTGATGTGGCAGTCGATGTTCTTCGGCGGACTCCCACGCCGGGGCAAGACCTTCGCCCAACGGCTGCCCTCCGCGGCGGGAGTGCTGGACGCTCATGTGCGGCACTACGTCGCTGATGGCAAAGGTGGCGCGGACTGGCGACCCATGCGCGGCGTCGCGCACCGCCTGGTCATCGGCGCCGAAGACGAGGCCATCACGAGGTTCCTGGCCATGCTCGAGGAGCTGATCACCGAGATGGGCCGAAGGTTCGCCGTGCTCGGGACCCTGCCGACCTCGGTGTGCCCGGAGGGCAAGCTCACCCCGGAGATCAGCCGCCGCTACGACATGCCGGTCATCTTCATCACCATCGACGAACTCCAGGAATACCTCTCCGCGATGAGCCCAGCGATCCGGGAGGAAGCCGTGGAGAACCTAGCGAGGCTGGCCCGGCGGGCCCCGGCGGCCGGGTTCATCCTCAACGCCGCTTCCCAACGCCCCGACGCCGAAAGCGTGCCCGCGAAACTGCGGGAGATCATCTCCTACCGGTACTGCACCCAGGTCGTGGACCGCACCTCCTCGGACATGGTGTTGGGCAAGGGCAAGGCCGCGCAGGGTGCGGATGCCTCGATCCTGTCCGAGGACCACAAGGGCGTCGGGGTTCTCGTCACCGGCCCCGGCTCGTTCGAGATCGTCCGCTGCGACTACATGGACCTCCCCACCTTCGCCACGGTCTGCACGCACGGACGGGCCCTGCGCGTCGCGGCGGGAACGCTGTCCGGGGACGCCGCTAGCGACCCCGTGGCCGCCGCCGAAGCCGCCGGAGTCCAGATCCCGACCGTGCTCGCGGACGTGCTCTACGCCATGCACGGCGTGGAGCGCATGCACACCACGACCCTGCTGTCCCGGCTGGTCAACACCGACGAAGACAACTACGCCGACTACACGCCCGAGCGCCTCGCCGAAGAACTCGAACGCACCGGAGTCACCCGCTCCGGCCGACAGGTGAAAGTCGACGGGGTGAACCTGGCCGGGTACCGCCGGGC
>CAXUFG010000042.1:0-28142 GCA_964250265.1 uncultured Pseudonocardiaceae bacterium | reverse complement strand
CCGGTCTCCCCCACGATGCGCGGGTAGCTGCGGTAGCCCTCCAGGTGATCAGCGATCGTGCGCCAGAGCTTCTTGAAGGTCCTGGTGGACCCGGTGAAATGCAACCCGGCGAAGTCCGGATCGGCCAGCGCGACCTCGCTGAGCGCCGCTCCGTGCCCGGTGACCAGGTTGATCACTCCGGGCGGTAGGCCGGCGGCCTCCAGCAGCCGCAAGGTGTAATGCGCGGCGAGCTGCTGGGTGGGGGTCGGTTTCCACACCACTGTGTTGCCCATTAGCGCGGGTGCGGTGGGCAGGTTCCCGGCGATCGCGGTGAAGTTGAACGGGGTGATCGCGGTGACGAAGCCGTCCAGCGGGCGGTACTCCATGCGATTCCACTCGCCCGGAGCCGAGTTCGGCTGCTGTGTCAAGATCTGGCGGGCGTAGTGCACGTTGAACCGCCAGAAATCGATCAGTTCGCAGGCCGCGTCGATCTCAGCCTGTTGCACCGACTTGGACTGGCCGAGCATGGTGGCGGCGTTGAGCGTGTCACGCCACGGACCGGCTGCCAGGTCGGCGGCGCGCAGCAGGATCGCGGCGCGCTCGTCGAAGGGCAGCTCGCGCCACGCCGGGGCGGTCTGCATCGCGGCGCGGACGGCCTCGGCGACGTCGGTGGCGCTGGCTTGCGCGCTGGTTCCCAGCACGTGGGCGTGCCGGTGCGGGGCGACGACATCGAACGGCTCCCCCGCGGCCATCCGCTGAGCGCCGCCGATAGTCATGCTCAGCTCAACCCGCTGAGCACCCAGCTCGGCCAGTGTGCGGGTCAGCGATTCCCGATCTCGACTCCCCGGCGGGTAGCTCCGCACTGGTTCGTTGTATGGGGCCGGAGTGGACGTGATCGCGTCCATCGAGACCTCCTTGGTCTTACAAGAGCTCGAGCAGGAAAGGGATCTCCTGGGTGGCATACCAGGCCATCTCTTGATCCTCGGCGTCGCCGAGCGTGAATTCGGCGTCCGGATCACCGAGGTCAGCGGCGTCGACGACCGCCGCCGCGGTACGCACCGCATCCTCTGCCTCGGCCAGGTCGACGTGCACGGCGGCGATCGCCGAGACCGGTACCGCGCCGGCGACCGTGACGGCAGCATCGTCAAGGTCGGCGCGCATCCGCACCTGCTCAACATCGGCGGCCACTACGACCCGGCGGGGAAGCGCCGCCGCGTCGCCGTCCAGCTCGGCTGCCAGCAGCCGCAGGGAGGCCCGGGCCGCCTCGTTCATCGCCGCGTACTCCAGCTCCTCGGTATCCCCAGCGGCGTAGGACTCGCGAAGCATCGGAGTGACCGCGAAGGCAGTGCCCGAGACCGGAACCAACTCTCCGGTCTCAACGAACGTCCGCAGCATCGCGAGCGTGGCAGGGATATACACCCTCATCGGCGACACTGAGCCCCTCTAGCTGCGAGAACAACGGACACGACGGCTCGGACTAGACTAGATCACCACCTGCCGCGAGGTCTGTTGACGTCGGCCTACCCTAGCTGGGTGCCCTCGCCCGACGACCAGTTCTGCGACCCCGCCAGCCAGCGTGCGCCAAGCCCGCGGGACACCTTCATCACTGTCTACGGCCGCAAGCCGGTGCTGGAGGCGCTGATCGACCCAGCGCTGACCATCGACAAGGTGATCATGGCCAGCCACGCCCACGGTGACACAGTAGAGGAGATCCTCGACGCAGCCGCGCACCGGCGAGTGCCGGTGCAGCGGGCGTCGGCTCACCGGGTGAAGGTGCTGGCCGGCAACGGTCGGCACGACCAGGGCGTGCTCGCGGACGTGGTCGCACCCAGGATGCGCCCTCTCGATAGCGCACTGAAGATGCTGGGTAACCCAGCGGCGGTGCTTGTGCTCGACGCGATCACCAATCCAGCCAACGTGGGAATGATCCTGCGCACCGCGACCGCCGCGGGAATCGACGGCGTGGTGCTGCCGCGTCGGGGAGTCCCCTCGATCGACCCGCTGGTGATCAAAGCCTCGGCCGGGGTGGCCTTTCACGCCCCGGTACTGCGCAGCGCTACCGCGGAAGGCGCCTGCGCCACGCTGCGCGCCGCCGGGTTCTCGGTACTCGGGCTGTCCAGTTCGGTACCCGGCGCTGCATCCCTGTTCAGCGACCCACCGCCGGCGCGAGTGGTCTACGTGCTGGGCAACGAGACCTCGGGAGTCTCCCCCGCTGTCGCTGCTCAACTCACCGGCTGGGTCGGCATTCCGATGGCTGGCGAGGTCGAGTCGCTCAATGTCGCCAGTGCCGCCGCGGTGGTGTGCTTCGACTGGGCTCGCCGGCGGGCCGAGACCTCATACGGCGGTCAGCGCCCCCGGCGCGCCCGAAGCGGCAAAAAATACCGAAGTAAGCCGGGAGTGCACTGAACTCCACCCGGTTCGGGGATGAGTACAGACAACGCTCTGCAACTGGTTTCATACTCTCCGTTATCGGATGGTGCCCCTCCACCGCTCCGGTGCCCACGGTCTCTGGCGCCTCTGCCTGGACCGGTTCTACGGCGTTTCCGGCCCCGCCGTCGATTGACCGCGCTTGCAGCGTGGTCCTACCGACGAGGAGGGTCCGTTGACCACGAGCATCGCCGAGCCATGCCCACAGCGACCGCAACGGCCAGTGCTGCGCCGCTTGGTGGACATCCTGCCGGCTACGGCGCCAGCGACGTCCGAGCCCCCGGCTGCTATCACGCTACCGGCGGACGATCCCGCAGCTCGCCTCCTGGCTGAACGGGTTCTGCGTGCCGTGGTGGAGACACTTGGCGGCCGACGACCCGCTCAGCAGCTATCCACGATGCTGCGTCCTGAACTGTTGGCCTCGCTCATGTCATTGCAGGCGACGGCGGCACCCCTGCAGCCAAGGGTGCGCAAGGTGATCGCTCGCCCGCAGGGCCCGGGGGTCGTGGAGGCCGTCGCTGTAGTGACGCTGAGCACCGGCGTCCGGGCTCTGGCCGCCCGTTTTGAGAAGCAGCTGGACGACCACGGTGCGCGTTGGCGGTGCACGGCGCTGCAACTGCGTCTGACTACCGGAGACCTGGCTTCCCGCCAACGGTATCGACAGCGCTGACGGGCATTCAGGAATGGGCGGTGGTAGTGGGGGCTCCGTGGCAGCGCTTGTACTTCTTGCCCGAACCGCACGGGCATGGGGCGTTGCGGGCCGGCTCCCCGGTGCCGTCGCTGGTATTCCGGGCGTGGTTGCCGCGATCCCGCACCTCGGTACCGCCGTCCTCTGCCGGACCGGTGTAGGTCAGCGGCCGGGGCGCAGGCTCGGCCATGCCACCTAGGTCGGCAAGCGCGGTCGGCGCTGGTGCACTAGGTGTTGGTGAATTGGGCGGCGGAGGAAGGGCATCGTCGGTGGCCTGCCCGTCGATCTGGGCGAGCGCCGAACCAGCCGGTGCGGGAGGTAGCGGAGCTGGTGCCGGGTCGGCCACCGTCTCGGTCTCGGCGACCTGGACCTGCACGTTGAACAGGAACCCGACGGACTCCTCTTTGAGCGCCTCGAGCAGCGCGGTGAACATCTCGAAGCCCTCGCGCTTGTATTCGACCAGCGGATCTCGCTGGGCCATCGCGCGCAGCCCGATGCCCTCTTTGAGATAGTCCATCTCGTAGAGGTGCTCGCGCCACTTGCGGTCCAGCACCGAGAGCACCACGCGGCGTTCAAGCTCCCGCATCGACCCCGGACCGGCCAGCTGCTCCAGCTCCGCCTCGCGACGGGAATACGCCGCGCGGGCGTCGTCGAGCAGGGCGCTCAGCAGCACCTCCCGGGTCAGATCACCGATGTCATCGGCGATGGCCTCGTACTTGATCCCCACCGGATACAGCGTCTTGAGCGCCGTCCACAGCTCATCGAGGTCCCAGTCCTCGGCGTAGCCGTTCTCGGTGGCACCCTTGGCGTAAGCGGTGACCACATCGGTCATCATGTGCTCGATCTGCTCGCGCAGGTCCTCGCCTTCGAGCACCCGCCGGCGTTCGGCGTAGATCACCTTGCGCTGGAGATCCATGACCTCGTCGTATTTCAGGACGTTCTTGCGGATCTCGAAGTTCTGCTGCTCGACCTGAGTCTGGGCGGACTGGATCGCCCTGCTGACCATCTTGGCCTCGATCGGGACGTCGTCCTCCATCCGCAGCCGGGTCATGATGGACTCGACCAGCGGGCCGTTGAACCGCACCATGAGCTCGTCACGCAGGGACAGGTAGAACCGGGACTCTCCGGGGTCACCTTGACGCCCGGAGCGGCCGCGCAACTGGTTGTCGATGCGCCGCGACTCGTGCCGCTCGGTACCCAGGACGTACAGTCCTCCAGCGGCGACGACCTCCCTGGCCTCGGCGTCGACCTCGACCCGAGCCGCCGCCACCGCGGCATCCCAGGCGGACTCGTACTCCTCCGGGGTCTCCACCGGATCCAGGCCGCGGGACCGCAGCTCAGCATCGGCGCGAAACTCGGGATTGCCGCCCAGCATGATGTCGGTACCGCGACCGGCCATGTTGGTGGACACGGTGACTGCGCCGATGCGCCCGGCCTCGGCGACGATCATCGCTTCTTTCTCGTGCTGCTTGGCGTTAAGCACCGAATGCGGGATCCCGGCTCCCACCAGTGCCTTGGACAGGTACTCCGAACGCTCCACGCTCGCCGTGCCGACCAGGACCGGCTGGCCCTTGGCGTGCCGCTGCGCGATGTCTTCGACCACCGCGTTGAACTTGGCTTCCTCGGTCTTGTAGACCAGGTCACCATGATCGGTGCGGATCATCGGCTTGTTGGTGGGGATCGATACCACGCCCAGCTTGTAGATCTGGCTCAGCTCGGCGGCCTCGGTTTGCGCGGTACCGGTCATCCCGGCGAGCTTGTCGTAGAGCCGGAAATAGTTCTGCAGCGTGATCGTGGCCAAGGTCTGGTTCTCGGCCTTGATCTCCACCTTCTCCTTGGCCTCGATGGCCTGGTGCATGCCCTCGTTGTAGCGCCGGCCGTGTAGCACCCGGCCGGTGAACTCGTCGACGATGAGGACTTCGCCGGCCCGAACGATGTAATCCTTGTCCTTGGCGTAGAGCTCCTTGGCCTTGAGCGCATTGTTGAGGTAGCCGACCAGCGGGGTGTTGGCCGCCTCGTAGAGGTTCTCGATGCCCAGCTGGTCCTCGACAAGCGCGACGCCCTCCTCCGAGACTCCCACGGTGCGCTTGCGTTCATCGACCTCGTAGTGCACGTCGCGCTTGAGCATCGGGGCGAGCCGGGCGAACTCCCCGTACCACCGGGAAGACTGATCGGCGGGACCTGAGATGATCAACGGTGTGCGTGCCTCGTCGATGAGGATGGAGTCGACCTCGTCCACGATGCCGTAGGCGTGCCCGCGCTGGACGCAGTCCGCAAGACTCCATGCCATGTTGTCGCGCAGGTAGTCGAAACCGAACTCGTTGTTCGTGCCGTAGGTGACGTCGGCGTGGTAGGCGACGCGCCGCTCGTCCGGCGTCATCTGGGACAGGATCACCCCGACCTCCAGGCCCAGGAACCGGTGCACCCGGCCCATCCATTCCGCGTGGAACTTGGCGAGGTAGTCGTTGACCGTGACGACGTGCACACCCTGGCCGGTGATCGCGTTGAGGTAGGCGGGCAGCACGCAGGTCAGGGTCTTGCCCTCACCGGTGCGCATCTCGGCGATGTTGCCCAGGTGCAGCGCGGCACCGCCCATCAACTGCACGTCGAAGTGCCGCTGCCCCAGCGTGCGCTTGGCGGCCTCGCGGACCACCGCGAACGTCTCGGGCAGCAGGTCATCCAGTGACTCGCTTTTGCCGTGGCGGTCGCGGAACTCAGCTGTTTTCCCGCGCAAGTCGGCGTCGGACAGGCCGGAGACGTCGTCCTCCAGGCCGTTGATGTGGTCGGCGATGGCGCGTAGCCGGCGCACAGTCTTGTGCTCACCGGCGCGGAGCAGTCGGGACAGGACCACCGTGACAGACCTCACTTGTATCGGGGCACTGGTATCGGGCGCGGGTCGGCGGCGAGCCTGTGGCGGGCCGCGCGGCACGTCTGCGCCGTCTCCTCTGCCCGCCATCGTATGCCCAGCACCGGCCAGGCTGTCAGCAGCGCAGGTCAATGGTGTCCCCGGCGCGCTCAACGGGGCTCGACGCCAAACCCGGAATGCACCGAGCCCGGCAGCGGAGCGCTTCGCAATGATCGCGGGTGACTCTGCTGCCGAGCTCGGGTGAGGGGAAACGGGGTGTTACACCAGCTGGATCACGCCGTAGTCGAAGCCGTGCCGGCGGTACACGACACTGGGCAGCCCGGAGGCAGCATCGGAGAACAGGAAGAAGTCATGGCCGACGAGCTCCATCTCGTAGAGCGCGTCGTCGACGGTCATGGGTGTGGCAGAGTGCCGCTTACGCCGGACGACGCGACCTGGTCCGTGCCCATCCGATGACTGGTCATCCGGCGACTGGTCATCATCTGATTGGCGCCGCTGGGTGGGCAGCTCGTAGTCGAGTTCGGGGTCGAATTCGTGGTCGGGCGCCTCGAGCAGGCCCAATTGGCGATGGCCGTTGGTCTGCACGCCGGTACCGACAAGGGGGGTGTTCATCTCCGGGGCCAGGGTGGCCGCCAACGGCGCAGTGGCCTCGGCGACGGAGGTGGGGTGGCGACGTCCGTAGTGCACCTTATGGCGGTCCGCGACCCGGCGAAGCCGGTTGTCCAGCTTGCTTACCGCCGCGTCCAGCGCAGCGTAGAAGTCTGAACCACACGCCTCCGCGCGGACGACCTGCCCGCGGCAGCGACCGGTGATCTCCACCCGCTGGCAGCTCTTGGACTGCCGGGGATTGCGTTCATGGAACAGCTCGACGTCATAGTGGACGGCCTTCTGGTCATACCGTTCGACGTGGGCGAGCTTCTCGGTAACGTGCACCCGGTAATGGTCGGGCACCTCGACGTTACGACCCTTCACGACAATATTCACAGGGCGACCTCCTCGCGTTGTCCAAGAGGGACTTCTTCGACTTCGACGCCGAGGGCACGGCAGTGATCGTTATTGGGTCATGCTGGGGGCGGCAGCAACTAGGATGCCCCCGATGATCACCCGACCGCCGGCGTCAGGACCATGGCTTTCTCGCCTCCTCCCGAACGCCTCAGCGATGCTGATGCCCGGACGGTAGTCCGCCCGCGGTGCTATCGCCAGAGCTTCGCCTCCCGTGTCCCAGGGTCAACACTGTGGTTGGTATCACCAGCCGGCCTCTACGACGGGGTGTGACAGCCAGCTGCGGCGAGCACCACGATTGCGGGCACCGCTACCCCCGTCCGGAGCAATGCAGCGGCGCAGGCTGCAGCCGTCGCTCCGGTCGTCACGACGTCGTCAACGAGCACGACCGGCGTGCCGGTGGGCGGCAGGCCGGCCCGCCGCGAACGTACCCGTCCCGCCAGATTGGCTTGCCGCGCCGCGGCCGCCAGACCGACCGAGTCGCGCACCCCCGGCCCCATCCGCAATGCGGGCGCCCCCGCCGCGGGCACCCCCGCTCCCGCCAGCGCTTGTGCCGCCCGCACGACCAGCAACTCGACATGCTGCCCCCCGCGCCGTGCCGCCGCCGCCCCTCGCGAGGGCACCGGCACCAGCCATATCCCCCTCCGCTGGGGCCCCATGTGGAGCAGGGCGCAGCTGAGCGCGGCGCCCAGTGGTGCGGCGAGATCGCGGCGGCCTCGTTCCTTGTAGGCCAACAGCGCGGAGCGCAACCGGCCCTGGTAGGTCCCCAGGGCGTACACCGGCGGCCCTGCCACGCAGCCTGGCGGGTAGACCCGTACCGCTGCTCCAAGCGAGCGTGTGCACTCTGCGCACAGCGCGGGCCCGGGCAGGCCACAGCCCCCGCAATCGACGGGCAACAGCAGATCCAGCAATGAGCTCAGCACCCTCCCGAGCCTGCCCGAGAGGCGATCGCGGCGTAGGTCCGGAAAGCCCGGGGTGCCACAGCTGTGCACAGTCGCCCCCGCTGTCCCCATTCTCCCCGACCCTGGGCTTGCGCTCGTGGATCAGCCAGGATAGAGCGGCGCTGATCCCGGTCCGACCCCTCCCAGCCGGGGTTCCCAGACCTCTTGAGTGTCCGAATAGGCCCATAACCCGGTGGCATCCGCCACCAGCACCTCACGACCGGGTGCCGCGACGACGTCGGTCAGCGGGCCGGTCAGGTTCGTGCTGGAGAGTTGCCGCCGGGTCAACCCGTCCACCGACACCGAGGAGACCTGCGGGGACGATCCGGCTGATGCGACCACCAGGAGCTCTGGACGCGCCCAGTCCACGCTCACAGAGGGGGGCAGGGTCCCGTCCCGCAACACCTGTGGATGGCGCAGGCTCACCGTGCCCGACTCGATCACGACTGCGGCCACCACCAGCCGTCCACCGATCACCGCGGCCACCCGCACCCCGTCGCGGGACAATCGCAGCTGGGAGATAGGGCCTAGCTGGGTCAGTTCGGTGGCATTGAGCTGGTAGGTCAGCGGCGGACCGGTCCCGGACAGCGCCACCCCCATGACCGCCTTACCATTGACCACGGTCCACAACTCGGTACCGGAAGGTCGCCAGGTGGGCCGGGTCATTGTCGTGACGTCCAAGGGCGCAAGCGCCAGGTCCCCGGCCGCCGGACCCACCCGCAGCTGCGGGCGCCCGTCCGGCCCGGCGACGACAGCCGCGAGCAGCTCCCCACCAGGATTCGAGCGGGCCGCGCTCAGCACCGTGAGCCGGCCATCTCCCGCAGGGCCTGGCGCGGCGACACCGTTCAGCCCGCGCAGCCTGCCACCGACGACCACCTGGCCCGGCACATCAGACCGCGGTCCGGTCGGCGGGGCGTAAGAGGCGATGTCAGCCGGCCGCCACTCGTCCTGGGCCGCCACCAGTGGCTCGCCGTCGGCAAGCAGCCGCAACGGAGTGGGGACCAAACCGTCCAAGGAGGCGACTATCTGCGCTGCGACCATCCGCCGTTGCTGCTCGGTCATGCCCTCCACACCGCTGAGGTTGATCACGGTCCGTCCGGAGCGGCCGACCAGCACGTTCGATCGGGGCCGGGCCCCGTCCGGGATCGCCGATCGGACGGCCCCATCCAGCCGCTGCGAAGGTCCGGCCAGAAGTAGGTCCAGTACTCGTCCAGGCAGGGTGGACGCCGGCTGCGCTGGTACCCAGCGCAGATCGGGTACCAGCGTGCCGCGGTTCGGGTCGATGAAGCTGACCCGAACCTGGCGATAGTTGCGTTGCAAAGCGGTGGCTTCAACCAGCACACCCGGCGGAGGGTTGCTGATCCGCCACTCGCCGTGCTCGGTGACCACATCGAGCGGAACAGAGAAGGTCCCGGCCGAGGGCATGAAGCTGCCATCGGCGGTGAGTATGCCCAGCCGGGTACCTCCCACCCGGATACGGCGAACCCCGTCAGCGGGTGCGGTCTGCGGTGCAGCACCGGGTGCGTCCTCGATCACGGTGAGGCTGGCGTGATCATCCCAACTGGTCGCCGCATTCCTGGACAGGAACGCGCGCGCCCCGGCGTGCCCGTTCGCCGAGCTTCCGGTGGCCTCGATGAACTCTCGTACCAACCGGAACGGGTCCACTCCTCGCTCTGGACCGGCCGGTGTGGCCGGCCCCGATCCCGCCGGCATCGACCGCACCACCTGGATGTCGGAGCTCTCCGGGATGGCGGCGCATCCCGCAAGCGAAACCAGCAACATGGCTAGCCCGGCGGCGAACAGCGTGGTGACCACCCGACCGCGCATCACGGGCGCCCCGGTCCAGCCGGAACCGCGGGATCCGGCTGATCGGTCTCCGGCGCAGCCCCACCCGGCACAGTTCCGTTCGGCGCAGCCTCCTCCGGCGCAGCCTTCTCTGACACAGCCTCCTCTGACACAGCCTCCACCGACATCAGGGGATCCCGCTTGTTCCGGGGGGCCTCGTCGGATCCCAGCGGCAACGGGCTGTCGGTGAGTTCGACCTCGGGGCTTCGGGGCAATGTGAGACGGAAGGCGCTGCCTCGCCCGGGTTCACCCCAGGCTTGTAACCAGCCCCCATGTAGTCGGGCGTCCTCCAAGCTGATCGACAAGCCCAGCCCGGTGCCCCCGGTGCGCCGGTCACGCGAGGGGTCGCCGCGCCAGAACCGGGTGAAGACCAGCTCCTGCTGACCTGGCTGCAACCCCACACCGTGATCGCGCACCAGTACCGCGACTGCATCGGCGTCCGCGGCGAGGGTCATCCGGACCGGGCGGCCCTCTCCGTGATCCAGCGCGTTGGTGAGCAGGTTGCGTAGGATGCGCTCGACCCGCGGCGGGTCGATCTCAGCGAGCACCTCGTCATCCGGTTGGTCGATCTCGAGCGGGGTGCCGGCGCGATCGACCACGGCGCGCACTGCGGCCACCGCATGGGCCATGGTGGCGCGCACGTCGACTGTCTCGAGGTTCAGCTCGGCTACCCCGGCGTCGACCCGGGAGATCTCCAGCAGATCGGCAAGCAGTGCCTCGAACCGGTCGAGCTCCCGTACCAGCAGCTCGGCCGGACGGTGCAGCACCGGGTGCAGCTTGTCGCGCGACTCGTAGAGCAGATCGGCCGCCATCCGCACCGTGGTCAACGGGGTGCGCAGCTCGTGGGACACATCGGAGGTGAACCCCCGTTGCAGCTCACCGAACTCCTCCAGTTGGCGGATCTGCCGCTGGATGCTGGCGGCCATCTCGTTGAACGAGGTGCCCAGCCGGGCGATGTCGTCCTCCCCGACGACCGGCATGCGCTGGTCGAGGTGGCCATCGGCGAAGCGTTCGGCAACCTCGGCGGCCTGCCGGATCGGAACCACCACCTGGCGGGTCACCAGGCTGGCGATGCCCGCGACGAGCACCAGCAGCACCAACCCGCCGACCACCAGAGTGGACTGCACCAGAGTCAACGTGCGTTGCTCGGCGGTGAGCGGGAACAGCAGGTAGAGCTGCATGGTGCGACCCGCGCTGGCCACTGGCATGCCGACGGCCAGCATGGTCACCACGGCTGAGCCCCGCTGCACCGTGATGATCTTGTGCGCCAGGGCACCGCGTTCCGCTGCGGAGCGCAGCACGGCTGGGACATCGTCCAGGGGACCGATCTTCTGGCCAGTGCCGGCCTCCCCCGACAGGCCGCCGCCGTCCACCAGCACCGGCTCGTATGCACCGGCGCCGGCCGTCGCGGGACCTGTACCGCTCGGGTCGGGGTTGGTCAACCGGTCGACGGCGGTGGTCAGCCTGCCTCCCAGCGACGCCGAGGTCGGATCCACCGTGCCGAGCTCAGACTCCACCAGGATCCTGCTGTTGTCGGCCTGTAACAGGGCAGCCTGTGTCTTGTTCTCGATCAGCCGCTGGGCGAGCTGGGCCTGCAACACCATGCCGAGCACCAGCACGACAGTGGAGGACAGCACCACGGTGCTGCTCACCACGCGGATCTTCAAGGAGCGGCGCCACGTCTGGCCGGCCGCCGTGGCCAGCTCGCTGACCGCTTCGGAGGCCGGACGCAGCGCATCAGTCGCCCGACCGGCGAACGAGGTCACCGCGAGCAGCTCGGTGAACACAACAGTGGACTCATCACGGTATGCCGGCCTTGTACCCGACCCCGCGCACGGTGAGCACCACTTCAGGATGCTCCGGGTCCCGCTCGATCTTGGAGCGGAGCCGCTGGACGTGCACGTTGACCAATCGGGTGTCCGCGGCGTGCCGGTAGCCCCATACCTGCTCGAGCAACACTTCACGGGTGAAGACCTGCCGCGGCTTGCGGGCCAGCGCGAGCAGCAGGTCGAACTCCAGCGGGGTCAGCGAAATCTGTTCCCCGTCCCGGCTGACCTGATGACCGGGCACGTCGATGGTGAGGTCGCCGATACTGAGTTGCTCTGCGGGTTCGGCGTCGATGCGACGCAACCGAGCTCGCAGCCTCGCCACGAGCTCCTGAGTCTTAGGTGGCTTGATCATGTAGTCGTCTGCGCCGGCTTCCAGGCCCAGCACCACATCTATGGTGTCGCTCTTGGCGGTGAGCATCACTATTGGGACTCCGGACTCGGCGCGGATCGCCCTGCACACATCGATTCCGCTCATGCCGGGCAACATGAGATCCAGTAGCACCAGGTCGGGCTTCAGCTCGCGCATCGCGGGCATCGCCTTGGGGCCCTCAGATACCACCGCCGTCTCGAAGCCTGCCTGGCGCAGCGTAATGGACAACATCTCCGCCGCCGCCGGGTCGTCTTCCACCACGAGCACACGAGCTGCCATACGCACTATCGTGGCACTGCGCGCAGCGCTCGCGCCGGTTGGGAGGCGCTCGACGGTATAGGGCCCATCGGCCGGCCCCCGACTCACCCGTCGAGAATCCGCACCACCACGTCGCTGAGCTCACCCATTCCGGCAATAGCCCCATCAAGGACAGACCACGGCGCAAGCCATCCGCCGGCGACGAGCCCGTCATAGACCGCCGCGCACCTACCCTGCAGTCCGTGGTCAGTCTCATACAGGTCCTTGCGCCGCACGCTGTCCGCGGTTGCCCGGTGGTCCGCGCGCTGCGCCGCGACGTCGGGCGGCACCCGCAGCAGCAACTGGACGTCAGGCACCGGAACGTCGAATCGGTCCACTTCCAATCCACGGACCCATTCGACGAAGGGCCCATCGGCATCCTCATGCAGCCGAGCCGCGCCATATGCCGCGTTAGACGCGACGTATCGATCCAGCAGCACCACGTCGTAGCGATGCCGCAGCCCGCACAACGCCTCGGCGGCATCCCTGCGGTCCAGAGCGAACAGCACCGTCATGGCATACACCGAGTCAGCCATGTCCCCCAGCCGGCCGTACAGCGCATCCCGCGCTAGATCAGCATGTACGTCGGTGCCGTACCGCGGGAAAGCCATCCGCGCAACCTTGGCGCCCCGTGCGGTCAGCGCAGCGACCAACCCGCCGGCGAGGGTGCGCTTGCCCGCCCCATCCAGACCCTCAATGACCACCAGCCGCCCCACGGCAGCACACACTAGTTCCCGTCGGCAGCGCCGAGCTCACGACGGGCACCGCCGCTGCGCCAGTTCCCACCAGGTGGTTTGCGGCTAGGGGCGCATGCGGGACACCAGGGCGGTGTCGTAGCATCCCGACACGAACTCCGGGTGCTCCAGCAGCTCGGCGTGGAAGAGCAGATTGCACTTCGGTCCGGTGACGGTGAACCCGGCAACCGCTAGCCTGGCCCGTTCCAGCGCCTGTTCCCGATCGCGACCATGAATCACCAGTTTGGCAAGCAGCGAGTCGTAGTGCGGCGTCACTGTGGTGCCTGCCGCGTAGCCGGCGTCCACCCGTACGCCCTCCCCGACCGGCTCAACCCACGCGGTGACCGGCCCAGGACCGGGCAGGAACCGCTTCGGGTCCTCGGCGTTAACCCGCAGTTCGATCGCGTGTCCCACCGGGGCGGCAGAGTCGACGTCGAAACCGGGCTCAGCGCCTGCGGCGATCAGCAGCTGAGCAGCCACCAGGTCCAGGTCATAACACAACTCGGTCACCGGGTGCTCGACCTGCAGCCGGGTGTTCATCTCCAGAAAGAAGAACTCGCCAGTGTCCTGATCGAGCAGGAACTCCACCGTTCCCGCATTGCGATAGCCCACCGTGGATGCGGCCAGCACCGCGGCGCGTTCCATCCGGCGGCGCAGATCAGGATCGACGGCGGGCGACGGGCACTCCTCGGCGATCTTCTGGTGCCGCCGCTGCACCGAACATTCCCGCTCACCCAGAGCCACCACCCGGCCGTCAGCCAACCCGAGGATCTGAACCTCGACATGTCGCACTCGTGGGAAGTAGCGCTCGATGAACAGTCGCGGGTCGCCGAAGAGCCGGTGGGCGAAGGCGCTGACCCTGGCGTACTCAGTACGCGTCGTCGCGGGGTCGGACGCGATCGCCATACCCA
Source organism: uncultured Pseudonocardiaceae bacterium (assembly GCA_964250265.1). Taxonomy (GTDB): domain Bacteria; phylum Actinomycetota; class Actinomycetes; order Mycobacteriales; family Pseudonocardiaceae. Next base: position 14,253 of record CAXUFG010000042.1, on the reverse strand, counting down.
TCCCGCCACCCCCGGCAGCGGCCTTGAGCATCACGGGGAAACCGACCTTCCCGGCTTCGGCGACCGCATCGTCTTCGGCGGTCACCGCGCCAGCGGAACCGGCCGCCACCGGCACCCCGGCGCCGGCGACGATTTCCCGCGCAGCAACCTTGTCTCCCATCGCGGAGATCGCGCTGGCGCTGGGACCGACCCATACCAGGCCCGCATCGCCCACCATCTGGGCGAACCCGGGGTCCTCGGACAGGAACCCGTAGCCGGGATGCACCGCCACCACATTGGTCTTGCGGGCTATCTCGAGCAACTGGTGGGCATCCCGGTAGACCTGCGCCGGCGGCCCGGTCAACGGGGCGGCCTCGTCGGCCTCGACGACGAACGGCAGGTCGGCGTCCGGCGAGGAATGCACCGCAACTGTACGGATGCCCAGCTCCCTGGCAGAGCGGATGACTCGCCGGGCGATCTCACCCCGGTTGGCGACCAGCAGCGACTCGAACACGCACCATTCCCTCCGTAACCAGGCTCCCACCAGCAGGGTCGTTGCGGGACACTATTCGAACACGGAAACTCGCTCAGCTGGTGACGGTCGGTGTGCGATCCAGATCGGGTTCCAGGTAGATGAGCCGAGCGGCGGGGACGGCGCCACGAACTCGCGCCTCGGCCTCGTCAATGATTCGAGCCACCTCGGCAGTGGACAGTGTGGCCGGCACCGCGATCTTCGCGGCGATCAACAACTCATCCGGGCCGAGATACTGGGTCCGGAGGTGGATCACCCGATCCACGCCGGGCCCGACCATCACGCCACAGATGCGGTCCAGCTCATCGGAATCGGAACCCTCCCCGATCAGCAGGCTCTTGGTCTCGATGATCAGGATGATCGCAATGACGCCGAGCAGCACGCCGATGCCCAGCGTCCCGATCCCGTCCCACATCGGGTTCCCGGTGAGCACCGACAGCCCGATACCACCCAGGGCCAGCAGCAGCCCGACCAGCGCGCCCGCGTCCTCCAACAACACCACCGGCAGTTCCGGAGACTTGGACTGCCTGATGAACTGCCACCAGCTATCGCCCCCCTTGAGCGGCCGGGACTCCCTGATCGCAGTCCGGAAACTCAGGCCTTCCAGCACGATCGCCACGACCAGGATCCCGATCGCAACCAGTGGCGAGCTGAGCGGATCGTCGCTGCTCAGCTTGTGGGCCCCCTCGTACAACGCGAACACCGAACCAAGACTGAACAGCAACAACGCCACGACAAAGGAATAGAAATACCGATCGCGGCCGTAGCCGAACGGATGCTCGTGGGTGGCTTGTCGCTCGGCGCGCTTGCGGCCGATCAGCAACAGGCCCTGGTTGGACGTGTCGGCTACCGAGTGCACCGCCTCGGCGAGCATCGACGACGACCCGGTGATCAGGTAGCCGACGAACTTCGCCACCGCGATGCCGGCGTTGGCCAGCAACGCCGCAACGATCGCCGTTGCCCCGCCGCTTGCTGACACGCCCGGCGCCTCCTCGCAACGCTGCCATCTCGCCCAGCATGGGCAAGGCCTACTAGTCGGTCATACCCCAGAAGTGCAGGTGGCCAATCCAGGCAGCGCCCGGAACAACTGCACCGGACCAGCGCCCGGGCACACCATGACGTCAGGGTCCGTGGCAGCCAGCCATGCCGACCCACCACGGCACACACTCACCCGAGTACCGTCCCGGGATCGCAACTCCGCTGACCCCTGGGTGCACAGCAGGATCTGCGGTGCGGAGCTGCGCAGCAGGACCGGGGTCGACTCGCCCTCCGCCCACTCAAGGCGGGTCAGCTGGAACTCCTCAGCCGGGGTCCGGTAGGCGGTCTCGTGCGGCCCGAGCCGTTCACCACGTTGCACCGGCAGCGCGCCGTAGGAGAAGTCCAGTACCCGGAGCAGCTCGGGGACGTCGATGTGCTTGGCGGTCAAGCCGCCCCGCAGCACGTTGTCCGAATTGGCGCTGATCTCCACGGCGATGCCCCGCAGGTAGCTGTGCAGGTTGCCCGCGGGCAGGTACATCGCCTCCCCGGCGGCCAGCACGACGTGGTTGAGCAGCAGTGCCGCGAGCACCCCCACGTCGCCCGGGTACGCCTCAGCCAGCTCCAGAGCCACCCGGCACTCGGATCGGAAGTCATGACTCGGACCACCGCGAGAAGTGGGGAAACCGCCGCCGACCCCGTCGCGGCGCAGCAGCGCAATGCAGGCATCCAGCGTCGGGGGCAACAGCGCCTTGACCGCCGGCTCGGGCATCGTGATCCAGGTGGTGAACAGGGTGCGAAGCCCGTCGGCATTGGGTTCGGCGGCGAGCATCGCGCGGTAGGGCTCAAGCAGCGGCGTATCCAGCGCGGCGATCAGCTCGACGGTCCGTAGCGGGTCTCGGAATCCGGCCAGTGCGTGGAGCTCAGTGAGCGCGCAGATCAGCTCTGGTTTGTGGTTGGAGTCGGAGTAGTTGCGCTCGGGAGCGTCTCGCGGGATCCCTCGGGCCTCTTCGCGGGCGAACCCCTCAGCAGCCTGCTCAGCGGACGGGTGGGCTTGCAGGCTCAGCGGCTCCTCGGCCGCGAGGACCTTGAGCAGGAACGGCAACCGGCTGCCCCAGCGCGCAGCGCAGGGAGTCCCGAGGTGACGACCGGGTTCGGCGCGCAGGGCCTCCAGCAGGGTGGTCTGGCCGCCGTCTGCGTGCAGCAGTATCGAGGAGTCCGCCGGATGCGCGCCAAGCCACAGCTCCGCCTGCGGGTGGGGGGCGGGAACCGGACCACCGAGCAGCTCCGCGATTGCAGTCCGGGAACCCCAGGCGTAAGGCCGAACCGCGTTGCGCAGCAGCTCCACAACCCCTCCCTGATCACCTGGATAGTCGTTCATCCGACAGCCGGCCCAGCCGAGCCGACCCAACCCGGCCCGCCCAACACACCCTGGCTCAGCCCGAGATACAGCGCGGCAAAGTCGAACCGTAGGGCCAGCACAGCGGCGGCGCACGCAGCGGCACCCGGGTCGCCCCGGCGCACCATCAGCTCCTCGTCGGCCGTCACCACGTCAGCACCGGGCAACGCGTCCGCCGCCGCGATGCGCTCAGGCGTGTCGTGGGCCTCAGTAGGCGCCCCCAGCAGTACCGGCCGCATCGCGGGCATACCACCGCGGGGCTGTTCTGCGAACCTGTCCTCGAACGGATCTTCGAAAGGGTCACGGAACACCTCGGCCTCCCCAGCGGCGCGGGTTGCCTGCTGGCGCAGCACCGGCAGCGCGGCCGCTTCATGGAACCCCGCGGCGTGCGCCACGACCCCAGCGTGCGCGGCGAGCGCCCCGGCGCAGTGACCTGCCACCGCGGTGGCCACCGGATCGGTTCCCCACAGCAATGGTGTGCGCCATCTCAGCCGCAGCGCCAGAGACTTCGCGGGGTTGACCAGCGTCTCGTGAGCGATGTGGTCCCGCTCGGCTTCGCGATCAAGCTCACCGGCCAGTACCTCAGGGTCGGTTGCCAGCAACTCCAGGGCGTCCAGCAGCAACAGGCCAGCGGTCAGATTGCGTGGCAGCGTGAGGCCCGGCGGTACCTCGATCGGGGGCACCAGCAGCACCGATCGGCCAGCGGCTGCAGCGGCCACCGGCCCGTCGGCAGGAGCGCTGAGCACTACCTGGGCGCCCCGGCGGACCGCCCGATCGATGCCTTCGGCCAGCTCCCGGTCGCCGGGGTCGGTGGTGTTGGCCAGCACGATGTCCAGCGCGCCCACCCACATCGGCACCGATCGCGTCGTCACCACTGGCACCGGGCAGGACGGTCCGAGCAGGGCGAGCAGCAGCGGTGCCGCGGCCGGAGCCGCACCTGGCCGGGTCAGCAGCACCAGCGCTCGCGGCCGTTGCCCGGCCAACCGGGCCAGGCCCGCCTCTTCGGCCACGGCGGCTGTGGAGCGCACCTGGGCACCCGCGGTGGCCGCAGCGCGCAGCAATCCACCGGAGTCGGTGGCCTCAAGACGCCCAGGGTCATCGAGTAGGTCGTCGTCGAATTCCCCACCGGGTTGCATCAGCGTGGGCCCAGACTGGCGCCGCCGCCGCCGTCGCCATCCGTCCCGTCAGCACCCGGACCAGTCCCGGGTAACGCCTGGTCCAGCAGCAGCACCGGAATGCCGTCGGTCACCGCAAAGCTGCGCCCACATACTGTGCAGGTCAAGGCATCAGCCTCAGGGTCCGCAGCGGTCCCATTGCGCAGCGGCGCGTGCGCCGGGCATGGGCACGCCAGGATTTCCCTCAGTTGTGGATCCAACTCCACCGCCATCTCGTCCTCCTCACCTCACCCGCGCACCAGTGCCAGCACCTCATCGCGCAGCGCCTCGACCGCGGTAGTTTTGCGGGCCTCGACGTTCAGGCGAAACAGCGGCTCGGCGTTCGACGGGCGCAGGTTGAACCACGAACCATCGGCGCACCGTACGGTGAGGCCATCCAGTTCGTCGAGCTCGACGCCGTCCTGGGCGCCGAAGTGTGCCCGCACGGCGGCTATCCGGCCTTCCTGGTCGTCCACCGTAGAGTTGATCTCGCCGGACGCCGCGTAGCGGCTGAACTCGGCCATCAACGCCGAGGCCGGGCAATGCTGATGACCCAGTGCGGCGAGCACGTGCAGCGCGGCAAGCATCCCGGAATCAGCGCGCCAGAAATTGCGGAAATAGTAGTGGGCGGAATGCTCACCGCCGAAGATCGCCCCAGTCTCGGCCATCAGCTGCTTGATGAATGAATGCCCGACCCGGGTACGCACCGGCCGCCCACCGTGCTCGGTGACGATCTCCGGCACAGCCCGGGAAGTGATCAAGTTGTAGATCACCGCAGCCCCGGGCTCAGTGGCCAGCTCCCGGGTAGCGACCAGTGCGGTGATAGCGCTGGGACTCACCGGCTCACCCCGTTCGTCGACCACGAAGCAGCGGTCGGTGTCACCATCGAAGGCCAGGCCCAGATCGGCGCCGTGCTCCCGCACGGCCACCTGCAGGTCCACCAGGTTGGCCGGATCCAGCGGGTTGGCCTCGTGATTGGGGAAGTTTCCATCCAATTCGAAGTAGAGCGGGATGACGTGCAGGGGCAGCCCCTCGACAACAGCGGGCACGGTGTATTCCCCCATTCCATTCCCGGCGTCCACTACGACGCGCAGCGGCCGGATTCCGGACAAGTCCACCAGCGAACGCAGGTAGCGCGCATAGTCGGCGAGCATGTCCCGCTCGGTCACCACACCGCCGCCCGGTCCTGGCTGGATGCCGCACTCGACCGCAATCCGGATCTTGTGCAGCCCGCTGTCCTGGCCGACCGGGTAGCAGCGGCCCGGCAGAGTTTGATGCCGTTGTAGCGGGCCGGATTGTGGCTTGCCGTGAACATCGCCCCCGGTAGATCCAGCCACCCAGAGGCGAAGTAGAGCATGTCGGTACTGGCCAGCGAGGACTCCCTCATGTCGTACCCGACGACGACCGCCTGGCGGCCGGCCGAACCATCCGGACCCGCGACCAGCTGGGCGAAAGCTGCGCCGAGATCGCACACTATCGCCGTATCCAACTGTTCCCCGACGACACCCCGGATGTCGTAGGCCTTGACCACCCCGGACAGGTCAGCCACTGCTCTCCTTCCGCCGCCCACGAGCCTATCTGCGCACTGGTGCAAGGCACGCATTCAGCGGGCTCAGCGGGGTTATTCGGGTACATTCCACCCCGCTGAGCCCGCTGAATGCGATTTGATACGCGTTCTCAGTCGTCGATGAGATCTGGGAGGACCCGGAGGTGAGCGCGGCGCGGGGTTCCGGCGGCAGCGGGGAGCGGGTCGGCTGGGCGGTCTATCCGGCCGGCTTCACGGACTGCCTCGGCGAGCGCGGTGAGATCGTCGATCGAGGGTTCCGGCTCAGCGAACTCACCCTCGTGACGGACGACGTCCCAGCCCCGCGGAGCGGTCAGCCGCAGCGCGTGCCGCTCGCACAAGTCGTAGGAGTGCGGCTCACTGTAGGTGGCCAGCGGGCCCACCACCGCGGTGGAATCGGCGTACACGAAAGTGAGTGTGGCAACCGCCGGGTTCATGCACCCGGTTCTCGAACACCGCCGCGCGCTGCGCACGACCTGTGACGATAGTGCGTAGGTCTCGCTGCGTACGGCAGGCGCGCGGAGCGACCCGGTGCGCTTGACGGCCCAGAACGTCCAACGGCCAGAACCTCCACCGGCGTACTCTCGGTGGATGACGATGACCCGGTCAGCCCGCTCGCGCCGGCGTCGGGATCGGCGTGGCCGCGGAGTCCGGGGACTCCTGTACCCCCCGACGCTGCCGGCAGCCCGCAGCCGCTCGGAACGGTTCGACGCCATCGTGCTGGAGGCACTCGAACCGATCGAGCAGCGCTGGCATGCTGAGCTTGACCGGCTGGACGTCGCGATCGACGACGTGCCAGAGGTGACCGACTGCGATCCGACCACCGTCACCTGGGGCAGCGATGTGGTGGAGGACGGCAATGTTCCGCTCGCCCGCCTGGTTCCGGCTGGAGTGGACTGCGCGGGATTGCCCACCCGGGCCCGGATCGTGCTCTACCGGCGCCCGCTCGAAACTCGAGCCCAGGACGGCGGTGACCTCTCCGATCTCGTCCATGAGGTACTGGTGGAGCAGGTGGCGAACTACCTGGGACTGGATCCCGACGTTATCGACGGTCCCCCGGAACCGACCTGACCCACCGCGGCGGAACTACCGGTTCTGACGTCGTCGGGACGGCAGCGCAGTGCCCGCCACGAGCAGCAACAACGCGGCCTCCCCCAGAAGCAGCGCAGTTCTGCTCCTGTCCGAGCGGGCCACCCGAACCTCGGTGGAGTTTCCCCGAACCGGAATCGCAACCTGGTGACCCCACCCACGCACGACCGGTACCGGACGGCCATCCACGCTGGCTCGCCAACCTGGTTCGTCGTTGGCTGCGACGACAAGCAGCCTTCCCTCGGCGCCGGAGGCCACTCGTACCGCCACCCGCGGCGGCTGGGCGGGCGCAAGAACTCCGCTGACCCCGGGCTCGATGGGCGGGGCGGCTCCGGTGCGGGCCTGGGCGGCGAGCGCGGGACCCAGCAGCTCTGCACCCGGGACCGGCCGCAACACGCGCAGCACCGGCCTGCCATCCGCGGTCGGGGGGGCAGGCCGGGCCAACGTTCCGGCCGCGGCGAGGGCACGATCGCCTTGCGCGACGCTGGGGAGTACCACGAACTGAACACCGGTGGCTGCAACGTCGGCAATGGCTGCGGACGTCTCACCCGGCTGCCCAGCCCGCAGGGCGGTCGCTATCCGCGCCAGCCGGGCTCCAGTGGCACGTAGCGGAGCGATGTCGTCGTCACCGAAGCGAGCGGTCCGCGACCGGGTCAGCCGTACCGGCTCACCCGCGGCACCCACGACCAGCACAGAGGTGTCGGTACGCGCCAACTCCGCGACCAGCGAGGGAGCAAGCACCGGCACTTCCGCCGTCGAGCCGGCGGCGAGGGGACCCCCGGCGCCCGCCACGACCGCTCCGGCCGAGAGCATCGCCAACCCCACCCACGGCATGGTCGACAGAGCCTTGGCCCAGCGGGCACCGCTGCGCTGGGACCACCACGTCGGCTCTGCCGTGCCGACCGCCAGCAATACGATCCACAGCAGCCCGCAGCCGGCGAACAGCAATGCTCCCCCGGTGAAACCTGGGCGCGGATCTCCCCCGGACAACGGCCGCATCGGTAGCCGGATCAGCAGCCCCGCCGCGGCGGCGCCCAGCAACACCAACCCCAGACCGGGCACCATCGCCCTGGACGGTCGGATGACGAGCGCAATCGCGGCCGCAAGCACCACCACCGCGCCGACCCACGGTAGGGCGCCGATGCCTCCCGGGTCCAAAGCAAGCAGCCGCAGCCAGCTCGGCAGCGGTTCAGGTACCACCGCACCCACCCCGTGCATCAGCACGGTAGGACGTTGGATCACGACCGCTGGCCACGGCATGAGCAACCCCAACGGCAGCAGCACCACCGCGAACAAACCGAGCGTGCGGCGCACTGTCGAAACCCGAGGCGCGGGAAGGACCACGAAGCCAATCAACATGACCGCCAGCACCAGAAGGTGCAGCAGCGGGGCAAACGCTCCGATGACAGCAACACCGAGCGCCGTAGCAGCCGCTGTGGACAGCCAGCCTCCGGATCGCCTGCCTGTCTCACCGCGCAGCACCGAGACCGCACCGGCCAGCACGGGGGGCAGCAGCAAATACGCCACCAGCACATCCAGCCGGCCTTGTGCCAGCCCAGCGAGGGCCGGTGGGAGCAAGGCGTACCCGGCGGCGGCAAAGGCGCGACGCTTGCGGCTCACCGGTACGGCGCGGGTCGCCCAGTAGGCGGATAAGGCAGCCAGTGGAAGCGCGAATAGCAGCAAGAGCGACACCGCGGCACCCGGCGAGCCCACCGGCAATCCGAGTAAACCGAGCACCGCCAGGGCGGCCGGCGGGGGAGCCGCACTTCCGCCGCCCACCGGATGCCACGAGGCCAGATAGGACGACCAGGTCTGACTCAGGCTCTCCAGCGGGAGCAACCGACCGCCAGCCAAGTCCAACGCCAGCCGGTGGCGGTTCACCAACACGGCGAGCACAGTCATCACTGCGGTCAGCAAGGCGGGTGGGGAGAGCAGGAACTTCCGGATGCGGGTACCGATTCCGGCATCGTCTAACGCAAGGAGGCTCGGTTCGCTACCGTCGGTAGCACTCGACGACTCAGGGTGTCTGGGCAGCGGAGACGGCCGAGGCCGGATACGCGCCCTGGACTCCTGCTGGACATCGTGGGGCGGGACATCATCTGCCGGGTGGCTGGGCCCTGCTGGCGCCGCGACGCTGCCGGAACTGCGCGAACCACCCCGGGGACGGGCATTGTCATCACCGGCAGGGGTCCGAGCACTGCGCGACACACTGACTCCTCCCTGTCCATCCCCGTTGGTGGGGGCACACGGTAACGTCCCGGGCGGCCTACTCAGACTGCGGTACAAGAAGACGCCTGGGACAGCGCACCGACTTCAGACCACACCGCGTTTGAGTCTGCGGCGCTCCCGCTCCGAGAGCCCGCCCCAGATCCCGAACCGCTCGTCAAACGCCAACGCATACTCCAAGCATTCGGCGCGGACCTCGCAGCCTGCACAAATCCGCTTCGCTTCCCTGGTCGACCCTCCCTTCTCCGGGAAGAACGCTTCCGGGTCGGTCTGGGCACACAGCGCCCGTTCCTGCCAATCCGGCTGATCAAGCCCGTCCGATGGGCTCCAGTTGATCTGGTCTTCGCCCCTCCAGTCCGTGGGCCAGCTGATGTCCACCTCATCCATGGCGGTCCACCCTCCTCGCCATAGAGTTCCTCCCCGGATTCGCGCCTCCCCCGGGCTGTGGGACCGGAGAATAACAAGACTGTGATTACACCCCTGTCATCGGGGATGCAAGTTTCTTGCGCCCACCCAGAGCGATTGCTCAGCGTGTCCCTGTTGACACGCCGTGCAATCGTGATCTAGTGCGGGCATACCCGGTAGCGACGATGGGCGGTCGATGAGCGAGAGTGGCGTGGTGCCTGCCCCTGGCCAGGACCCCAGGCCCTTGACCCCCCGTCCCCTGACTCCCAGCCCGTTGTTTCTTCTGCTGGTTACAGTCACCGTGGCCGGGGGGGCGCTTGCCGCCCTGGGTGCGGGAGCTGCCCGTACGGCCGGCATCGTGGTGCTCGTTCTCGGCGGCTGGGCCGTCGCGCTGTGCCTGCACGAATTCGGACACGCGGTGACGGCCTACCGGGGCGGCGACCGTTCGGTGCGCGCCAAGGGATACCTCACGCTCGACATCCGGCGTTACACCGATCCGGTCATGTCGCTGCTGATCCCACTGGCCCTGCTGGCGCTGGGGGGCATTCCACTACCCGGCGGCGCGGTGTGGATCAATCAGGCCGCCTTACGTTCTCGAGCGATCGCCTCGGCGGTGTCCCTGGCCGGTCCGCTGACCAACCTGATACTGGGCGCCGCACTCACTGCCGTGGTCGCCACCGGTGCAGCATCAGAGGGCCTGGCGGAGGGCTTGTCCTGGTTGGCTCTGGTGCAGGTACTCGCGTTCCTACTCAACATCCTGCCTGTACCGGGATTGGACGGATTCGGCATTTTGGCGCCCTACCTGGCCCCGCCCGCTCGCCGACTCGCCGGAAACGTCAGCTGGTTCGCCCCCTTGCTACTGTTCGTCTTGATCCTCGGCGTGCCCGCGGTGGGGAATGCGTTGTTCAATGCCAGCTTCTCGGTCTTCGCAGCTATCGGTGGAGATCAGCTGGCAGCAGCCCGGGGTTTCCAGGAATTCCTGTTCTGGCGCTGACCAGGCGCCAGCGGATGTTTAAGGTCGCGTGCGGTCGGGTACGCCGCGGGGGAGCTTGAGGACGTGGGGATGGGTGTAGCAGCTCGACTGGACGAGTTCCAGCGGCGTCATACCTGGTTGGGTTTGCCGCTGGGAGTGATCTATAAGTTCATCGACGATCAGGGTGGCTATCTGGCCGCATTGATCACCTACTACAGTTTTGTATCGCTGTTTCCGCTGTTGCTGTTGCTGGTCAGCGTGTTGGGCTACACGCTGGATGGAGACCCCTCGTTACAGCAGGCGCTGCTCGGCTCAGCGCTACAGCAATTGCCGATCGTCGGCCCGCAGCTACGGGAGAACGTGGGCGCGATTCACGGCAGCCAGGCCGGGGTGATCCTGGGCCTCCTCGGCGCGGTGTACGGAGGGCTTGGCGTCTCGGTGGCCATCCAGACGGCACTGAATCGGGTATGGGCGGTGCCTCGGTTTGCCCGCCCCGATCCGGTGCTGTCCCGGCTCCGCGGCTTGATGTTGTTCGTCCTGCTCGGGGCGCTCGTGCTGATCACCACCGCGGTGACCGCGGTCGGCTCGGTGGCCGCCAGCATCGGCTACGGCGGCAGTTGGCTGCGCTTTGCCGCGATCGCCGTGGCGATGGCTGCCAACGTGGGCGCATTCCTTGTCGGATTTCGGGTACTGACCGCCCGCGATGTTCGACTGGCCGACCTGGTACCCGGTGCGGTCTGCGCCGGGGTCGCGGTGCAGGTATTGCAGATGGGGGGTGCGTTGTTCGCGAGCAACGCATTGAGCGGGGCCTCGGCAATCTATGGTGTTTTCGGGCTGGTACTCGGGTTACTCGCCTACCTGTACCTGCAATCGGTCATCGTGGTGTTCTGCGCGGAGGTCAACGCGGTCCGGGCGCGGCGGTTGTGGCCTCGCAATCTGCTCACCCCCTTCGTCACTGACGTCGCGCTCACCGCAGCGGACCGCGCCTCGTACCGCTCTTACGTGGATGCCGAGCGCTTCACACCCTCGCAGCAGGTCGAGACCACGTTCGATCACGTGCCCTCGACGAACGATCAGCCCTGAGGCGCTTTCATGAAGATCGTGGTGCTGGTCGGTGGCGTCGGTGGCGCCCGGTTCCTGCTCGGAGTCAAGGCCGCGCTGGGCCTGCCGCCCGTCGGCGCACCGGAGCACCCTGCCGGCGAACACGAGATCACCGCCGTGGTCAACACCGGCGACGACATCTGGCTGCACGACCTGCGGATCTGCCCGGATCTGGACACCTGTATGTACACCCTCGGCGGTGGGATCGACGCTGAGCGTGGCTGGGGACGGGCCGGTGAGAGCTGGGTGGTCAAAGCAGAACTCGCTAGCTACGGCGCCGAGCCGGATTGGTTCGGGCTGGGCGATCGGGACCTGGCCACGCACTTGGTCCGCACCCGGATGCTGCGGGCCGGCTACCCGCTGTCCGTGGCAACCACGGCACTGTGCAACCGATGGCGCCCCGGGGTTCGGTTGTTGCCTGCCACCAACGATCGCTGCGAAACCCACGTCGTGGTCGCCGGCGCACAGAGCCCTCGCGCGATGCACTTCCAGGAGTGGTGGATCCGGCACCGCGCGGAGCTACCGGTCAGCCAGTTCGTGCCGGTGGGCGCCGATGATGCCGAGCCGGCCCCCGGCGTGCTGGACGCGATCGCCGAGGCGGATGCCGTGCTGCTCGCGCCGTCCAATCCGGTGGTGTCCATCGGCAGCGTGCTGGCTGTACCGGGGATCCGCCCCGCGCTGCGCAGCAGCGCCGCCCGAGTGATCGGACTGTCTCCGATCGTCGGCGGCCGGGCGCTCCGCGGGATGGCCGAGGCCTGCCTGGCGGCCATCGGCATCCCCTGCGACGCGGGCGCGGTGGCCGCGCACTACGGGGCCCGGCGCTCGGGTGGGATCCTGGACGGGTGGCTGGTGCACACCGGGGATCACGCGATGGTGCCCGGAATGCAGGTCCGGGAGATCCCGCTACTGATGACAGACATCGCCGCGACCGCGGAGATGGCCAGAGCGGCCCTGGACCTCGCGTTGTGAACAACTCGGGCTCCGCCGGGGCGAACACTCCCGGCGATCACGCCGCGCCGGACCAGATTCGTATTGTGCCCGTCCGGGGGCTGCCCGAGTTCCGGCCCGGCGACGATCTGATCGGCGCTCTGGTCGCTTCGGCGCCGTGGCTCCTTGACGGCGACGTCGTCGTGGTCACCAGCAAGGTGGTGTCCAAGGTGGAGGGAAGGCTGATCACGGTGCCGGCCGATCCGCCGACCCGGGATGCCGCGCGCCGCAAGCTGGTGGCAACCGAGGCCCGGCGGGTACTCGCCCGCCGCGGCCATACCCTGATCACCGAGAACGCACTGGGCCTGGTGCAGGCCGCGTCCGGTGTGGACGCGTCCAACGTGGAGCCCGATGAGGTCGCACTGCTGCCACTGGACCCGGACGCGAGCGCAGCGCGGCTGCGAGCCGGGCTGGCCGCGACGCTGGGTGTCGACGTCGCCGTCGTGATCACCGACACGATGGGCCGGGCGTGGCGAATCGGGCAGACCGACGCGGCGATCGGGTCCGCCGGGCTGGGTGTGCTGCACCGCTACGCCGGCGCCCGTGACCGGCATGGCAACGAGCTGGTGATGACCGAGGTGGCCGTCGCCGACGAGGTCGCGGCCGCCGCCGACCTGGTCAAGGGCAAGCTGGCGGGGGTGCCGGTGGCAGTGCTGCGCGGATTGTCCCCGGACGCCGACGGCAGCACCGCGGCTGATCTGATCCGCCCGCTGGCTGAGGACCTGTTCCGACTGGGCACCGACGACGCGATCGAGCAGGGACGGGCTGCGGGTCGTGAGGAGGCGGTGCTGCTGCGCCGATCGGTGCGCTCATTCCGTCCCGATCCGGTGGAGCCAGAACTTATCCGGCGAGCAGTGGGAGTGGCGCTGCGGGCACCGGCACCGCACCACACCCGGCCGGTTCGGTTCGTCTGGCTGGCCGAGGAACGTCTGCGGCGGCGGCTGCTCGACGCGATGGCACAGGCGTGGCGGGCCGATCTGCGCCGCGACGGACTGGCCGAGGAGTTCATCGAGCGCCGGGTGCAGCGCGGGACCCTGCTCTACGACGCGCCGGAGGTGCTGGTGCCGGTGGCGGTCGCGGACGGCGCGCACCCCTACCCCGACCCGCGCCGCCAGGCCGCCGAGGAAGCGATGTTCACCGTCGCCGCTGGTGCGGCGGTGCAGGCTCTGCTGGTGGCGCTGGCCGCAGCGGGGCTGGGGTCCTGCTGGGTTGGTTCGACGCTGTTCTGCCCGGATCTGGTTCGCGCTGAGCTCGCGCTACCGCCGGATTGGCGCCCGCTCGGTGCGATCGCCGTCGGCCACCCCGTCGAGCCTTTGCAACCACGCCCCCCGGGTGATCCCGATGATGGATTGGTGCTGCGATAATCCCCCGCGATGATCAGTATTTCTCATGCCACCGTGCATGCCGACGCGGTGCGGGTCCTGAAGGACTGGGAACCGCATGGCGGTGGGCAGGGGGCGCTGCGCCACGCGTTTCTCGGGTTTCTGGCGGCCCGCCCGGACGCCTGTGCCCGGTCCTGCGTACCCGGGCACCTGACTGCCTCGGCAGTGGTGCTCTCGCACGACCGCACCCATGTCCTGCTCACCCTGCACCCCCGAGTCGGGCGCTGGCTGCAACTCGGCGGGCACTGCGAGAACAGTGACACCGGACTCGTCGCAGCGGCGTTGCGGGAGGCGACCGAAGAATCCGGCATCGATGAGTTGGAGATCAACCCAGTGCCGCTACACCTCGACGTGCACCCGATCACCTGCTCGCTGGGCTTGCCGACGAGGCACTTCGATGTCCGCTTCCTCCTGCACGCCCCACCCAACGCCGTCCCCATCCGCAGTCCCGAATCCGCCGACCTAGCCTGGTGGCCGGTGGATTCCC
>CAXUFG010000041.1:20429-28143 GCA_964250265.1 uncultured Pseudonocardiaceae bacterium | reverse complement strand
GCTTTGGGGTGGGCTGTCAGGTTGCTGGGAGTTAGCTGGGAATGATCGGGTGCCCGGAGATTGGGGCGGCCTTCCAGGCAATTCACAGGCAACGCCCAGGCGTGTGGGAGGCTCACCGCCCAGACTGGTAACCAGGAGGGGGTGTGCCGTGACCGCAACCAGCCCCGAGGCTCGGCTGCTCGTCGTCGACGACGAGCCCAACATCGTCGAGCTGCTCTCGGCAAGCCTGCGTTTCGTCGGCTTCGAGGTCACCACCGCCACCGACGGGGTTGAGGCGATGCAGCAGGCCAGGCGCAGCCGCCCCGACCTGCTCGTGCTCGACGTGATGATGCCTGGCATGGACGGCTTCGACATCGTGCGCCGGCTACGCGGCGAGGGCCTGCAGATGCCGGTGCTGTTCCTCACCGCGCGCGACGCCACCGCCGACCGGATCACCGGCCTGACCCTGGGCGGGGACGACTATGTGACCAAGCCGTTCAGCCTCGAGGAAGTGATCGCCCGGATCAGGGCGATCCTGCGGCGCGCTGGATCTGCGGCGGATCACGCCAGCGCGCAGCTGTGCTTCGCCGACATCGAGCTCGACGACGACACCCACGAGGTGCGCAAGGCCGGTGAGCTGGTCGAGCTGTCGCCGACCGAGTTCAAGCTGCTGCACTACTTCATGCGCAACCCCGGGCGGGTGCTGTCCAAGACCCAGATCCTCGAGCATGTGTGGAACTACGACTTCAACGGTGACACCGGCGTGATCGAGTCCTACATTTCCTACCTGCGGCGCAAGCTCGACACCGGCGAGCCGCGGCTACTGCACACCGTGCGCGGCGTCGGCTACGTGCTGCGCGTGCCCCGAACGTGACCACCCGCATGACCACGGCGGGCCCGACCACTGGCCGGATCCGGGCCGCCAGCCGGGCCCTACGCCGGCGATGGGATCTTCGACGAGGTCGGGGCCTTCGACAAGGTTTGCCCGTCCGGCGAGTCTGGGCCGGGACGCCGCTGTGGTTACGGCTGGTCGCCGCAGTGCTGGCGCTGGTCGCGCTGGCGCTGGGCGCCGCGGGGGTGGCGACTGTCACCGCACTGCATGGCTACCTGCTCGACGAGATGGACACCCAGCTTCGCATCGCCGGTGAGCCGATCCTCCGCAGCGTGCACCGCGATCCAGGGCTGCCCCCGCTGGGCCCGGAGGGCGGCGCCGGACGGCTCCGGCTGCCCAGCACGTTCTCGCTGGCCATCACTGACGAGACCGGCGCCCTGGTCGAGACGCTGGAGTCCCGGTTGCCGACCGCCCAACCGGGCCCGGTCTTCCCACAGTGGACCCCTGACCAGGCCGCCGCCCGGCACAGACAGCCCATCACCGTGCCGGCGAGCGCTGGCGGCGGAGGGTGGCGGCTGCTGGCCATCCCGCTGCCGGACGGCTCCGGGACCCTTCTGGTCGCGACCAGCCTGGCGAGCGTGGACGCCACGCTGTCCCGGTTGACGTTCCTCGAGCTGATCATCGGCGGGGCGGTCCTCTTAGCGCTGGCCGGCGTGGGTTACCTCGCGGTGCGCAGCAGCCTGCGACCCCTGGCCGAGGTGAAGGACACCGCTGAGGCCATCGCGGCGGGTGACCTGACCCGCCGGGTGCCCGAGCACCCGCCGCGCACCGAAGTCGGCCAGCTCTCCGGCGCGCTGAACGGCATGCTGGCCCAGATCGAGTCGGCGTTTCGTACCCAGCAGGCCTCCGAGATGGCCGCCCGCAGCTCCGAGGAGCGGATGCGGCGCTTCGTCGCCGATGCCAGCCACGAGCTTCGGACCCCGCTCACCTCGATCCGCGGGTTCGCCGAGCTGTACCGGCAAGGCGCGGCCGATGACATGCCCCGGCTGATGAGCCGGATCGAATCCGAAGCGGCCCGGATGGGGCTGCTCGTCGAGGACCTGCTGCTGCTCGCCCGGCTGGATGCGCAGCGGGAGCTGGTGCGAGCCCCGGTCGATCTCGTCGCGCTGGCCGCCGACGCCGTCCACGATGCCCGGGCGCTGTCCCCGGACCGGCGGGTCTCCCTGGAGGTGACCCATGACCAGGGAGTGCCCGTGGTGCTCGGCGACGAGTCCCGGCTGCGGCAGGTGTTGGGCAACCTGATGACCAATGCACTCACCCACACCCCGGCCGGAACCCAGGTCACCGTCGGGGTGGCCACCGAGCCCGGCTGGGCCGTGCTCTCGGTCAGCGACCAGGGCCCAGGCTTGGCGCCGCAGGACGCGCAGCGAGCGTTCGAGCGGTTCTACCGGGCCGACTCCTCGCGAAGCAGGTCGCAGCGCGGCGGTAGCGGGCTGGGCCTGTCCATCGTGGCCGCGCTCACCGCAGCGCACGGCGGAGTCGCAGAACTTGACACCGCGCCCGGCGCCGGTGCGGTATTCCGGATCCGGCTACCACTGCGCCAATAGGTTCCATGATCAGCCCGAGATCGCGAGTTACCCGTCCCGATTGCCAGGCGGCGGTGCTGGGTACTCAGCTGTATGTTCGCAGCGGAGAATTTGCGGGACTGGCGTGGCCTGACGGTGATCGACCCGGACGGAAGCAAGATCGGCCAGCTAGAGGCAGTGTATGTCGACACGGTGAGCGATGAGCCGAGCTTCATCACCGTGAAGATCGGTATGATCGGCCGGCACCGACTCGTCTTTGTCCCAGCTGACGGGGCAACGGTCAGTCCCGAGGCCGTGCGAGTGCGCTACTTCAAGAAGCGGGTGCTGGACTCGCACACGATCGACTCGGACGGCGAGTTGAGCGCCGAGGACGAACCGGATTTGTTCGCCTACTACAAGCTGGAGTACGCGCGTGGCTCGACGGGTGAGCGCCGGCTAGCCCGTCGCTGACCAGGGATGGTATCGGGCGCCTCGAGGTGGCGGTCGCGGTTATTGTCGAACTCCTGCGTTCACCTTGACGGGAATCTCGAGTTCACATCGCCCCTTGAGGCCGGCTACATAGTCGACCGCATGCGATACGAAATAATCATACTCGTCAGGCACGGTCTGATCGTGCCCTTCGAGCGAACTCATTATGCAACGCCGAAGGTGAATCTTCCCGTCCGACAGCTCGACAGTGAGTTCCAGGATACCCATGCCTTCAAAGAAGGTCTCGGCGGACGCAGTAACGATCTTAGGGCGAACGCTCGCAACCCAGTCTTCAAGCTCATGTTCTGTGATTCCAGTGTCAGCCCAGAAGGCCCTGACGGACGGCGTAGGCACCTCCAACAGGCGAGCGATCACAAATCCTCGCTCCAGGAAGGCTAATAGGTTCCCAGCCTTCGGGCCAGATTGTCGATCAAGCAGTACTGTGTACAGAGCCGAGAACCCGTCCGCCTGACTGATCGGGGTAATGCGAGCAGCGTCAAATATACAGACTTGAATTTTAGCAGGTTCCCACGCAACGTCCGCGAGCTTTTTTGCGAGCTCGTGAAGGAAAACTGACTGAACGGGGCGCAAGGAGGCCACACTAGGTGGCAGCGAATTCTGAACTTCGAACCGGTCTTGATCGGAGGCGAACCTGCGGAGCCAGTATTTTGCAGACTCCACTCGTTGCTTCAAGTGGCTGAGGTCGAGCGGAGACAGCTTTGCGTCATGTACACGCTCAATCTCACTCACAGGATCTAGGTGCGGCATCTGAGCAAGGCTCAGAAGCAGGTCGAAAGGCGGCGCGTAGTAACTTGGTTCGGCATCCACTTGAGTAATCTCGTACATACGCGCTTCTGTCGGATAGTCAACAGGGTTCGCGGCTCTCTCCCTCACCCGATCGAAGTCGCTGAACAGGCGGACTATCTTCTCCTGTTCTGGAGAGAAGTCGACCACCTGCTTCGGCAGGCTACGAATCATGAGGAATCGCAGGAGTTCTGGAGGCAAGAGGTTCGCCATCTCCCGGGCCGAAACGCCCACGCCCCGAGAAGAGCTCATCTTTGCGCCACCCACGAGGAAGAACTCGTAAGGCACGTTCACCGGCGCATCCTTGCCGAAGATCTCCTTCAGGCACCGGACCGCGACCTCGCGAGAACCACCTTTCGTGTTGTGGTCCTTGCCGGCGCCCTCAATGGTGACTGGGAAGTTGTTCCACTTGGCAACCCACTCCAGCTTCCAAGGAAGCTTGCCATTACCGCGAAAAGGAGAGATCTTTCCTGTATTTCCACAGCCATCAGCCCACTTGACCAAGTTGGGCATACATTGATAGCTGACAAGCCCTCCATCATATGATGTAACTTTCGTCGTGCCGATGCGACCACACTTTTCACAGATAACTTGAAATGGTAACCAATCGTCATCTCGGCGTACATGAGAAATTTCGCGGTCGATTCTCCGGACGACGTCCGCGCTCCGCAAGATCGTATCAATTTCCTTATCGAATGTACCGCTGCGGTACACATCGCTCATGCGATAGGTTTGGGCGCCGACACCTAACTCCTCAAATATGTCAAAGAAGTCCTTGATGTAGTGCTCGGCAAGGTTCTTCGCTGACGACCCCGCGGGTGCAGGAACGTTGCACAGCGGTATGCCCAGGAAGGGACGGAATTCGTCTGCGCCTGTTGGGGGTAGCTCGTCCAAAGGATCGTAGTCATCTACGCCGAACTTGTAGCGAGCGGGCAGGTCACGGTCTTGAAGTGCGCGGTAGACGGCGTCGTGGATGAGGACGCCGCGCAACGCCCCGACGTGTACCGGACCTGAGGGCGTCTTCGAGTCGTTTACGACCTGCGGGCCCTCAACTCTCGCCGCAAGCTCATCAAACCACAACATGCTTTCTTTCCGATCTCAGGTTCCTCGGTGAGGAAGTAGCGAATCCTGCGCTTAACCTCGTACGCGGGGCCTGCTCGACGTCCTGGTGCACACTCGCGCTTGAGGACGGTGGTTGCCCCCGCACACTACATGCGCACCATGGTACTCGCAGCCCCAGACGCATACGACTGGGGCTGCGTGAGCGTAGCTGAGTACTTATGTCGTGTCCTCGATAACAAACGACCTTAGGTGACGCGACGAAGAATGTTTTGTTTTTCCGACTCTTTCGAATATCGGATAGCCGACCGAGCTTCCAGCCGGGCTACAGCGCCGGCAGTTCCTGTTCTCGTCCTACGAGCGGGGCTAGCGGATCGCCGGCATCATGCACCCGGTCGATCACAGTGCGGATCGTCCAGCGGTCCGGAACGAGCTCGGGGTCCTGGAGTTCGTCCCAGTGGATGGGGACGGACACCGGCGCGCCCGGGGCGGGTCGGGCACTGAAGGGAGCCACCAGAGTCTTGTTGAGGGCGTTCTGCGTGTAGTCCAGGCGGGCGAGGCCTTCCCGGCGATCTTTCTGCCATTCCCAGCTGACCAGTTCCGGCACGGTCCGGCCGATGGCGCGGGAGAGCTTCTCGACCCAGGCTCTGGTCTCGTCGAAGGAGTAGCCGGCGCGGATGGGAACCCAGATCTGCACGCCCCGCTGCCCGGTGACCTTCGGCATCGCCGCGACACCGAGGTGCTCCAGCGCCACCCGGTAGAGCCGCGCGAGCACCAGGACATCATCGAAGCTGGTCGCCGGACCGGGGTCGATGTCGATCAGCGCCCAGGTGGGTTCGTGGACCTCGGGCAAGGCTGATGTCCAAGGGTGCAGCTCCACCGCCGCGTAGTTCGCCATCCAGGCGAGTGCGGCAACGCTGTCGATGACGGCGTAGTACTGCGTCTTTCCAGGGTCGGCTTCGGGGTTGTGCCAGCGGGTCAGCCACGGTGGCGCGTGGCTGGGGAGCTCCTTGTGCCAGAAGCCCGGCCGCCCGACGCCGTTGGGAAAGCGGTGCGCATTCACCGGGCGACCGGCCAGGTAGGGGAGCATGAACGGGGCGATCACGGCGTGGTAGCGGATGAGGTCCCTTTTGGTGACCGGGGGCTCGGAGTCCCGCGCGGGGAAGAGCACCTTGTCCAGGTTGGTCAGTGCGACGTCGTGTCCCTGGAGCGCCCAGCGACCCTTGGCCCCGAGTGCGTCCAGCGCGGCGAGTTCGTCGTCGGTCGGCGGAGCCCAGGCAGGTGCCCTGGTCAACGAGACCGCGGCCTGGCTCGGGGGCAGATCGCCGCGCCACCTCGACTCGGGGGCCGCGGCGACCTCGTCGTTGGTACACCCACTCTTGACCGATCGGGGGTGTTCCTCGGGGTCCCAACCGGGCCGGGCGTACTCGTCATTCTTGTGGATCAACAGCCACTGCTCTTTGGCCGGGCGGGCCTCCCCAGAGCGGACCAGCACGAAGCGCCCCGCCAGCTTCTCGCCGTGCAGGTCGAAGTGCAGCTCCCCGCGCTCGATCGCCCGAGCCGGATCGTCCGTTCCGGAGGGCTGCCACGTTCCCCAGTCCCACACGATGACGTCGCCCCCGCCGTACTCGCCGCGGGGGATGACGCCCTCGAAGTCGAAGTATTCGATGGGGTGGTCCTCGACATGGACCGCCAGCTGTCTGGACTTGGGGTCCAAGGTCGGCCCCCGGGGCACGGCCCAGCTGACCAGCACCCCGTCAATCTCCAACCGGAGGTCGTAGTGCAAGCGGCGAGCCCGGTGGCGTTGCACGACGAACCGGCCCGGCCCGGCCGCCGGCTCCGACCTACCGGCCGGCTCCGCCGTGATCGAGAAGTCGCGCTTGGCACGGTAGGCGCGTAGCCGCTCCTGCGAGTCACTCACCGTGCACCACAGTTCGTCATGCCTGAGGTATACCCAAGCTTGCTCAGATCGACGGCACTCCAGCGCGGACGATTCGCCAGAGCAGCGGCCATCACAGCACAGTACGTGTGCGAGATCTTGACGCAGCCACACCAAGGATGTGATCCGGCGTGTCATGGACGAACAAGCCCGCTGGGAGGGAAGCTAGGCACATGGGTGAAGACCGGAGCCGGATCGCTGACGCCCCCGTCGCCGGTAATGACCAGGCGTCAACCCAGGTGACGAACGCGACTGCCATGAGGAGCCGCTCGTGACTGCGCTGCCCGGGCCGCCTGCTCGCCTGTTGACCGTCGCGGAGTACGCACAGCTCGACGAGACCACGACCGGCCACACCGAGCTGCAGGAGGGCAACCTGATCATGTCGCCCAGTTCGTCACCGCGACACATGATCGCCTCAGGACGGTTGCTGCTCCAAGTTCAATCCCAACTGCCTGACGACCTGTGCGCGGTGCAGGAGGTGGACATCGATCTGGAACTGGTCCCCGCCGATCAGCCCGGTGTGGTACGCCGTCCTGATCTCGTCGTGGTCGACTACAAGGCCATCGACCGGGTGGAGCGCGATGGCGGCCTGCTCCGGGCCAGCGATGTCCTGCTTGTCGTGGAGATCGTCTCACCAGGTTCACAGCGCCTCGATCACGTCGTCAAACGGCACGAGTACGCCGACGCCGGTATCGGGCACTACTGGATCGTGGACCTCGACGAGCCGGTCACGGTCCTGGACTGCCACCTCTCTGGCCCATTCGGCTACACCGACAGCGGTAGTATGACCGGCACCTTCATCACCACCGCCCCGTGCCCGATCCGCGTTGAGTGCGACCGACTGGCGCATTGACGAACCCGCGGGCGCGTTCCCGAGTAGGAGAACGAGGGGCCACATCCCCGCGAGGTCTTCGCGCTACGCGGCTCGTGCCCGTTGATCACGATTCCCCAGACAGGCTCCCGAAGAAGGGGCAGGCTGGGACGCGGCTTACACCAGCAGCTGGGCGATGGTGATGGGGAGCTCGCGCACGCGGACGCCGGTGGCGT
>CAXUFG010000041.1:0-20329 GCA_964250265.1 uncultured Pseudonocardiaceae bacterium | reverse complement strand
GTAGAACTCCCGCATCGGCACCGTGCGCTCACCGGCCGGCCCGCGCAGCAGCACCGTGGCGTCCAGCGCCGTCAGCGCCACGGCGAGGTCCGATGGGTGCGTCGCCGCGCAGTCCGGGCCCCAGTCGAAGATCGCCAGAGTGTGGGTGTCACCGCCGTCGAGCGCGGCGCATCCGGATCCGGCGACCCGCTGGTTGCACGGCAGCAGGGTCTCGGCCCGGAAGTACGGGCAACGGGTGCGTTGCAGCAGGTTCCCGCCGATGGTGGCCATGTTGCGCAGCTGCGCCGAAGCGGCGGCGCGCAGCGACTCAGCCAGCACCGGGTAGTCCCGAGCCACCACCGGGTGGGCCGCGACATCGCTCATCCGGGCCAGCGCACCGAGCCGCAGGCCGCTCGTCACCTCGATGCTGCCCCAGGCCAACCCAGTGATGTCCACCAGCCGATCCGGCGTGGCGATGCCCTCCTTGAGCCAGTTCACCAGCTCGGTGCCGCCGGCGATGATCGCGGTACCCGGTTCCCGCAACGCGGCCAGCGCGGCGTCGGCATCGCCCGGTTTGGCGTAGGCGAAGTTCCTCACCGGGCGTCCTGCCCTCGCCCGGCCGCGGTCTGTACCGCCGCGACGATCTGCGGGTAGGCAGCGCAGTGGCACAGGTTGCCGCTCATCCACTCCTTGATCTCCTCAGCGGATCCGGTGTGACCCTCGGCGATGCAGGCCACCGCGGACATCACCTGGCCCGGAGTGCAGAACCCGCACTGGAAAGCGTCCAGGCCAGAAAGGCCGCGCCGTCATACCGATCATCATCGGCCACCCCGGCGGCGGCGGCATCTTCAGTCGAATCTCACCTGGGCCGGGTCCTTGTCGGTCCGCAACCCGCGCCACGTGGTGTGGCGCAGCCGGCGATCCAGGGTCACGCTCCGGTACTCGACCTCACCGACGAGCTCAGCACGGACCCAGCGCGCCCGGCGGGCGTGCTCGCGAGGCACCGGTTCGTCGAACGGGCAATCCGGCGCTTCCAGCGCGGTGAGCCGGGACAGCAGGTCGGCGAGCATCGTCTCGGTGAACCCGGTACCGACATCGCCGAGGTAGCGCAGCCGACCGTGCTCGTCGTGCGCCCCAAGCAGCAGCGCGCCCAGCGTGCCGGCCCGGCGGCCCAGCCCGATCGTCCAGCCGCCCACCACGACCTCCTGGGTGTGAAACAGGGCGGTCTTGATCCACGCCGGCGAGCGACGTCCGGGCTCATACCGCGAACGCAATCGTTTGCCGACGACACCCTCCAAGCCGTGCTGGCGGGCCACCTCCAGCAGCGCCCCGCCGCTCACGTCCGGGTAGTTCGGGGGAGCCCGGACCAGCGGCGACCCATTATCAAGGTCCAGAGTCGCGAGCAGCTCCCGGCGCTGCTGGTAGCTCTGCGGCAGCAGCCGGCGGCCGTCGAGGTCGAGCAGGTCGAACACGTAGTAGGAGATCGGGACCCGGGCTACCAGCTCCGGGCTGGGTGAGCGGACATGCATGCGCTGCTGGAGCAGCCCGAACTCCGGCCGTCCGGTCTGGCTCAGCGTCACGATCTCCCCGTCGAGCAGCACCAGCCGGCTCCCGACCAGCTCGCTGAGCACGGTCAGCTCGGGATACCCGCCGGTGATGTCGTTGCCGTTGCGGCTGAACAGCCGGAGTTGGTCCCCCGCGACGGCGGCGACGGCCCGTACGCCATCCCACTTGAACTCGAACGCCCAACCCGGGCCCGACGGAGGCACACCGGCCGTGGCCAGCATCGGCGCCACCGGCTCGGGCGCCACCAACCTGGTAGTCGTCATCACCTCATAGCTTGCCTTGGGCGCGAGCGGCGGTGGGATCACGTGCGTTTCGGTTTCTGCCCGGGCTTGGGCGCCGAGTGAGGCCCGACCGTGGTCTGAGCGGATTCGCGTGCGGCGTCTTGGGCGTCGAATCGGCGGGTGAGCAGGTAGTTCTGAGCCAGCGACCAGGCATTGCTGGTGACCCAGTACAGTGCGATGGCGATCGGGAACGGGAAGAAGACGCCCCCGAGCACCGGGAACAGAGCAGCGAGCCAGGGAAATACCCTGCTCAACGCGGCGGCAGGCCCGGTCACCGTGACCTGTTGGCGCATGGAGTGGCGTGCCGTGAGGTAGGTCGCAAGACCGGCCAGCATCAGCAACGGGAGCGCGACGAGGGCGATGTCGGCCCGGCCGAGGCTCGCGCCGAGGGAGTGCAGGGCCTGGCTGGGCATGGTCAGGTAGGCCGGCAGCGGTGCTCCACACAGCCGGGCATGCAGGAATGAGCTGACCTCCGCCGCGTCGAACACCCCGTTGGGGAGGTGGCTGCTCTGCTCAACACTCATTCCTGAGCGGGAGAAGTTGGTCAGGACGTGGTAGAGGCCGATGAAGGGCAGAGCCTGCACCAAACCGGGCAGGCAGCCACCCATCAACCCGGCAGCCTGATCGTGGTGCAGCCGGCGCAGCTGCTCACTCGAGTGCTGGCTATTGCGCGAGTGCTTCGTGCGCAATGCCACGATCTGAGCCTGGAGCTCACGGGAACGGCGCATCGAGCGGAACTGTTTGAGGGCGGGAACGAAGAGGACAGCCCGTACGGTGATCACCAAGAGGGCCACCGACAGCGACCAGGTGATGCCGCTGTCGGGATCCAGCACCAGACTGAGCAGGTGGTGCCACTGCCACATGAGTGCGGAAACGGGATAGGACAGGACGTCGAGCATGCGGACCACTACCTCACGGGGGTAGAGGTGCTCCCTCCCGGCGGTGCATCGGCGTCGGCACATCGGCAGCCGTCGTATGACGACCGCGGGCCGCGGGCTTGAGACAGCGGGTTATGGAGCACCCGGAAACGGGCAACTGAGGCGTCATGACCGGCGCCGCCGCGGTGGATCGCGGGGCGGCTACGCCGGCAGCAACGAATTTCCGGGTGCTCGAGGTCGCGGGCGTCCCTGGACGTCCGGGCGGTGCTGGCGTTGGAAGGCGCCGCGCCTGCCCCATTCATCGGCTTGGCGGTGCGCCACCTGCGACCCGGCGGCCTTGGCGACCAGCTGGTCACGTCCGCGCGTGACCGCTGCGGTGGTGAGCAGGATGGCGACAGCAGCAGCGAGAACTGCAAGGTTGCCCTGATCACCCACTGCGGGTGCCAAGGCCAGCACGGCGGCCACCGAGACCAGCGCGAAAAACGACCGATACACGTGCTCACCACCCTCGCCATGGACCTGCCAGCCAGCGTACCCGCGTGAGCGGTGACCGGGCATGCGCTTCCACTGAACATAGCGATGTGGGGCAGCCGGGTTAGCTGGTTACCGCAATTGCAACTGCACTCGTGCAACTGCACTCTCGGTTGCACCTCTACTGGGGGAATTCAGCGCTCGATATCACGACGCGAGCTTTGGGCCCGTATATTGATTTGACCCCTTTATGTTGTCGACCTGCGGATTCGGCACGAACCCGGAGAGATCGCGGGCCGTGCTGATCCGCTACGTGGAGGAGATGTCGTGAACCACAAGACCGCGCGGACCAACCTTCGCAACAGCACTCAATGGCGGAAGTCGAGCTACTCGTTTCCGGATGGCCAAGAATGCGTGGAGATCACCACTGAACTGAGCGAGTGGGTCGGGGTCCGAGACAGCAAGCTCGGTGCCAGCAGCCCAGTGCTGGCCTTCAGCCCAGCCCAGTGGCGAGCCATGCTCTCTGGGGCCCGCACCAGCCAGTTTGACATCTGATCACCCCATCTGATCACCCCATCTGATCACCCCATCTGATCACCCGAGTCCAACCACGGTGGGGCAGCGCCACGACTAGTCGCTGATGACCGTGCGCAGGGCTCCGAAAACGTCGATCTCCCGGGACAACCGCAATGAGTCCTTGCTCGGCGGTTGTACCCAGGCGATCGGCCCACAGACAGTCATCGTGGGCGGCAGCATCACGGATCCGGTTACCTGATATACGCCGGATGGCCAGGGCAGCGGGGCACCGAACTTTTCTCCCGTGAGCACCATGTGGTGTTCGGGAGCGTAGGGGTGGGCCAGCACCGCCGGAGCACAATGCCGCGCGGTGAGGACCCGCGTGACCTCAGCGCTCAGCGGTATCGGGATCGCTATGGCCGACGCGTCGCAATCCAAGCTCAGCTGTATCAGGTCACGTTGCTGGGTTACTGGCCAACCCCACGCGCTGTAAAGCGGCCCGCCCACGATCTCAGCGTCTCCGCCTTCGCCAACGGCCGCCGACGAACCCATGGCAATGGCCCGACTCGCGAGGCATGCCGGGCACGGCACACCCATGCCGTTGCCGACCATCTCGATCTCTTCGGGGCACAAGAGGCCGCCGCACAACGCGACGACCACACTCGCCTCGCGTTCACCCAGGACGGGAACCAGGTGCACGGTGCCAGCGGTCTGGCTGATCACGCCAGCTCGATAGCGGACCAGCATCAGAGGCTGCTCCGCAACCACCGCGGCACCGGCACCAGGTTCCCCCCGCCGGTTCGTCTCGCTGAACACCTACTCAGCTGGCATAGTCGTCGAACTCGCCGTCCTTGGCGCCGGCCAGGAAGGCCACCATCTCATCACGGCTGAAGATCAACGCCGGGCCACCGGGATCACGTGAGTTGCGCATCGCAACCTCACCGCCGGCCAGCGCCGCGGTCTCCACGCAGTTGCCGAGCTGACCGCTGTGCCGGCTCTTGCGCCAGGTCACCCCGGCAAGTCCGGCGGCCGGCATACCATTGCGAATTGGCTGTGACATAGGACCACCCACCCCTCGGTTGGGTGCACCTGCACGTGCACTCGGCGAAGTTAGCGTGTGCTTAAGCAGGTGTCAATGCACGTGCATGTGCGCAAGGGGGACAGGCAAGGACAAGGCAAGCCGCCGTCAAGGAGACCTGCAGGTCAGAACTCCGCGCGCGCCTTAGCGAGCAATTGCCGGGTGTGGTCGGGAGTGTGCGCGTCGACGGTAAGCCGGTCGAAGACCCTGCCGTACAACTCGGTATCGGATCGCTTGTCCAGGTAGAGCGCGCCGCTGAGGTGCTCGAGGTAAACCACGTCCGGCAGTTCCGGCTCCGCGAAACGGAGCATCGTGAACGAGCCTTCAGCGGCATACCCGCTGAACTGGTACGGCACTACCTGAAGGGTGACGTTGGGTCGCTTGCCGAGTTCCCAGAGATGCTCGATCTGGGCCAGCATCACTCGCCCACCACCGATCGGCCGGCGCAAGACGGACTCGTCGATCACGGCCCACACCTTGGGCGGATTCGGCCGGGTCAACAGCGCCTGCCGCCGCATCCGCAGCGTGACTTGGCGTTGCACACTCTGGCTGGCCAACGGGGACCAGCCGTGCGTTGTGAGCGCCTTCGCATAGTCCTCGGTCTGCAACAGACCAGGGACGAACTGCTGCTCCCACGTCTGAATCCGGGAGGCCGACTCCTCCAGCCCGAGGTAATCCTGGAACCAGTCGGCCACTAGATCGGTGTAGCGATGCCACCAACCGGGCTCGTTCGATCGCGCCACCATCTCAAGAAACGCCTGGCGCTTCTCGGGGTCTGTTACGCCGTACATCGTGAGCAGGTCAGTCACGTCGCGCACCTTGAAGCCCACCCTGCCAAGCTCGAGGCGGCTGATCTTCGACTCGGAGCTGCGGATGGCGAAGCCGGCTTCCCCCCGCGAGATCTCAGCGGCTTCCCGCAGCCGGCGTAGCCGGGCGCCCAGCATGATCCGGCGTGCGGTGGGGCTGCCATACTCAGCGGAAACATCGGCGGCCCCATGACGATCTGCCGGGGTATCTGGGTTCACCGGAGGATCATCTGTGGCCACGCCGCACCTCCGGTGTAGTCAACCCGATCACTGAACGTACCGCGTGGGGGGAGCATCGTCATAAGTACACCCTTGGTTTACCCCGCGCTCCCGCACTCCTAGGCTCGATGAGGTTCATGTCCGTACTGTAACTCTTGTGAGGGTTCTCATGCCCGATCCCGGCGTCGCAGGGTCCGACGATGTCCGACCAGCGCACATCGACATAACCAAGGCAAGCATCGCCCGGGTCTACGATGCAGCGCTCAACGGCAAAGACAATTACGAGATCGACCGCGAGGTCGTCAAGCGCCTTGAGCAAATCGCACCAGAGATAGGCCGGTTCACCTGGGACCACCGGAACTTCCTGATCCGGGTCACCCGGTTCATCGCCACGCAGGCCGGCATCACCCAGTTCCTCGACTGCGGATCGGGACTGCCCACGGCCGAGAACACCCATCAGGTCGCCCAGCGAATCCAGCCGGACGCCCGCGTAGTTTACGTCGACAATGATCCGGTCGTTCTCGCGCATGGTCGGGCTCTCCTCGTGGAGAATGACCATACCCACTTCAGTGCCGCCGACATCTTCGAGCCGCGCCAGATCCTGAACGACGAAGTCGTGCGCAAATACCTCGACTTCTCCGAGCCAATCGCGCTGTTCCAACTCGGGACGCTGCACCACTACAACGGTGAGCGCGATCCCGCGAGCATCATGGCAGAGTACATCGATGCTCTGCCATCGGGCTCCTACGTAGCGATCAGCCACTTCCTCGATCCGGAGAACGAACACACCGCGCTGGCCAAGAGGTTGCAACAGGTTTTTGTGAATAGCCCGTTAGGTAGCGGGTGGTTCCGGCCGCGCGCCGAGATCATGGCCATGTTCGCCGGCCTGGAACTGGTCGAGCCCGGCCTGACTCGGTGTGTCGACTGGTGGCCAGACGGCCCACAGCTCAAGCCGCTCGAACCTGCGCAGCACTGCATTGTCGGAGGAGTCGGCCGCAAGCCGTGAACCCACCGCCCGAGATGTCTGCTATCGCGGCATCCGCCAGCGAGATCAGCTTGACCGGCGAGTTCACCCTGATGAATGACACCTTTCCGTGCTGCCTGGGCGATAGCACAGCCGTCTTCGGTGGCTGGCTCCGCGCGTAGTGGAGACCACGACCAATACCGCGGTCAGCTCGGCAATCTGCCAGCACGCGGAGTGTTCGAGCCGCGTCACTAGCGGCGTAATGCGAAGTTTGTACTGCGCCGTTGGCAGGATCGCTAGTTACTTAGTGTAGCAATCTTACACTAGTGTGTGTCACAAATCTTGTGAACCTTGCGAACGCACGAGTACGGTACGCAACCGTGCCCAGGACCGATTACCATATACTTGTCCGAGTTGAGCGCGGTGCCCGGTGGGTGGTGGAGCAATGCCGCAGTCCAGCCACCCGCACGCTGGTGAACAAGGCACGGTCGGCGGCCGCGCGGCTGCTGGCACCGCCGGATGCCACATCACGGTCGGAAGCCGTGGGGGAATCCGTCGCACGAGCCAGCCAGCCCGGCGGCTCACACGATGTGCTGGCCAGAATGTCTGCCAATGTCGCGCTGCGTGATCTCAACCTGGTGGATTCCTTGCTTGCCCACCTCGAGGACATGGAGGCGACCGAGAGCGATCCGGACGCGCTAGCACGGCTCTACCAGCTCGATCACCTCGCTGCCCGGCTGCGCCGCAACGCCGAGAACCTTCGCGTCCTCGCCGGGCGCGATGCCGGCGCTGCGCGCGGCGCGGCCTCGTCGTTGGTCGACGTGATCCGAGCTGCGATGTCGTCTATCGAGCACTACCGCCGCATCGAGATCGAGCGCGCCGCCGCACTGGCCGTGGTGGACCTGGTCGCCGACGACCTCGGCCGGCTGCTCGCGGAACTACTGGACAACGCCACGGCCTACTCACCACCGATGTCGAAGGTCACCGTCAGCGGACACCTCACCGAGCAGGGCAGCATGCTGATCCGCATCGGGGACGCCGGAGACCCACTGCCGGTCGACCGGCTGCAGGCGCTCAACGCCCGGCTTTCCACGACGGACCCGGGCAGTGAATCCGTCGGGTCCGTCGAGCAGATGGGCCTTGCCATCGTTCGCCGCCTGGCAGGCAAGCACGGTATCCAGGTGAGGCTGGACAGCCGGGCGACCCGTGGCACCAACGCCACGGTGCTGTTGCCCCCGAACCTGGTGTGTGACGCCCCGGCCACCCCGTGGTTCGCAGATACCCCGATGATGAAGCTACCCCGGCACGCGCCCGCTCCGGTTGGCCAGCCGAACCCCACACCCCCGCTTGTGCCGCCCGCGCGCGAGCCCGAAGCGACCGATCAGGGAAAGCCTCTCCCTACCCCGACGACGACACGGAACGGCTTGCCCCGGCGGGTCCCCCAGAGCCTGCGCGAATTCGGCGCCTTCCCCGCTTCGGTGCCCAGCCCCCGGGATGATCCTGACGCCGACCACCACGACGGGGACCCTGCCGAGGGGCGAGAACAGTTGATGGCGGATCTCGGAGACTTCGCCGATGGCGAACAGGCTGCTCGCCAGGAACGGCCGGCAAGAAAGCCAGGAAAGACCAGTTGAATGGCTCCCAACCATGCCATCAAGAACCCAGCAGACTTTGCCTGGCTGATCAACGGGTTTGTCAAGCGTGTCCCCGGCGTGACGCATGCCCTGATTCTCTCCGCTGACGGATTCCCACTGACCGCGTCCTCATCGGTGAGCAGCGACGGCGCCGAACAGCTTGCCGCCATCGCCAGCGGTCTCCTAGGTCTGGCTCGCAACAGTGCGGCAATTTTCGGGAAAGGTAGCTGCGAGCTGATCATGATTCGGCTCTCGCGCGGACACTTCCTCTTCATGGGGATCGGCGAGAGTGCCGGCCTGGCGGTGCTGACCTCAGCCCGCTGCGACATGAAAGCGGTCGCTTATGAGATGACACAGTTCGTGGACCAGGCCGCAGATGCATTGACTCCCAAGGCTCGCGCCGACCTGCGGCGCGTCATCACCGCTCGGCGAGCCGACTGACCACGGGGGAGGGGTGAGGAGTGGAACACATTGCGATGCGCAGCAAGCGGATCCGACTTTATGCGCTCACCGGAGGGCGGACCAGACCGCGACACCACCTATTAGTGGAGACCCTGATATCGGTGCCACAATACGATCCGCAGCTGGCCGGGACGCTGCTTCCTGAGTCGCGGGCGCTTTATGAACTTGCCCGGGAGACGACCTCCATCGCGGAGATTTCCGCACATCTGACTATCCCGTTGGGGGTGATCCGCGTGCTGCTCAGCGACCTGGCTGCGCAGGACGTGGTGTTCATCCATCCCACCGGCTTCACCTACCAGTATGACCGGATCATCCTGGAGAGGATCCTCGATGGACTCAAGAAACTACCCGCTTGACGCCTCTTCGTTGACCATCTCAGCGAAGATCGTGGTCGCTGGTGGTTTCGGGGTGGGCAAGACCACGTTCGTGGGCTCGGTGTCCGAGGTCAAGCCGATCAACACCGAAGCATGGATGACCGTGGCCGGCGAGGGCGTCGACCCGCTACCGGACAGCGGGAAGAAGACCACCACGGTGGCCATGGACTTCGGGCGTATCAGGCTGCAGCCGGATCTTGTGCTCTACCTGTTCGGCACCCCGGGCCAGGCCCGGTTCTGGTTTCTCTGGGACGACCTGTGCCGGGGTGCGCTCGGTGCTGTCATTCTGGTGGACCCCCGGAAGATCCAGGATTCCTTCGCGGCGGTCAACTATTTCGAAAACGACTCCGATATCCCCTTCATCGTGGCCGTGAACAAGTTCGACGGCGAACTCGCCTATGAACTCGACGAGGTGCGGGAATCGCTGACGCTGGGCCCGGACGTGCTGTTGACGACCTGCGATGCCCGGGATCCGGGATCGACGTCGAAGGCGCTGCAGGAATTGGTGTCCTACACCATGAGCTGCACCGTCTCCTACGGCCCTGATGTGACCTGGGGCCAGCAAGAGGAGGGTTAGGAACATGCGGAAAGTATTGATCGTGGGGGCCGGTCAGGCCGGCTTGCAGCTGGGGCTCGGTTTGCAAAGCCACGGCTACGAGGTCACCGTCATGTCTGCGCGTACTCCGGAGGAGATCCGTGGTGGGCGGGTCATGTCCACGCAGTGCATGTTCGGCCCCGCCCTGCAGCACGAACGCGACTATGACCTCAACCTGTGGGAGCGGCAAACGCCCGATATCGAGGGACTCGGCCTTTCCATCGCGGGCCCCGATCACGAACGTGTCCTGGACTGGCTCGGTGAACTCGACGACTACGCGCAGTCGGTGGACCAGCGGGTAAAGATGTCCGGGTGGCTGGAGCTATTCGAGGATCGGGGCGGCAAGGTCGTCTACCACGGCGTCACGACTTCCGATGTCGATGCGTTGACCACGTATTACGACCTCGTTGTGATCGCCGCCGGTAAAGGGGAACTTGTTCAGCTGTTCGACCGTGACCCGAGCCGTTCGCCCTACACCAGCACGCAACGAATTCTGGCCGTGGTGTACGTGCACGGCATGGCGCCTCGACCGGAACATCCCACTGTGCACGCGGTGCGTTTCAACGTTGTTCCCGGGGTGGGCGAGCTGTTCATCATGCCGTGCTTCACGGTCAGTGGTCCGTGCGACATCCTGTTTTTCGAGGGTATCCCCGGTGGTCCGCTGGATTGCTGGAATGATCGCCCGCCGGCGGAGGAGCACCTGCAGCGCACCCTCGACCTCATGCGCCAGTTCCTGCCATGGGAGTACGAGCGGTGCCACAACGTCGAGTTGACTGACGGCAGGGCCACGTTGACCGGCGGTTACCCGCCGGTGGTCCGGCAACCGGTCGGTGAGCTGCCCTCCGGTGGGCAGGTACTGGGCATGGCCGACGTCGTGGTCGCCAACGATCCCATCACCGGGCAGGGCTCGAACAGCGCGAGCAAGTGCGCCGCCTCGTACCTGGCCAGCATCCTGGAGCGCGGCGAGGAGCCCTTTGACGGGGCGTGGATGCAGCAGACCTTCGACCGGTACTGGTCCGATGCCCAGCACACCACCATCTGGACCAACGCAATGCTCGCGCCACCTCCCGAGCATGTGATGAACCTGCTCGGGGCCGCGGGTACGCACCCGGAGATCGCCCACCGGTTTGTCAACGGATTCGCGGATCCCGCCGAGTACCAGCACTGGTTCCTCGACCCGGTGAAGGCTGTGCAGTACCTCGCTTCGGTGACCTCGCCTCAGAGCGCCTGATACTCAAAACGGTCGGGAATCGATCAAGCCAGCCGGGGCTACTAGGGGACAGCGTGGTCGGAACACCGATCTTCGACGAGCTACGGGACCTGTTTGACACCTCGCCAGCGGGGCTCGCCCGGGCTGAGCAGGGTCCGTCCGTGGCGGCTCGACCGCCGACGAAGATCATCGTCACCGGCGGGCGCGGATCAGGCAAGACCACCTTTGTCGGCTCGGTCTCGGATACACACCCGATCACCGTCGAGGCCGCCACGGACTTCGGGCGGATCACCCTGCATCCGGACCTGGTGCTGTACCTGTTCGGTACCGCGGAGCCGGGGCACCCCGGCTTCGCCGGTGCGCTGGGCGCTGTGGTGCTGGTGGATCCCCTGCGGATCGAGGACGCCTTCGCAATGATCAGCTATTTCGAGAACAGCTCCGACGTCCCGTTCGTCGCGGCCGTCAACACCTTCGACGACAAGCTTCCCCACGAACTCGATGAGGTGCGGGAAGCGCTCGCGCTGGCCCCGCATGTGCCTCTGATGACCTGTAATGCTCGAGACCCCGGATCGGCCGCCAAGGCGTTACAGGAACTGGTGTCCTACACCATGAATATCGGCGCCGCCGGCAACGCCCCGCCACCCGACGTCCCAGCGTGACGCTGTACTGCGCTGGTGTCGCCGAGTTCGACAGCAGAGCTGTCCCGAGCGACTCGCCGAGTTCTGTCGAACTCGGCGACCGAAAGGTTGATCATTGGGTGCGGTAGCCGGGGTGCGTCCCAATGCTGGCACGTGAGCGCCTGAGTCAGGCGGTCGATCTGGTGGAAACTTCGTTCGCCGGGTCGCGGAGCCAGAGCCATTGCCGCTCTCGGGTAACGGTGAGGTGGAATTGCCGCCGGTCTGGTCGGTCGCGCTCGATCCACCACTGGTAGGCGCTCACCGCCTCATCCCAGAGGCTTCGCGCGCCCGCTTGACGTACCTTCCCACCGCAGACGCAAGCCCACGCATTTCGGGCCAGCAACCACAGCATTTCGCTACCGGTGGCCGGGTCGGACTCGAAGATCGCCCGGCATTCTCCCAGGTGCAGCGCCACCGCGAGGGTGGAGTGATTGCCCAGTACCTGGTGTGGTTCGAGGTCTGTGCGCGAGCGAGCGGCGATGTCAGGGAAGTCGCTCGGCTCGTCGCTCACGCGCCAGCGCTGGGCACGCAGCCGCATGAAGCTGACCGAGTCCACGATGCTGCCAACCGCACTGTCGGGGCCGACCTCGAGGCGTAGCAGGTGATCGTTGGCCATTGGCGGTCCCCATGGGGTGACGATTATGCCTCCGGTCCGGGTCTGCGCCACCCACGCCCATGGCACGGTGCCGACCGAACAGGTGGCGATAATCCGGTCATAGGGTGCGCCGGGTGGATAGCCCTCCGCGCCATCGCCGGTGACCACTCTGACGTCCTGATTCGCCTTCGCCAGGTTGGCTCTGGCCTGCTTCGCAACGTCGAGGTCGATCTCGACGCTCACCACGTTGCCAGCGCCCAGCCGTTGGGCCATCAGCGCGGCGTTGTAGCCGGTGCCGGTACCGATCTCCAACACCCGCTGCCCCTCCCGCACGTCAAGGTGATTGAGCATGGCCAGCATGATCGAGGGCATTGACGTGGACGAGGTGGGATCGCCCACACCGTCGACGGCTCCATCATCGACCTGAGTGATGATGAAGTCGTCCGAGTACACCGCCGCCATCCAGGTGCTCAGGTCGGAGTACCGATCGATAGGCGTCTTCACCCTCTTGTCGTGCACCCATAATGCGCGGTCGGGAACGAACAGCTCACGGGGTGTTGCGGTGAACGCCGACCGCCAGCCGTCGGTGAGTCGATCGCCCACAAGCGCGCTCAGGTGCTGCTGAGAAGGGGTCACTTCCTGTCGTCACCCTCCTCGTCGTTGGTGTCGCCCCTGTCCTCGGTGCTGCGCTGGCCGCCACCAGCCTCGCGCACATCCTTGGTCTTGCTGAGGTCAAGCTCGCCCTTCCCGTTACCGGTGATGTTCTCCTCATGCCTACCCATATCGATCACTTTCCCTTGATTGATTCTGGTCCGCGTTGAGCACGCGCACGTGGTGCGGTCGCAGGGCGACCAGTTGGTTCCCTCGATCGAACCGCACATAGATCAGGTGGATCCCTCGGCCGATGACCTGGCCTCGGTGATGCAGCCGCTCCCGCAGCGCCCCGCGGTTGTGGTCCACCGCGACCTGCTCAACCCGGCTCTGCAGACAAATGTGGGTGCCGTCAACGTCACACCAGGGATCGCGGGCAGGTGGTTGCGGTGGACTGGGCATGATGGCCGTTTCTGTCGGGTGGGAGGCGGCGACCCCGGCCGGTTCGGGGAGACCAGAGCGGGACCGCCGCCATGTCCTGATCCTGCTCAGCACCCGCATCGGGCCCGTGCGAGCCGTCTACTACGCGCTTCGGCGCGGCCGGGCGGGGGTAGCTGGACCGTCATCGGACGTTGTTCGGCCCGGCGGATCCGCAGGGACCGCGGAGCCGGGTACGCACTGTGCGGGGCGTTGGAATGTTGCGGGTGTAGCAGGCGAAGCAGCGCCCGTAGGGTGCATTCTGGTGAGCCTTCATAGGCCCACACCACGGTGGTGGGAACGAAGACATCGACGTTGCCGTGTTTCGGCGCCCTGGCCGCGACGATCCGATTGAAGTCGCGGATCGTGACCAGATCGACGCAATCGGGCCATTCATAGACCGCGACCAGGGCGGTTGGTGCGGTCTTGGGCCCGCAGCAGTACACGGTGAACCCGTCCGCGAGCACGTCAAGGAGAAGCTTCTCCACCTCCGGTGTCAGGCAGCTGGCTGCAGCGGTATCGGCCATCCCTGCGCATTCAACGTGCGGTGATGATGTCACCGCAGAACAATGCCCTGACCGGCCTGGACGCCAACGCGACATGTCAGGACAATGATCGGACGTTGCCCGGACATCCACGCTTGCCATCCCGCCCGTCCGCGAAGCGGGTTCATACTGCTGCCACGTTGTGTGCTCAGGTGAGCTCGGAGGGGACGAGGATGGGTGGCTCTGGACTGATTCCACGGACGAGGCTGGAGCAGCTGGTGCGCCAGTTACGGCGCACCAGAGCCGAGTTCCAGAAAGACTTCATCAGCATGTCGTGTCAGTTGGGGGAACGACTCGCCGTGTCAACGCGGCAGGTGGGACGCTGGATGGTGGGTGACCTCGACGGGCTTCCACATCCGGCCGCCTGCCGGGTGCTGGAACAGATGTTCGGCGAGAGTGCGGAACGGCTGTTCGGATCGCCCGAGGTCGCGGCCCGTGCCGAGATCACGACAGCCGAGGAACCGCGACCGGTCTCCTTCGGCAATGAGCTGGTGGAGGATGGGGTAGGGCAGAGGGAGGTGATGATGGCGGCCGCCGAGTCGGCCCGGTTCGGGCAGTTCGCTGAGCAGTCCAACGTCGGTCCGCACACCCTGGAGCAGTTCCGTGCCGATATTGCGCGTATCGTGACGACTTACCCGAACCGGCCCGTCTACCCGATATTCGTCGAACTGCGCGCATTGCGGAATCGGGCGTTCGAGTTGCTCGAAGGCCGCCAGCATCCGGACCAGAGCCGTGAGCTGTACCTGGTGGCTGGTGTGTTGTGTGGAGTGCTCGCCAACGCTTCGTTTGACTTAGGCTGGCTTCCTGCGGCCGAGACGCAGGCACGTACCGCGTTTCTGTGTGCGGAGCTGGCCGGAAGCAATGGGTTGCGCGCTTGGGTGCGGGGCACGCAGAGCTTGGTGGCCTACTGGGACGAACGGCCCCGCGCCGCCATCGAACTCGCCGCGGACGGCTGGCGCTATGTCCCCGAGGCCGGAACAGCCAGGGTGCGACTGGCTTCGATCGAGGCCCGGGCACACGCCCGGCTGCGCGATCAACGCGCTACCGAGAACGCGTTGGCCCGCGCCGAGCATGCCCGCGAGCAGGTCCAAGGACCCGACGACCCTGGCGGGATGCTCACGTTTCCGCTGGCAAAGCAGAGCTTCTATACCGCCACCGCGCGGTTGTGGCTCGGCGGGCAGGACAGCTACACCGACGCCCAGCGCGACGCGACTCATGCCATCGAGCTCTACGAGGCTGATCCGGTGGAGCAGCGCAGGCTCGGTGAGCTGTGCCTGGCCCGGCTGGATCTCGCTTCGGCTCGGCTCGGCCGGGACGATCTCGACGGCGCTGCCGAACAGATTCAGGGTGTGCTGGCCATCGCCGCTCAGCGCCGAATTGAAAGCGTTGCGCGCCGCCTGAATCAGGTGGGCCGCGCGCTGCAGCGGCCGAGATACCAGACTTCCGCACTCGCCCTCGATCTGCATGACCAGATCCGCAGCTCCAGCCGCACTTTGGGACCCCCCGCGCTGCCTGGAGCTCATAGGTGAGTGCGTCGCGCACGGTTGGGCTGCTGCACCCGGGTCGAATGGGTGCCGCGATAGCCGCGCAGATCCTGACCAACGGCCATACCGTCCTGTGGTGCCCCAACGGGCGTAGCCCGGCCACCGTGCACCGCGCCCAGAACGCCGGGCTGCGCCCGGCTCCGCTCGGTGAGCTGCTCGCGAACAGCGAGATCATCTTGTCGATATGCCCGCCTGCGGTGGCCGAAGAGATCGCCACCGAGGTCGCCGGTTTCGGGTACTGCGATATCTATGTTGAGGCGAACGCGATCAGCCCCGCGCGAATGCACCGGATCGCCACCCGGTTCACCGCAGCGGGCACGACCGTCGTCGACGGGTGCATCTTCGGGCCACCTCCTGGCGGCCAACCGCCGGCGCGACTCTACCTCGCCGGAGCCCCGACCGCAGTCCGCCAGGTCGCGGACCTGTTCACCGGCTCGTTGGCCGAGCCGATCATTCTCGGGGCGGACTCCGGCCTGGCCAGCGCGTTGAAGATGACCTTTCTCTGCTTCCAGCGGACTAGCCGCACCGCTGCCGCCCTGGCGCATGCGCTGGCTGACGACCACGGCATCACCCAAGCCCTGCTGGCCGAGGCAGCGCGGATGCCCCGCGACATTCTCACCAACCGCGACTTCCTGCCCAGTGTTGCCGCCCGGGCATGGCGCTGGTCACCGGAGATGCTCGAGGTCGCCGACACCCTGAGCGCCCAGGACCTACCACCTGACCTTGCGCTGGCCACCGCCTCCGTCCTGGAGCGGTGGGCCGGATACCCC
Organism: uncultured Pseudonocardiaceae bacterium; assembly: GCA_964250265.1. Classification (GTDB taxonomy): domain Bacteria; phylum Actinomycetota; class Actinomycetes; order Mycobacteriales; family Pseudonocardiaceae. The sequence goes on along the minus strand of CAXUFG010000041.1, from coordinate 4,097 downwards.
GATCAGCACAATGATGTGAGCACCGCCTTGCAGCAGCTGCATACACCTCCTCAGTGACATTCCATCGTGGCGTCCTCCTGTCGCCAGAGCGGGCGGCCAGCAGTGGCTGTTGGGGTGGCTCCAGCCGGGCTCAAGCCGGCTGCGATTGGCGGACGGCTTATCGACGCCGGGATCCGGCTCAACCGCCGAGCTGACCACACCGTGGTGGTCATCGACAGCGACACGGACTCCACCCGGGAACCTCACGCCAGAGCTGAGGGCACCGAATCGTCCGTCCGGGCGCTACGGGACAGATCAACCGGTGCCCTGGACTAACCGGAAGATCTCCTCCACCACCCCTGGTTGCGCGATCCACCATGCCGCTCCAGCGAGGGCTCCCACCAGGACCATGACGAGCACGATCCGGAACGATCGGTAGTGCGGGGGCAGGGGAGCACTCATGACGCGGCCCTCTGTGCGGGGATCGACACCCCGGCGCGGCCCAGCAGCCACAGCAGTGGTTGCGCGGGCGAGGTGGGCAGGGTCCAGCCCTGCGCGTCGGTCGCCGCGGTCAGCGACGACACCAGGAAATAACGGACCACACCGAAGTCCCGCCCAGCCCCCTCGACCAGGTTGTCCAGGCCTTTGTCCCGCAGCCAGCTCTCCACCTCCGCCGATTGCGCCCCGGCACCCAAGCCCGCGGCAGGGGGAAGACCCAGCAGCAGGTCGGCCTTCACCACAGCGACGGCGAGTGGCTTGCTCGTCAGGTCGACGCCCTGGTCGCGGAGCAACTGGGTGGTGATCGGGTAGGACTGCTCAGGGTGCATCTTGGCCGGCTGCGCCGCTTCCAGCCGGGAGGCCAGTGTCCCGGTGAGATCATCCGCTACGGCGGGTATCGAGAACGGGTCGAGAACGAACGTCAGACCCTGCGCATCATCGAGGAAGGGCAACTCGCTGCCCTGCTCGCGGTTGCTGAAGAACTCGCCTGCTGCGTCGAACAGATGCAGCAGCGCCTTGCGCCGTGCCGCGATGAGCGCAACGGTGATGCCGGTGGGTGCCCGGGCGGCGTCGGTCTTGGTGGTCTGCATCCCGGAGCGCACCACCGCGATGGCGTCCCGGAAGGTCTCCTCGCTCTCCGACCCGACCGGGCGCAGCGACCCGCCGGCCGCGCCCAGGTGCGCCTTGAGCGCGACCATGCCAGCGCGCAGCAGCCGGGTCTTGCCCGCCGAGGCGGGTCCGAAAACCGGGATCACCACATCGGTGAGCACCGCAGCCCCGGCGCGCAATTCACGGTCGCACTTCTGGCACACCGCTGCCAGCCCGGCGGCGGCCTGCAGGACGGTGGTCGGTAGCAGCGCGCCGCACTCGCACCGCCGGGCGAACGCACCGAGCCGGCCGGCCCGGATGTCGTGGTGAGTCTGCCCGCACGCGCAGCGGTATGCCGGCAGCCGGTTGCGGAAGTTGCAACCGGAGTGGTGACAGGTGGCTTTGGCGCAGCGGAGCAGGCGAACACCCAGGTCCACGCCGCGCAGCACACCGACGGCGGCCAGCCAGCCGAGCCAGGCAACTGCCAGCACCGCCCCGAGCAGGCCATACACCGCAACGACGCCCACGGTGACCCCCGCGGTCAGCGCGAGCGCCCCCACCAGCGGAAGCAGCAGCAGCGGCCAGAAGAAGAGCGCAACCGGCGCCGCGACCAGGGACTCGGTCGTCAACACCCACATCCACGCCACCGCGCGTGCGGTGCGCCGCAACGCCGCACCGAGGTCGACCCGGCTCTGCCCGAACAGGTAGCCTGGCCACGCGCTGTCGCGCTCGAAATTCGACTTGCGGCCGGGTAGCCGTTTGCGCAGGTCGGGGGCGGTGATCGCGGGGGCTTCCTGACCCCCGAATCCCAGCAGCACCCCGGCCAACACCACGGCCACCAGCAGCACGCCGAGCCCGCCCCCGCCGATGATCATGAAGGGATAGGCGGGGCCGATCACGTAGACGAAGGCGTAGTAGCAGGCCATCCCGTAGAGGCCGAGCGCGACTACGGCGCCGATGAATGCGGGCATTGCTCACTCGCCCCCGCTCCCGGGCAGCGTGCCCGGTCCCGTGCTGGACCGGCGGCGCCGGCGCCCCCGGCCGGGGTGGAGACCGGGCCCCCCCGGCCGCCCCGGGCCCGGCCAGCGCGCCCTGCCGCGCGGCCGCCGCCGCTGCCGCATCCCCGCGCAACAGGACCCGGCCGGCGCGGGACAGCGCACCCAACGCCAGCACGCCCAATGTGGTGGCCTCCTGGACGGTCCAGCTGACCACCTCGTCGCGCCGCCGACCGTCGTGCCGTGGCGCCCGCCAGGCCAGCACGGCGGCGAGCTCCGCTACTTGCTGGAGCGCCCGGCCGGTCGGCAGCTCGGCGATCACCCCGAGGATCCGGCGCCGCTGAGCGGGCGCCCGTGGCCGGCGCAGCTCGTTGGACAGTGCCGCCAGCGGCCGATCCTTGTCGTCGCGGGTCCCGGCCAAGCCGGGCAGCCGGGGCAGCTCCAGCCAGGCGTGCGCCAGCACGGCCCAGCGCCGCTGGGGTGGCGCGGCGAGCCACGAATCGGCGGCGACGGTGGGCAACCACAGCTGCGCGCCCGTCCCCTGCTCCGTCCAGGTGATCAGCCCAGCAGCGACCGCAATCTCGGCGAGCGTGGTGACGGTCGCCTCGTCGAGCTCCAGCAGGCGTGCCGTTCGCCGGATGTCCCGCACGCCCAGGCCGCCGGAGCGCAACACCGGAGGAGGGTCTGCGGACCATTCGGCGAGCAGCCTTTCGGTGTGGCGCAACATATCAAGGACCGCGCCCGCGGACGTCGAGTCAACCAACGACTGATCACACTGTTGGGTGGGCAGGGCCGGTTCGTCCAGCTCAACAGGTCCGAGCGGCTGATCGCCGCGCAGGGCCAGACCCACCTGCGCGGGTAACTCGACAGTGCCGGCGTCGACCCGTCGCAGCAGCCGGCGGGCCAGCAGTCGTTGCACCGGAGTGCGAGCCTGGGTCAGCGGGAGGACCTCCACGGCATCCCGGCTGGTACCGACCGGCGGTCCCGCGGCCAGGGCCCGCAACACGCCTAACTCATCGTCCGCAAGCTGCGCGAGCACAGCGTCCAGGTCGACGCCGGCGAGATCCACGGTAGGTCGGCCCAATCCGCCCGGATGCGGGCCGAGAACCTGGCGCGCCGCCGGCACCAACGCGAGTGCTTCATCCCCGCCCCACACCAACGCGCGGCAGCGCAGCGCATCCAAGGTTTGCCCGAGCCGCCCGGCAGTGACGGCGTGACCGAGCAGCAAAGCCACCTCATGGCGGGATGCGGCTGTGACATCGGCACCGGCTACCAACAACGCCGAGATCACGGCCAAGGTGAAGGTGTCGAGATCCTCGCATGCCCGGGCAACCGACGTCAGGATCCCGGCGCGGGTGGCCAGTACCGTCGAATTGGCCGGAACAGGTACGGCCAGATCCGGGCGGGCACGCAGTAACGCGATCAGCGAGTCGTCGTCGCGGGAAACCAGCCAATCAGCGAGTGTGGTGCCGGGCATCCGCTCCAGGGTAGCGAGACCCCTGCCCTGCGCATCGTCGGGCACCACCGGGCAGATCGTGATGGGTCTCCGACGTTAACGCTGTGATACATCACACCGGGTGGGGACTCGCCGGGCATCGGGCACAATGGAGGAGTGTTCATAGCCGTTCATGCCGTCGGCGCCAGAGTAGGGCAGCGGCGGCACCCAGCGAGGAGGAGCTGTGGCCAAGCGCATCGACCGGATCGACCCGACCTGGCCGAGCTGGTCGGAGGAGGATCACCCGGTCAGCGAACTCGCTGCCCCGGTCCAGGGTGCGTTGTCACCGTTCGGTGAGTTGAGCTTCCCGCTGCCGGCCGACGAGCTTTCTTACGAGCACCCACATACCGTGATCAACCGGAGCGACAGCGAGTAGCGGGGCCCCCGCTGGGTGCTATTTCGGGTCCGTTAAGGTGCCGTCACCGCGCGGTGCCGGCGGATGTCTCCCTGTGATGTAGGAGCGTCCTTGGTTCGGGCGGATCGCCCGGACCAACGCGGGCGCGCAGTCAAGTTATGCCCGGCCAGACCACCAAACCGCCACC
>CAXUFG010000040.1:0-28185 GCA_964250265.1 uncultured Pseudonocardiaceae bacterium | reverse complement strand
GAACCTGGCTGGCCGGCCCCAACCGCCCCGTCACCGATCCGAATTCAGCGGGCTCAGCGGGCAAATCACGGTGTCGATTACCCCGCTGAGCCTGCTGAATGCGATGGGGGGCGCTCACCGGACCGGCACCTGTGGCAGCTCGATCAGCGGCAGCGCGTCGTGGAACTGGCCCTCGGTCACCGGTTGGCCGTGTTCCTGCCACGGGTCGCGGTAGGCGTCGATCGAGCGTTGGATGGATTCGTCGAGTTGGGACGCGATCCCGTCCCGGTCTTGGACGATGATCGCCTGCAGCTCGGCCAGCCCGATCCGAGGGACGAAGTCGTAGCTGCGTTCCAGCCAGTTGGCATTCTCCCGGTAGTACTGCATGAACCGCCCGGTGAGGGTGATGGCCTCCCCGCGGCTGTCCACGGTGGCCAACAGGTCGCCTTTACGTACGGTCGCGCCGGCTGCACCACCAATATAGATCTCCCACCGGCCGCCCTCGACCGCGACGATGCCCACGTCCTTGACGTAGGACTCCGCGCAGTTACGCGGGCACCCTGAGACAGCCAGTTTCATCTTGGCCGGACTCTCCAACCCCTGGTAACGCTGCTCGATGTCGATGCCCAGTTGCGTCGAGTCCCCCAAACCGAAGCGGCAGAAATCGCGGCCCACACAGGTCTTGACGGTCCGGAAGGTCTTGCCGTAGGCGTGGCCCGAGGGCATGTCCAGGTCGGCCCACACCTTGGGCAGGTCCTCCTTGGGTACCCCGAGCAGGTCGATGCGCTGACCTCCGGTGATCTTCAACATCGGGATGTTGTAGCGTTCCGCGACGTCGGCAATCCGCCGCAACTGCGCTGGGGTGGTCACGCCTCCGAGGACCTGCGGCACTACCGAGAACGTCCCATCCCGCTGGATGTTGGCGTGCACCCGGTCGTTGATGAACCGGGCGTCCCGCTCGTCGATGTACTGCTCGCCCCACATCATCTTCAGCAGCGACGCCAGCGCCATCTTGCTGCCCGCGTGCTCGGCACCGTCCGGCGCGAGCGCGGCGAATACCGCCGAGACGGAATGCAGCTCACGTTTCCGGATCTCCGCCATCAGCCGCGGCTTGTCCATCGGGATGCCGGAAACGTAGTAGCTCTCGGCCGGGTCTGCCTCCAGGTCGTCGCCCAGGGCCGCCGTCACGATGTCTGCGACCAGACCCTTGCACGAGCCACAACCCTTGCCAGCGCGGGTGGCGCCCATGACCCCGCCGACGGTGCGCTGCCCGTCCCGCACGCAGGCCACCAGCTGGCCCTTGCTCACCCCGTTGCAGTTGCAGACCTGCGCCGCGTCGGCCAGCTCCGCCGCACCCACTTCCGGTGCCGGAACGCCGATGTCGAACAGCAGCTTGATCCGCTCCTCCGGCAGCGGCACCCGCCGGTCGAAGGCATGGGTCAGCGACGCCACCTTGCTGACGTCGCCCAGCAGCGTGGCGCCGACCAGGATGCCCTCGCGGATGATCACCGTCTGGTAGATCCCCCGGCTGGGCTCGCTGAACTGGACAAACTCGTCGTCGGGCCGCTCCGGTTCCTTCAGACCCATCGCCGCCACGTCCACTCCGGCGACCTTCAGCTTGGTCGCCAGGCGCGAACCGTGATACGCGGCCTCCGGGTTGGCGCCGGTGATGTGGTCGGCCAGCACCGCGGCCTGTTCCCACAGCGGGCCGACCAGCCCGTACACCTCACCGCGGTGCTGCACGCACTCACCCACGGCGTAGATGTCGTCATCGTCCACCGAGCGCAGCTGGTCATCGACCACGATGCCGCGCTGGGTCTCCAACCCGGAGACCATGGCCAGCCCGATGTTCGGGCGGATTCCCGCGGTGACCACCACCATGTCGGCGTCCAGCGTCGTCCCGTCGGTGAAGGTGACGCCGGTGGCAGCCTCGCCGTCGCATCGGATCGCGGTGGAGCGGGTCCCGGTATGCACGCACATGCCGAGCTGTTCCAGCGAACGGCGCAGCACCCGGCCCGCCTGGGCGTCCAGTTGCTGGTTCATCAGACCCTCGGCGCCGTGCACGACGTGCACGGCCAGACCTTGTGCCTGCAACCCGCGGGCTGCCTCCAAGCCCAGCAGACCACCGCCGATCACCGCGGCGCGCTGCTTGCCGCGGGCATAGCGGATCATCGCCATGGTATCTCGCAGGGTGCGGAAGCCGAACACTCCCGGCGTCAGCGTCTTGTCATCCGCCCACAGCCCGTCCATCGGCGGGAAGTAGGAACGGCTGCCAGTGGCCAGCACGAGCTTGTCGTAGTGGACGGTCGACCCGTTGTCGGCGTAAACCCGCCGGGCGAACCGGTCGATACGCACCACCCGTACCCCGGCGTGCAGGGTGATCCCGTTGTCCGCGTACCACTCCCACGGGTTGAGGTATATGTCCTCCTGTGGTGAGTTCTCGTCTCCTGCCAGTAATTCGGAGAGCAGGATGCGGTTGTAATTGCCGTGCGGCTCGTCACCGAACATGGTGATAGTGAAGTGCTCGGCGCCGCCCCGGGCCAGGATTTCCTCAACAGCCCGAGCGCCCGCCATGCCATTTCCCACCACGACCAGTTCTTGCATAGAAATCACACCTCCAGCAGGCCGAGATCGACAACCACGATTCCCACGCATCCCTCGGGTGCGGCGACGTGGAGTTCGAGCTGGGTATTACTGATCAAGTCCTCCACCACCCGTAGCTGCACATGGGTGCTGCCGCGAGCCCCTATCGGGAAGTACCGCATCGGCTGACCATCACGCATGAGCAGCACCGCGATCATCTCGTCGGCGCTGTTCCCGCCCCGGAAGTAGAGCGCCTGCGCCGTCGTCCCGGGGGCCACGGTGTAGGTCAGGGCGGGATCGATCGCGACCGGTTTGCACAGGCCCTGCCCGTCGAAGGGGTAGCTGCCTTGCAGGAACCGCGGTGTGGTGTGCATGGCGATCTCCTTCTCATCTGGGCGGTCATTGCTCGCGGACAGCGCTGACCGCCACCGCGCAGACCTTGAATTCCGGCATCCGGGAGATGGGGTCCAGTGCCGGGTTGGTCAGGATGTTGGCGGCTGGCCAGTGAAACGGCACGAAAACGGTGTCAGCACGGATGTTGTCGGTGATCCTGGCGCGCAGTACGACGCTGCCCCGGCGGTTGTGCAGCCGCACCTGGTCGCCAGGGCCGATCCCTACCCGTTTGGCCAGCTCAGGGTGCAGCTCGGCGTAGGCCTCCGGCTCGGCGGTGACCAGAGCACGCACCCGGCGGGTCTGCGCCCCGGACTGGTAATGCGACCGGCTGCGGCCGGTGCTGAGGTAGTAGGGGCGCTCCGCGTCCGGCAGCTCCGCCGGGCCGCGATGCTCCACCGGGTGGAACCGGGCGCGACCGTCGGGAGTGGCGAAGCGCTCCGCGAACAGCCGCGGCGTGCCGGGATGCGCCTGGTCCGGGCACGGCCAGAAGACACCCCGCTCCTCGGCGATGCGCTGGTAGCTGATGCCCGCGTAATCCGCCAGGCCGCCCGCGCTGGCCCGGCGCAGTTCGTCGAACACCTGCTCCGGCGCCTCGGAGAAGCTGGCCTGGCAGCCGAGCCGCTCGGCCAGTGCGTGCAGGATCTGCAGATCCGAACGCACCCCCGGTGGTGGATCCAGGGCCTGGCGGCGCAGCAACACCCGACCTTCCAGGTTCGTGAGCGTGCCCTGCTCCTCGGCCCACTGCGTGCAGGGCAGCACGACGTCGGCGAGTGCCGCGGTCTCGGACAGCATGAAGTCGCTGACCACCAGGTAGTCCAGCTCGGCCAGCCGCTTCGCGACGTGGGTGTTGTGGGGTGCAGAGACGGCGATGTTGGACGCGAACACCAGCAGGGTGCGCACCCCGCCGTCGGTGCCCAACCGGTCGAGCATCTCGTAGGCCGACGTGCCCGGCCCGGGGAGGCACTCCGGGTCGACTCCCCACACCGCCGCGACGTGCGCGCGGGCGGTGGGATCATCGATCCGCCGATAGCCGGGTAGCTGGTCTGCCTTCTGGCCGTGCTCCCGGCCGCCCTGCCCGTTGCCCTGACCGGTCAGGGTGGCGAACCCGGAGCCGGGCCGCCCCGGCAGGCCCAGAGCCAGCGCCAGATTGATGAAGGCCAGCGTGGTCTCGGTGCCGTTGCTGTGCTGCTCAGCTCCCCGGGCGGTGAGCACCATGGCCGCCCTCGCCTCACCGAGCAGCCTCGCGGCCTCGTCCAGTTGGGCCACCGGCACGCCGGTGATCCGTTCCACCCGGTCCGGCCAATACCCGCGCACCACACGGCGGACCTGCTCGAAGCCGCTGGTACGGGCGTCGATGTAGGCGGTGTCGAGGTACCCGTGCTTGATCATCAGGTGCAGGAGCCCGTTGGCCAGCGCCAGATCGGTACCGGGCACCGGCTGCAGGTGCACTTTCGCGCCCCGGGCCGTGGAGGAGCGCCGGGGGTCGACGGTGATGTGCGTCGCGCCGCGGCTGCGACCCTCGTCGAACCACTGCATCGCGGGTGGCATGGTGTCCGCTGGGTTGGCGCCGACCAGCAGGATGACCTCGGCCGTGGCGATGTCGGCAAGCGGGAAGGGTAGGCCCCGGTCGATACCGAAGGCCCGGGTGGTCGCCGCGGCCGCCGAGGACATGCAGAACCGGCCGTTGTAATCGATCTGGGAGGTGCCCAGTGCGACCCGGGCGAATTTACCCAGCTGGTAAGCCTTCTCGTTGGTCAGCCCACCGCCGCCGAAGCAGCCCACCGAGTCCTGGCCGTACCGTTGTTGCGAACGGCTGATCGCCTGCACTACCCGGTCCAGGGCATCATTCCAGGTCGTGGGGCGCAATGGCGCATCGCGGCGATCGCGGACCAGCGGCTGGTCCAACCGGTCGGGGTGCTCGAGCAACTCGGCCGCGGTCCAGCCCTTGCTGCACAATCCACCCCGGTTGGTCGGGAAGTCTTCTTGGGGTTCTAACTGAACACGGCGTCCGGCGGTGACATTCAGGGTGATACCGCACTGCAGTGAGCAGTACGGGCAGTGCGTCCGGATCGGGCGGCCATCCACCTCCCCACCCTCTGCCTCACTCGTTTCCGGCTCGTTGTGACCTGGTTACGGTTGGCACGAGTCGCGTCGGAGTTAATGGGACGGGCGGAGCGCGCGTGCAATGTCCTTGACCGGGAGCAGCAGGTGCAGCGGATCCGACAGCGAGGCCAGGAACTCGGCGTGCGCGAGGTAAAACCGCCGAGCCTCGTCATCGCGGGCGTGCACAAGCAAGGCCCGGATACCCACCGCGTCAGCGAGACCCACGGTGCGACGTAACACGTCTGCGAGCAGTCCCCGGCCCAGGCCGAGCCCCTGCATGCTCTGATCGACGGCCAATCGAGCCAGTAGCAGGCACGGGATCTGTTTCGGTGCACCCTGGCCCACCGATTCAGGTGCAACCTCAGCGGTCACGCTCGCCACCGCGATGGCGTAGTACCCGATCACCTTCTCGTCGAGCACGCTGACGTAGGTCACCGCATTGTTGGCTCGCTGGTTCTGCCAGGAGTAACGGATCAGCCACTCGTCAAGCTCCGGAGCGCCGCTATGGAAGCCCTCCCGCACGTCCGCTCTGGTCAGCTTCCGCGGTGTGCAGGGCTTACCAGCCATGCCTACTCGTCGTCTGCAAACGCAGACGGCTCCGCCAGTAGGGCGCGTAGCTTCGGCAGATCCCGAGCCGGCTGATCGAGTAACCATTGGAACTGGGCCCACCGCTGGTCGTCAATAAGGAACCAACGCCGGTCGGCAAGTACCCGCTCCGCCTCGACGACCGCGACCTCCAGGACAAAGTCGGTCATGGTGCGATCGGTCGCTGCCGCAGCCTGTTTGAGCAACTGCTCCTGGCGAGCGCTAGCACGAAGGTTGATCCGGCAGTGCCGCGCTGCCCGTTGCTCAACAATGTCCCCAGGCATGAACAACCTCCCATCCGTACATACACTGTACATCCAACACCGGATAGTGGCTACTCACGGTCGCAGCGATGAATCCATATCAGACCACTTCGATGACGGTGAGGACGCGATCCAGATGCTGGAGGTCCGCGCCGTTTCGGGTAGCTAATGGAAACCCGTGTCGTACCGCAGTGGCGGCGATCAGGAGATCCATCCGGCGCGGCCGGGGGTTTCGACCGGCCTGACGAACGACGTTGGCGAGCAACCCGTAGAACTCGGCCACCTCGGCGTCGAATGGTAGGACGTCGTAAGTGTCGAGCACGAGCTGTAGCCGTTGCCGGCGATGCAGTTGCTGGACCGGGTCGGTGCTCGCACCCACTCCGTAATGCAGCTCGGCCACCGTGACGGCGCTGACGCCCACCTCGTCGGCGAACGAGGCAGCACCGTGCGCAGCTGGGTCGATGATGACCGAGGTATCAAGGAGCACCCTGCGCTCGCTCACCTGGCGCGGGCCTCGTCCCAGGGATCGGTCGGCAGGTCATCCCCGAATACGTCGTCCGCCGCGCGGAGATCTCGCTTCCACTGCTCCACGTCGAGGGGCGCCAGCGCGGCGAGGGCGGCGTCGAACTCGACAGCCGGAACCAGGCGCCTGCGTCGATGGCCGAGCCGCTGGTGCGGTACCAGGTCGGCGACGGGTTGGCCGTGCACCGTCACCGTGAAGGACTCACCAGCGGCTACTCGCCGCATGATCTCCGCGTTGTTGTTGCGCAGCTCCGACTGCTTGATCGTCTCAGACACCGACCTAATATAGCTACCTGATAGCGGTAGCGCTATGCGGTAGCTCAGGCGGTGTCGGTGAGTGGGCGGTCGATCCAGGACATCAGCCCGCGCAGCCGGGCGCCGACCTGCTCGATCGGGTGCTGCTCCCCCTCGGCGCGCAGCTTGGTGAAGTTGGGGCGCCCGTTGTCGTCCTCGGTGACCCACTCGTGGGCGAAGCTGCCGTCCTGGATCTCGGTGAGAATCCGGCGCATCTCCTCCTTGACCTCGGGGGTGATGATCCGCGGTCCGCGGGTCAGGTCGCCGTACTCGGCAGTGTCGGAGATCGAGTAGCGCATCCGGGAGATCCCACCCTCATACATCAGGTCAACGATGAGCTTGACCTCATGCAGGCACTCGAAGTACGCGACCTCGGGTGCGTACCCGGCCTCGGTGAGCACCTCGAACCCAGCTTGGACCAGTGCGGTGATCCCGCCGCAGAGCACGGTCTGCTCGCCGAAGAGATCGGTCTCGGTCTCCTCGGTGAAGGTTGTCTTGATCACGCCGGCGCGGGTACCCCCGATCGCCTTGGCATACGACAGCGCCAGCGCCTGGGCGCCACCAGTCGGATTCTGCTCCACCGCGATCAGGCAGGGCACCCCCTTGCCGTCGACGAACTGCCTGCGCACCAGGTGTCCCGGCCCCTTGGGCGCCACCATCGCCACGTCCACATCGGACGGTGCCTCGATCAGTCCGTAACGGATGTTGAATCCGTGGCCGAACAGCAGGGCGTCGCCAGAGTTCAGGTTCGGCGCGATGTCCTGGGCGTAGATGGTGCGCTGTTTGGTGTCCGGCGCGAGGATCATGATGACGTCGGCCTCGGCGGCTGCCTGCGCCGGCGTGACGACCCGCAGGCCTTCATCGGCTGCCTTCTGCCGCGAGCGCGACCCCTCCAGTAGCCCGACCCGGACATCGACCCCCGAATCGCGCAGGCTCAAGGCGTGCGCATGCCCCTGACTGCCGTACCCGATCACAGCGACCTTCCGACCGCTGATCACCGCTAGATCAGCGTCCTGATCGTAAAACACCTCTGCGTTCATCCGTAACTCCTTGATCTCGGTCTGGTGGCTGGAACGATGGATGATCACGGTTTGTGTGCATTTCGCTCCAACTTGTGTCTCCTGAGGCACACAAACCGCGATCTCGCAGGCGATGCGTGTGGCCTCGAACTGGAATCGGCCGGATCCAGGTCAGCGGGGCGAGCCAGCGGTGATGGCGCGTGGGCCGCGGCCGATGGCGACCATGCCGGACTGGGCCATCTCGCGGATACCGTAGGGCTCGAGCATCCGGAGCAGCGCATCGAGCTTGTCGGCGGTGCCGGTGGCCTCGACGGTCAGCGCCTCCGGGGAAACGTCGACCACCTTGGCCCGGAACAGCGCTACCGTCTCGAGCACCTGGGAACGCACCGTGGTATCGGCCCGCACCTTGACCAGCAGCAGCTCTCGCCGCACGGCCATCTCCGGTTCGAGCTCCACGATCTTGATGACGTTGATCAGCTTGTTGAGCTGCTTGGTGACCTGCTCCAGGGGCAGCTCGTCGACGGCCACCACGATCGTCATCCGGGAGATGTCCGGGTTCTCGGTGGGCCCGACCGCCAGCGAGTGGATGTTGAATCCGCGGCGGCTGAACAACCCGGACACCCGAGCCAGCACGCCGGGCTTGTTCTCCACCAGGACTGACATGGTGTGCGTGGTCATGACCCGTCCTCGTCGAACAGCGGCCGGATGTCCCGGGCCGACATGATGTCGTTATTTCCCTTGCCGGCCGCGACCATCGGCCACACCTGGGCGTCCTTGCCCACCACGAAATCGATCACGACCGGACGGTCGTTGATCTCCATGGCCTGATGGATGACCGCATCGACGTCCCCTTCGGCCTCGCAGCGCAGGCCCACGCAACCCAGCGCCTCGGCGAGTTTCACAAAGTCCGGGATGCGCAAGTGGGTCCCGAGGTCGGTCTGCGAGTAGCGCTCGGAGTAGAACAGGTTCTGCCATTGCCGGACCATGCCCAGACTGCCGTTGTTGATCACAGCGACTTTGATCGGGATGTTCTCGATCGCGCAGGTCGCCAGCTCCTGGTTGGTCATCTGGAAGCTGCCGTCGCCGTCGATGGCCCAGACGGGGACATCCGGCCGGCCCAGCTTGGCACCCATCGCCGCCGGCACGGCGTACCCCATCGTCCCCAGGCCGCCAGAGTTGATCCAGCTGCGTGGCTTCTCGTACCTGATGAATTGGGCCGCCCACATCTGGTGCTGACCCACGCCTGCGGTGTAAATCGCATCCGGGCCGACCAGAGCCCCGATCCGCTCGATGGTGTACTGGGGAGAGAGCATCCCGTCACTGGGCCGGTCATAGCCCAGCGGGAAGGCCTGCTGCCAGGTGCGCAGCTGCTGCCACCAGGCGCTCAGATCGGGACGGTTGCTCTCGAACTCGGCCCGCACCGCGATGATCAGCTCACTGATCACCTCCGCGCAGTCACCGACGATCGGCACGTCCGCCCGGCGGTTCTTGGAGATCTCGGCGGGGTCGATGTCGGCGTGGATCACCGCAGCGTCGGGGGCGAAGGTGGACAGCTGCCCGGTGACCCGATCGTCGAAGCGGGCACCCAAGGTCACCAACAGATCGGAGCGCTGCATCGCGGCGACCGCGGCCACGGTGCCGTGCATGCCGGGCATTCCCACATGCTGCGGGTGCGAGTCGGGGAAGGCGCCGCGCGCCATCAACGTGGTCACCACTGGTGCCCCGGTGAGCTCGGCCAATTCCCGCAGCGCCGCGGTGGCGCGCGCTTTGATCACGCCTCCGCCGACGTAGAGCACCGGACGCCGGGCGGCGGCGATCAGCCGGGCGGCCTCACGGATCTGCTTGCCGTGCGGCCGCGTGGTCGGCCGGTAGCCGGGGAGGTCCAGTTCGGGTGGCCAGACGAAGGAGGTCTGCTCCTGCAGCACGTCTTTGGGGATGTCCACCAGCACGGGGCCCGGGCGGCCCGTGGAGGCCAGGTGGAACGCCTCGGCGATCGCCCTAGGGATCTCCGCCGGATCCTTCACCAACATGTTGTGCTTGGTGACGGGCATCGTGATGCCGGTGATATCCGCTTCCTGGAACGCGTCCGTGCCGATCAATGCCCTGGTCTGCTGGCCGGTGATGGCCACCACCGGCACTGAGTCCATGTGCGCGTCGGCCAGCGGAGTAACCAGGTTCGTCGCGCCAGGACCTGAGGTCGCCATGCACACCCCAACCCTCCCGGTGGCCTGCGCATATCCGGTGGCCGCGTGCCCGGCGCCCTGCTCGTGGCGGACCAGCACGTGGCGCAGGATCGTGGAGTCCAGCAACGGGTCGTAGGCTGGCAGGATCGTGCCGCCTGGGATGCCGAATACGGCCTCGCATCCCAGCGCCTCCAGAGAGCGCACGAGGGCCTGGGCACCGGTGACTCGTGTCGGTGCGCCGACCGGTGGGGCCGGCTTGGGCGGTTGCGCTGGATGCGGGATCTCTCTGGACAAGTCTCTGGGGGTCACAATTGTCATGGTCCTGCCTTATTCATCGCTTGCTCGGCCCCGAACATCAAAAAACCCTCGCCGCCCGGGTGGGCTCAAGCGAGGGTCGGCGCGTCGACGTCTGGGATTCTTCAGACGACGCGCCTCTGACGTACGAGAAGAGTGGGGATCAGCACGTCGCCGACGGTAACGGGCTCGCCCCAACACCGTCAACCTCGCGGGAGCCCCTCCCGCATCCTGGGAGCCGTGTCGGTCCTCGGCCGCTCAAGGCGTCTCGGGTGTCTTGGCTCAGTCGCTATCGGTTGAGTGCATAGTAGCGGTGGGTGAACTCGGCCCAGAGCGCGGCAACCGTCCTCGCCTCTCCCAGGCTATCGATCTTCGAGGGCCACTGCACAGAACGCCGGCCGTTACAGTCGATAGATTGATGCGGAGATTGTGTGCTGTCGCCGTGGTCGTAACAAAAAGGCCGAAAGATGATATACACTCGCCAGCCTGCTTCGAGTTGAAACTCGATCGAAAAGCCGTATTCGGCGAGCCCGTCCTGCGTTCGATAATCCATGGCGACCATGGTTCTTCCTTTCATGATTCACTTAGACCCTTGGTCTAATTCCTATTGCCTGATTCCTCCGGAATGATCATCTCGCTGGTCATAGACCTAACCTTTGCGTGGGACGCAGGACAGGTCGGTCGCCGGAGCGGACGAGCCGCGTGACATTTCTCCCCCGAGTCCGGGGTACTGCCGCGCCCGCTTGCGGGGCTTGTCGCCGAGCAGACAGCCCTGGATCGCGACCACACGATGTTGCGGGGTGCGCTTGCCATCCGTGCCAGGTGCAGCTCAGGCCACGCCGGGCGGCGCGCCCGGCGGGGCGGGGGCCGCGCGGGGTGCCCGGGGCGGGGTTCACTGGGCCTCCGCCCCCACCCCCGGTGGCGGGGTGCGCTGCCCACCCGCCCCCGGGCCCGCCCCGCCCCGGCGGGGGGGCGCGCCGGGGGGGGCGGGGCACGAGCGGAGTCACCTGGGCAGATTTCACTGGCCATCGTCACCAACCCCGTAGAGCTAAACTAGACTCCAGCGAATTCTACTGATATACATCAATACAGTAGAACTAGAACTCCGACCTAGTCAAGCACCTAGGTTTGATGTCACGTTGATGTCGTTTTTATCCCGTTTGACGTGCAGCACTGGCTGTCTACGTCTAGTCAGTGAAGTTCGGTGAAGGATGCGTAGACCAGTCTGCGGCCTCGACCCAGTTGCGTTCCAGCGCCTCAGCAGCAGAGCGGCGAGGTGATCCGAGACCGGCTCAGCTACTCGGCGACAGGGCGCTCTGGGAAGAACTCCGACTTGCTGAGCGCGCCCTGCCAGTCGCTCGGCTCACAGAACTGGTTGATTCCGGTCACGATGACGCCTGCTGGTACGTCTCGGGTGACGGTGGCGCCGGCGCAGACGTACGCACTCCGACCAACAGTCACGCCTCCGACCACGGTGGCGCCCCATCCGATAAAGGCGCCCTCCTCAAGAATCGGCGCGGCCTCCATGGATCCGGGCGCATCCCACGGCTTCGTCGGGTCAAGCTGACGGTGGATCAGATCTCCGAACACCCGGCACGATCGTCCGATCTTGCTCCGCTCCGTGATCAGACCCGCGATCACACATCCATCTTCGATCTCGGCTCGATGGCCTATCGAGGCGCGGTGGATCACCAGGACGTTCCGGCCGAGAGTCGCACCGCCTTCAACCAGCGTAAAGGAATCGAGAATACTACATTCGCCGATGGAGACTCCCTCGCCAACCACGCAGAAGTGACCGATGTCGCAGTTGGCGGCGATCGTCGTAGGTCGATCTCGACGCTCCCACTCATCTTCCTGCAATTGTCGGTACGACGCACCGATCTGAGCGGTGAGCGCGACGCGGGCCCGCCCATCGACAACAACGGAGTTACTGGCAAGGCCTGCTGACGACTCCGACTCCTCGACTGCGCTGGAACCGTTCATGACGTGGTCCTTTCGGGGACAAGTTGTGATTACACTGGAGTAGTCCGAGCGGAGGATTTCGTGATGTAAGCCAAGTCGTTCGACGGCGGCGCCCACCGACCCCAAGCAAGCAAGTCCGTCGAGCCGCGCAGCCCATTCTAGTTGGTCCGCACGCCACGTCCGGAGATAGGCCACGCAAGATGCTGAGGTGATCACCGAGCGACGAAGCTCGGCCGCGCGCAGTGCGAGTAATGCGTTGGCGTGATCGCTCGTGGGCTCGAGGACTTGGAGCCTGAGCGAAGTACCCTCGATGAACTCGCGTCGGCGCAGCAGAAAATGTCGCCAGAAGCCGATGTCCAGCGCCGTGCCCAGCGGGTACGAGTCGTGCAGCAGGTCGAACAGACCCTCGGCGAGCAGATCCCCGAACTCCTCGGAAACCGCGCGTGCGGGGTCTGCGAATGGATCGTACGGCATTTGCCGAGCCATTCCCGCGCTCCCGACGGTGCGGCGAGCCACACTCTCATACAGGAACAGCCAGTCCTCATTGTAGATCTCAGGGAAAAACGAATCCAGCCGCTGGCAGTTCACGAGAAGCGCGGAACCACCAACGAAGACGCGCTGGGGTCGGCCGGCAAGCCGATTGGCGTGACAAACCACCGAATTGTCCGGGTAGTCGCGCACTGTGAGACCGACCATCGTCATCCGGCCGAGCGCGGTCGTTCCTCGACGGAGATCCATCTCGTCGACGACGGCGATATCGTCGTCCAGCAGCAGCACGGAACGCCAGCCAACCAGCCGGGCGAGCAGCAGACCAAGGTTCCGCTTGAGGCTGAGGTCACCGAGCCGTCCGACCTTGACATCGTCGATGCCAGCAGTGGCGAACTCGAGCAGCGAATGGTGGTAACCGGCCGGCAGGTCTATCACCGCCCACCGTAGGCCTGGCCATTCGGCCGCGAGCGCGGCGAACTCGGCGGCTCGGGCGTCCCGGCTACAGAACGCGACGAGAATGCAGTCCAACCGGGCCGCCAAGTCGGCAGCGGCAACCAAATGGTGTGCGGGTCGGGAAGCGGGGACGACAATCGCATCCACTACTTGGAACGACCCCGTTCGAACTGGCCGCAGCAGCTGGCGGTGCGACTCGCGGTGCCGGAGTCCGGCGACGGCCGGTTCGGTGACGGCAGCGGTCATGTTAGGAGGCCAGTGACCAAGAGTAGAGGACCGCGGCGGGATGTCGCAGATCGGGCGTGCTGGTGGCGTGATCGAAGACCGGTACCCGCATCAGCAGCCCGAACGTGCGAGCATCGCCAAATGTCTTTTCCATTTGCGAGTGATTCTCATCCCGCATCTCGATGTCGGTCAGCAAGCGGACGGCGCCATAGACGCCGCGGGTGAAGACACCGCTGCAGATCGTCAGAGTTCGTGCGACATTGTTCGGATTGGGCGTCCTGAAGAACATGCCGACGTCCTCGGTGACCTCTCGCTGAGGGTCGTCGCCGGCGAACTTCGGCCGGAAGCGCCTCGATTCCTTGTCCGCAATCTCGAATACTTCACCGTCCGTAATGTCGGGGTCCTTAACCTGGCGCACCGGGAGGTCGACCAGGTTGGCGATTCGTTCGGTCGCCTGATTCATCGCCGCACTTCCCAGCAGGACGATATGCGCCGTTAGATCGTCGGATTCCAACCGCGGTGCAAGTTCGAAACCGACATCGGATCCCGGGTTCTCGTATCGAAGATGCCCGAACAGCTCGACCATCGCGTCGAGATCCGCGTAGCCAGCAAGCTGCATGTAGTTGTGGTGCCGGGCCGTGGCGAAGGGCGACTCACTTGTGATTCCACAGATCAGCCGGACCGGTCCATTGTCCGGGAAGTGCCAGAGTGACCCCGGCCGGTCCTCAGTGAACTCGGTCGCCTCACCGGTCGCGGCCAACCGCAGTTGCTCGAGCTCAGCTGCGAGCCGGTCCCGTTCCGCCCTCTCCTCCGCGGTGAACTCGTCATCGCCCAGAAGGCGGATACCGCGCTCAACCGACCGCCGGGTGGCGAACAGAGTCGCGTAGGCGGCGAGGCGAGGCGGCGGGGGGATCTTCGCCGACCTCGGATTCTCCCAGGAGGAGACACTGGAGAGCACAACGCCGAAGACATCCGCCAGGTCCTGCTGGGTCAACGACCGATCAGACCAGTGCTCCTTACGCAGCTGCCGGAGCCTACGGGCAAGCGTTGCAGCGTCTCGCGCTGAGTCCATCTCGCTCCTCGAAAACACAAGTCTTCACCAAGTTTCCCAGCATCCACTGAACAGTGGCCGAATCCTTCCATCAGGTATGTGAAGACTGCGGATGGGGGTCGGGATCGGCGTGTCGCACGGTCGCGCCCGGCGCGTGTAATGCCGTTGACCAGCATATCTCGGGAAGAATACCTGCGCGAGTAACATTTCACATGGACTTCGGTCACAACGACGAACTCAGCGAAGGAGGGTGGAGTCAGCGACGCGACACCAGCCCTCGCAGCGGGGCCGGGATGCTAGGAGGTCTCAGGTCACAAGCCCTACCACGTCCATGGACAGACGGCTGGACGCGGCGGTGATCACCCACCTACGGGCCCGGCGGCTGCTCGTCACCGAAGGAGCACCCAGTCATGTGGGCAGTAGGGAAATCCCATTGGCGTGTTGAGACAAGCGCGCCAGGTCGTGGGGGTTGGCCGTGATGACCCGTACTTCGAACAGCTCCGCGGTCGCAACTACGGAAGCCTCGACCGCGGAACCGGCGCGAGCCCGGCCGCGGAGCTGCGCTGCGCGACGGGCCAGGGGTTCCTCCAGCGGATGTATCAAGCTCATCTGCACCGTGCGGTTCGCCAGCACGTCGCGCACCCGGTTGCCGGTGAGCGAGTCGATGAGCACGGTGGTGGGCAGGATCGGTGGCCACAGACCGCGCTCCCGCAGCGCTGCGATGCGTGCGGCGGTCTGCCGGTCGCGGCGACCCAACGCGGTGACCGCTCCCGAGTCCAGGACCAGGCTCATCTGTACCCCTCATTACCCGGGCGTCGGGCCGCCGGGACGGCCGCGGCATCAATCCACGCATCGGCCGCCGCCAGCTCGTCAGCCGTGGGCGGGCCGCCGAGTTCCACCGCGAGCTCAGCTAGGTACCGATCCGTTGCGGCGGCCAGCTCGCGCCGGCGAAGTTCTACCCGGACGGCCTGCTGGCTGAGCTCGGAGATCGGCAATCCCAACTCCTTGACCGCATGGTGGAGATCGTCTGGCAGATAGATCTGAACCCGTGGCATGCGCCTATTGTACGCCTATTTGGAGCGTCGACCATGGCCCGTCACTATGTGAATGTGAGCGACTCCACCACGGTGACCTTCCGGCTGCCGCTGACCGCGCTGCTCGGGGTGTTCGGCCTGCTCGTGTGCATGACCCCAGTGGCCTTCGGCGCTCCGGGGCTACAGGTGCTGTACCTGGTGCCGCTGATCCTCGCGCTCTGGCTGGTCCGGACACGCACCGTGGTCGGTCCCGAAACCCTGACCGCGTATCGGGTATGGGGCGCCCGGCGGATTTCCTGGTCGGACCTCGCGGGGCTGCGAGTGGATGATCGGTCCCGGATATGGGCGGTGCTAAGCAGCGGCGATGAGGTGGGGTTACCCACGGTGCGCGTCCGGCACCTGCCGGTGCTAGCGGCGATCAGCGGCGGGCGGCTGCCCGTCCCCCTTGCCGAAACCGGCGAGGAACCGGCGTCCGGGGGGAGGGGGCAGCAGTAACGTCACCGGCGCGCAGCGGCCGGTGCGGTTTGCTGGTACACAGCGTTAGCGTTGATCGCGTAGGCGTGCTTCTCCAGGTCCAACGCGCTCTGCCGGGCCGCGTTCAGCGCAAGGGGATCCAGGGTGAGCACTCTGGCCAGCACCAACGTCTCATCCTCCGGGTCCCCCACCGCCTCGACCCGGACTCCGCCGACACCGGGGGCGTAGAACTTGCGCTGGATCCCGGATGCCGGATCCTCCCCGCTGCGCTCATCGACCACCGCCACGCCGTCGTAGCAGGTGGTAGCGACACACGTTCGCTCGCCGATCTTCACATCCTTGGCGCAGTCCAGAAAATCGGCGCCGGGCGCCACCCCTTGCAAGAATTCCCCTGATCCGGGACTCGGGCCGCCGCGAACGAGGACCCCGGCGTCGGCGCGGGACAGGCCGGCAAACCAGGTTTTCGGCGCGCCGGTGAACTTTCCCCCCGTGTACAGCTCCGGATACTGCCCGAAGCTCCACACGTTGCCGTCCCGATCCTGCGCGTAGAAGGCGAGTTCCGACTCGGCCAGCGCGCCCTGGTTGCGGTCCACCTCCCAGACCACCACCGTCGGTACTCCGTTGATCACCTTGGTGAGGTCGGTGACGGTGGACACGATCTGGTGCGGGAGCAGCGCACCGTCCCGGTTCGCGTGCCCATCGAACACGACCTGGGTGCCCGGTACCAGGGGGAACCACTTATTGTCGATCTTCGTGGGATCGGGGAAGTTCGCGGCGTCAAACGGGGGAATCTTGACCGGCCCGCAGGTCGGTATCGCCACCGCTGGCTTGGCAGCCACCGGTGCCGGCGCGCTCGGGGCCGGTGGCACGCCGGATGGACCAGTAGCGGCTACCGATCCGCTGGACCCACAAGCGGTGGCCACCATGAGTGAAAGAGCGGCCAACACACCCAGCGCAGCACGCCGACCATGGCGATTAATGATCATTTACGTCCTCCGTTCTGTCCCGACCGGTGATGCGATCGCTGCCTCTCCGGGCCGGGCGAAGCGCAGGTACAGCGAGGGCACGACGAACAGGTTGAGCAGGGTGGAGGTGACCAGACCACCGACGATGACCACAGCCATCGGGTGCTCGATCTCATGCCCCGGTATCTCCCCGGCGACCACTAACGGGAGGACCGCCAGCCCAGTCGCCAGGGCGGTCATCAGGATGGGCCGCAGCCGCTCCCGAGCTCCGCGCACGACCAGCTCGAAACCGAATGCCACACCTTCCTGTTCTTGCAGGTGGCGGTAGTGGCTGATCAGCATGATGCCGTTGCGGGCGGCGATGCCGAATACGGTGAACAGCCCGACCAGCGATCCCAGGGTGAGGACCCCGCTGGAGGCGAACGCCGCGAGCACGCCGCCAACGAGGGCCATCGGCAGGGTGAGGAACGACAGGGCAGCTAACCGCCAGCTGCCGAATGCCGCCTGCAGCAGAAACAGGATCCCGATCGCAGCGACCACGGCCAGCAGCAGGATCTGAGTCTGCGCGGCTTGGCGCTCCTGGTATTCCCCGATCAGCTCGGCGTGGTACCCGCGGGGGTAAGTGACCGTGGACAGGCGTTGCTCAACGTCGCCGGCCACCGAGCCGAGATCGTGTCCAGCGGCCAAGTCGGCGGTGACATCGATCCGGCGTTTGGTGTTCTCGTGTTTGATGCTGTTGGGCGTGGGGACCACGGTGATGTCAGCGATATCGGCCAGCCGCACCGTCCCGCCGCTGGGTGCGTCCAGCAACAGGTCCCGGACGCTCTCGGCGCTGCGCCGGGTCTCCGGGGTGCTCCACACCTGCACATCGAAGGTCTTGCCCCCGGAGAAGATGTCACCGACCTCCTCGCCGGCCACCAGCACGCCCGCGGCCCGGCGGACGTCTCCGGGCTTGATCCCGTAACGCTGTGCCGCCGCCAGATTCACCACGACCTGGATCTGCGGTTCGTCGGCTTGCACTTCCACCTTCACGTCGGTGGCTCCGTCGACCCCGGCGACGGCGTCGCGCACCTGCGCGGCCTTGGCCCGCAGGGTGGTCAGATCATCACCGAAGATCCGTACGGTGATCGGGTTGCTGGATCCCGTCAGCACCTCGCTGATCCGCTCGGCCAGGTAGGTCTCCACATCCCGGAACAAGCCCGGGTAGCGGTCGACCACATCGTGGATTGCGGCCACCGTCGTGTCGTAGTCGACGGCGGGATCAACGCTGATCCAGTTCTCACCGGTGTCGACGCCGACGATCTCCTCGGCCAGCAGTGCCTGCCCGATGTGGGAACCGAAATTGCGCACGCCGGGGATGGCCCGAAGCTCCGCACTGACCTGCTTGGTGATCCGCTGCTCTTCGGCCAGCGAGGTGCCCGGCTTGGTGATCCAGTGCATCAGGAAGTCACGTTCCTTGAACTCCGGGAACAGCGACTGGCCGAAGAAGGGCAGCACCGCCAGGCAGGCCGCGACCAGCACACCGACGCCTGCGAACGCCCGACGCGGCCGGGCGATGATCCGCGACAGCAGCCGCTCGTAGCGTGGGGTCAGCCAGCCCACCAGGGGCGATTCCCGGCGCAGTAGCGGTGCCTTGCGCAGCAGGATCAGGCACAGCGCCGGTGTCACGGTGAGCGCCACCGCCATCGAGGCGAGGATCGCCAGCGCGTAGGCCAGTGCCAGCGGGCGGAAGAACGAGCCGGACAACCCGGGCAGCAAGATGATCGGTGCCACCGCCACGACTTCGATCAGAGTGGCGTAGATGATCGCGCTGCGGACCTCCATTGACGCGTCGAGGATGATCCGGAAGGTTGAGGCGCCGCTGCCCGATCGGCGGTGCTCGCGCAGCCGCCGCACCACGTTTTCCACGTCCACGATCGCGTCGTCGACCACGTCCCCCAGCGCGATGACGAAGCCGGCCAGGATCATGGTGTTGATCGTGTCGCCCCGCCAGTGCAGCACCAGGCCCGCCGCGACGAGCGCCAGCGGGATGGCCACCACGCTGATCAACGCGGTGCGCCACTCGTAGAGGAACGCCCCGAGCATCAGCATCATCAGCAGCGCGCCGATGACCAACGAGGTCGTCAGGTTGCCCAGTGCGGTGTCGATGAACGTGGCCGGGCGGAAGATCGTGGTGTCGATGTCGATGCCGGGCAGTCCGGGTCGCAGCTCGTCGATCGCCGCCTCGACGCCCTCGTCGACGGCCAGGGCGTTGCCCCAGGGGAACTTCTCGACCACGAGCATCAGGCCGGAGCGGTCGTTGATGATCGCGTCCCCGATCAGCACCGGGTGGTCGCGCACCACGTTCGCGACGTCGCCGAGGTGGATCGGTGGTCCGTTGGCCCGCTCCAGCGAGGCCTGCGCGAGCTGCTCGGCGGTCACGATGGGGACGGTGTGCTGCAGGTTGAGCCGCTGGTTGGGGGTGTCGATGAAGCCCCCGGTGCCGATTACCGATCCATCGGTGAACTGCAGCAGCCCGGCCTCGACCGAGTTCGACGTGACCTCCATGACCTGGTCGAGGGTGATCCCGTTGGCCGCCAGCCGCTGCGGGTCGACCTGCACCTGCCGCATGTCCAGCCGCTCACCCCAGATCGCCACGTTGGCCACCCCGGGCACCCGCAGCAGCCGGGAGCGGATCGTCCAGTAGGCGATGTTGGACATGTCCAGCAGGTTGACCGTGCTGGAGCTCAGCCCGATGTGCATCGCCCGGCTGGTAGCCGACAGCGGTGGCCGGATGAACGGCGGAGCGGCCCAGGTCGGCAGCTGCCGCGACAGGGTCGCGAGCCGCTCCTGCACGAGCTGGGAAGCCTGCAGCACATCGGTTCCCTGGGCGAAGATGAGCTCGATCGACGACACCGTGGCGACCGACTTGGAGCGCATGGTGTCCAGACCCGGCAGCCCACCGAGTCCCTGCTCCAGCGGGGTGGTCACCAGGCTCTCCACCTCGGCGGCGGAGAGGCCCAGGCAGGAGGTCTGCACCTCGACCCGCGGCGGCGCGAACTCGGGGAAGACATCGACCGGTGAGTCACGCAGCTGCAAGGTGCCGAAGAACATCAGCACGCCGGCCAGCGCGATGACGAGGAAACGGCCCTTGAGGCTCGAGCCGACGATCCAGCGCAGCATGTGCTGGCCTACTCCCCGCCGACCTCGAACTCGGTGCCGAACAGCTCCGAGGCGCCCACCGTCACCACCGCCGTCCCCGCCGGTGGTCCGTCATTGAGTACCGCCAGGTCCCCGTCGACGACATCGACGTTTAGTGGCACTCGGACGTAGTCCAGCGAGCGCGGGTTGCTGTAGGCATAGGTCTTGCCGGTCGGGTCGTAGAGCACCGCGGAGTACGGGACGACTTTGCGCGGCAGGCCGGCGACCACCGTCACGCCGACCACGCCGGTCTGGATGCCGAGGCGGCGCGCCGCATCGCTGGACAGCGTCACCGTGGCGACGTCGGATCCGGCTACCGGTTCGACCTTCGAGACCGCCACCTCGGATGCCGGGCTCCCAGCGGCCGGCGCACTGGCACAGCCAGCGACCGGCAAGCCGGCGGCGATCGTCACGGCGATCAGCGCGAAGGCGCTGGCCCATCGATTGCGGTGGCCCATGTCGTTTGCTCCTCCCGGGCAAGGGTGCGCGGCCACACGCTCAGATACAGCGCGGGAACCACGATCAGGTTCAGGAAGGCGGCGCTCACCAGCCCGCCCAGGACGGCTACCGCCATCGGCTGCGCGATCTCCAGGCCGGCGACATTGCCCAAGATCAGCACCGGGACGAACAGTACGGCGCCCGCCAGCGTGGTGCCCAGGATCGGGCCCACCCGGTCTGAGGTGCCCCGCAGCACCAGCTCTGTGGAGAGCTCCGGCGGATCGTTGCGCCGCAGGTCCTGGTAGTGCCGGATCAGCAGGACACAGTGCCGGGTGGCGATCCCGAACACCGCGAGCAGCCCGAGCAACGACCCGAGCGAGATCAACCTGCCGCTGGCCAATGCGGCGAGCACCCCACCGCTCAGCGCGACAGGCAGCGCTACGAACACCGCCGCCGCGAGCCCCCAGCTACCGAACGCCGCTTGTAGCAACAGGAACATCCCTATTGCGACTCCGATGCAGACCGCCATGAGGCGAAGCACCGACGCCTGCTGTTCGGCATAGTCACCCAGCAGTGCCGCGTGGTACTCCGTCGGGAACGTGACGGTCTTGAGGCGGTTCGCCACGTCAGTGCGCACCGCGCTCACCGACCGCCCGGACACGTTGGCGCTGATGTCGACGTACCGTGAGACGTCCTCGCGCTTGACCACGGTGGGTTTCGCGGCCATTCCCACCTCGGCCACATCGCCGAGCCGGACGTGACCGCCGCTGGGGGTGTCGATCACCAGGTCGCGGATGCTGGAGAGGCTGTGCCGCGCGTCCGGGATGCCCCACACCACCACCTGGAAGATCTTTTGTCCCTGGTAGAGGCTGCCGACTTCGGTACCGGCCAGCAAGGTGGCCGCCGCACGCCGGACGTCCCCGGGCTTGATACCGAACTGTTGGGCCGCAGTAAGGCTGACGTCCAGCATCAACGTCGGCTCCTGGGCCTGCAGGTCCATGTGCGGGTGCACAACGCCGTCGATCCCGGCCAGCTGGGTGAGCACGTCCTGTGCCTTGGCCCGCAATATGTCGCTGTCCTGGCCGTAAACCCGCACGGTCACGTCGGCGATAGATCCGGAGAGGATCTCGTCGGTTCGGCGCTTCTCGTAGGTCAGCACGTCGCTGGTGATCCCCGGGTAGCCGTGCACCGCGGTGGTGATCTCAGCCACCACCCGCTCGTAGTCGGCCGACGGGTCCAGGCTTACCCACAGCTGCCCGGAGTTCACCCCGACCACCTGGTCGGCCAGCACAGCCCGGCCCACCTGGGAGCCCACCGTGCGAACGCCAGGGATGGCCCGCAGCTCATTGTTGGCCCGTGCGGTGATCCGGTTCATCTCCGGCAGCGACGTGCCGGGTGGACCGTCGAACTGGATCAGTAGGTAAGGATCCTTGACCGAGGGCAGCATGGACTGCTCGAACAACGGCAACACGCCGACTCCGAGCAACACCAGCACCACCCCGGCACCCAGCGCCCGGCGGGGGCGTTGCAGGACACCCGGCAGGATCGCCCCCAGGCGGTGCTGCCCCCAGTGCAGCACCGCCGATTCCCGGCGCGCGGGCGCGCCACGGGTTTCCAGCGGCCCACTCAGCATCAGCACGCTCAGCGCCGGCGTGACGGTGAGCGCGACCAGCATCGAGGCCGCCACCGCGATTAGGTAAGCCAGCGCGAGCGGTCGGTAGAACTCCCGTGCCTGGCCGCCTAGGAAGAAAACCGGCACTACCGCCAGCGCGGTGATGGCCGTGGCATAGATGATCGCGCTCCGCGCTTGCAGGGACGCCGCCCCGACCACCGCGATCGTCGAGCGCTCCCCCTGGTCCCGCTCCTCGATCAGCCGATGGCGGATGCGCTCCACATCGACGATCGCGTCATCCACAACCAGCCCGGTCGCAGCGATCAGACCAGCGATAATGATCATGTTAATCGTCGCGCCGGTGATCAGCAGGACGCCGAGGGCAGCCAGCAGCGAGAGCACGATGGCCACCATGCTGATCACGGCGGTGCGCCATGGGAACAGCACGAGCCCGAGCAGGATGATCAGCGCGACGGCGGCGATCAGGAGCCAGAACCCGACGTTGTGCATCGCCGTGTCGATGAACGTCGCCGGCCGGAACACCGATGTGTCGATCTGCAGGCCCGACAGGCCGGGGCGCAGCTCGTCGATCGCGCCCTCCAGCCCATGGGTCACCGCCAGCGGGTTGGCGCCGGGGAACTTCTCCACCATGAGCAGCAGGGCGGGGGCTGCGCCGGCGGCAGCGTCACCGATCAGCGGTTGGTGGTCGGTGACCACGGTGCTCACATCGCCCAGGCGCACCACCCGGCCCGGGGTGTCCTCAACAGTCACCTGTGCCAGGTCGGGTGCGGAGACGATCGGCGAGACATGCTGGATACCGAGCCGTTGGTTGGTGGTGTCGATGAACCCGCCGGTGCCAGGTGTGGACGCCTCCAGGAAGCTCAACGGAGAGACCCACATGGCGTTGCCGGCGGTGGTGAGCACCTGCGCCAGCGAGACATCCTG
The DNA here is from genome assembly GCA_964250265.1 of uncultured Pseudonocardiaceae bacterium. Lineage (GTDB taxonomy): Bacteria > Actinomycetota > Actinomycetes > Mycobacteriales > Pseudonocardiaceae. The sequence goes on along the minus strand of CAXUFG010000040.1, from coordinate 5,139 downwards.
GCTGGCCAGGCGTTTGGGATCGACCTGAACCTGCAGCTGCTGATCACGCTGGCCCCAGATGGACACGTTGGCCACCCCGGGGACCGCCATCAGCCGCGGTTTGATGGTCCACTGGGCGAGTACCGAGGCCTCGACCAGCGAGAGGTCCTTCGGGTCGCGCGGGGCGAGCCCGATCATCAGCACCCGGCTCGATGAGGACAACGGCTCGAGCATGGTCGGAGGCTTGGAGACATTGGGCAGCGCCTTGGCCTGGGTGATCCGTTCGTTGACCACTTGGCGTGCCCTGAGCGGGTCGGTTCCCGGCTCGAACACCAGCACCAGCGACGACAGGCCTGGTACCGACTCCGATCGGATGTGCTTGAGCCACGCCACGCCGTTGAGCAGGTCCGCCTCCAGCGGAACGGTGATCAACTGCTCCACCTCGGCGGCCGATAGGCCCAGCGCCTCGGTCTGGACCTCGACGTAGGTCGGGGAGAACTCCGGCAGCGCGTCCACCGTCGCCGCGCGCAGCTGCACGACGCCGAGGGACAACACTGCCGCCGCTGCGACCAATACCAGCAGCCGGAACCTGATACTCGAGGAGATGATCCAGCGCATCATGGCTGGTACTCCAACACGACAGCGGACATCGCTCGCCCCCGGCGGCCCTCAACGTGTGTCACGGGTTGCTACGGCTGCCTGAACGCCCGCTGAACACGCCTTCGCGAAGGATGCGGCTTTCGCAACCGCAGACATATCATCCAAACGAGTGAAAAGGAAGAAATTGCGGGGTCTTGTCACCGTACGCGCATGCCGTCACCGACTTCAGTGACGGTTCACCATCGGCACACCGGCCGGCATCTAGCCTGGCCGACCGTGCGCCCCCCCGTGCCGGGCCCCACCGGGCCCTCGGTCGACCTCCGCCTGCGCGGGGTGCGCCGCACGATCTGGGTAGTGCTCATGACGGCTGCGCTGCTGTGCGCGTGTTCGGTGATGCCGACTTTCCCGGACCGGGGCACCGCACCATTTCACCCCAAACTCGAGGTCGGGTCCGAGGCCGGACCGAGACCCGAGATCCCGGCGCCGTCGCGGGCGCCGAGCCCGGGCGCACCCGGGCGGCCACCGCCGGGCCCGCCGCAGGGCTGCACCGATCCGGATCCGCAGGTCGTCGCGACATGCCTGGAACCGATCTCCGCACTGGTCGTGCTGCCGGGCTCCACGCCAGTGGCGCTGGCCGCGGAGCGCACCACCGGCCGTATCGTGCAGGTCCAGCGGCAGCGGCCGAACAAGGAGTTAGCCGCCCTGACCGTGGATCCTGCCGGTGATGGCGGCCTCACGGGCCTCGCGCTGTCTCCAAGCTACGCCGAAGACGAGCTGATCTACGCCTACATCACCACGCCCGTCGACAACCGGGTGGTCCGGATCGCCCCTGGCGACATGCCCAAGCCGGTGCTGGCCGGGATCCCACGGGGTGCCACCGGCAACGCAGGCGCGCTTGCGGTGGACTCCTACGGGATGCTTTTGGTCGCCACTGGCGACGCCGGCAATCCAGCCGCCGCCGCGGATCCCCAGTCGCTGGCCGGCAAGGTGTTGCGGATCGACACCTTTGGCCACCCCGCGCCGGGCAATCCTGCGGGGTCCAAGGTGTTGGTCAGCGGGCTGCACGCGCCGGGCGGGCTGTGTCTCGACCCACTGACCAAGGAGCTGTGGATCACCGACCGGGTGCCCGACCACGACCTGCTGCACCGGGTGAAACCGGGGCGTCCGTTGGGCCGGGCCGCCTGGACCTGGCCTGGAGGCAGCGGCGCTGCGGGATGCGTGGTCATGATGGGTCGCATCCAGGTCGCGTTCACCAGTGGGACGCCGATGTTCGCGCTCGGGATCGGACCGGGGGGCACCTTCCTCGGTCCGCCCCTGCAGATTCCGCTGGAGCGCTACGGCCGGGTCTCCGCGGCGGCCCTGAGCCCGGACGCGCGGACGTTGTGGCTGGGCACTGTCAACAAGGCGGGTCCGACCCGGATCTCCAGCGACGACCGCGTCTTCATCCTCCCCGATCTGATAGGCCCCGGCGGAGGGCACGACTAGGGTCGTGGCCCCCGGGCTCGTGAGTGCGTAACAGTGTTATAGCACCGAACGCCACTCACGAGCATCGCTTGCACGGGCCCACCTGCCCGTGCCAATGATGCCGGCGCAGCACAGTGAGCACCTCCTGGGCCGCGCCGCAGGGATCCTCCTTGATGTCTCGCCAGCCGAAAACCAGTCGCGCGCGTCCGGCCAACTCGGCCGCGTTGTCTCGCCGTCGGTCACGGAAGGCTACGGAGGGATGCGAGTGGTACGCGCGCCCATCCAGCCGGACGGTGAGCGGGACACCGATGTGGTCGTACACTGCGTCCTCCCACAGGATGTGCCCGTCCACTTCGAAGGGCACCTGTCGCATCGCAGCGGGGATAGCGTGAGCGTCTTCGACGTCCAACGCGTACAGGTCCTCAAGCACCGACGCCACGCCGCCCGCCATCCGCCGCAGGGCCGACGCGAGCGCCGGGCGGTAGCGGTACGGAGGCCGTTCGGCCAGCTGCTGCTCCAGCTCAGACAGCGGAATGCCGCATGTGGTAGTCACACTCACCAGCCGCCGCATCGCCTCGCGTGCGTTCGGCTCAGCAACGGCAAGATCGAGTGCTGTATCGGCCCGGCTGGTCCGGGGCGGGATGCTTGACACGGCGATGTACGCGAATGCCCTGGACCGGTGCACCACCACCTCCGGCAGTTGGGATACCGCCGAGCACCCGTAGGGCACCGTCACGTGTACCGGGCCATCCTTGACCTGCACCATGCCCCACTCCTCGGCGGCGGTGCGGTGGCTCAGAATTGCGAGCGGGCCCCCGTAGAGCAGCGCAGCATGCAGCTTGGTGGGTCTTGACGGCTGGCCAGTGGTTGTCGAGTAGACCCGGGGCAGCAGGGCGTGCCACCGGCCGCCGTCGATGTTCGCCTCGATCGCATCAGCAGTGACCCCGAGCGCGGCGAGTTGTTGAGTATCCACGGCACCGTGCTGCTCACGCACCAGCTGGTCCCAAGCCACCACATCGCGCACCTGACGCGGTGCGGGTCGGGGACGTTCGATGCGCGGTCTCGGCATGCCGACACACCCTGCCGTGGCGACATCGCCGCGTGCGCTGCCCTCGTGCCCGGCTGTGGACAGCAAGGTGGTTGTGGATAACTCGTGAGTGGCGTTTGGTGCTGGAACACTGTTACGCGCTCACGAGCGCAAGCACTAGCTCGCGGACCCGTCGGGCGTCGGCCTGGCCACCGGTGGCTTTCATCACGGCTCCCACGATCGCGCTCGCCGCGGCCACCTTGCCGCCGCGGATCTTCGCGACGACATCGGGCTGGGCCGCCAGGGCCTGTTCGACAGCGGCGGTCAGCGCGGAGTCGTCGGAGACCACGGCCAGACCACGGGTGACGACGATGTCGTCGGGCTCGCCCTCCCCGGCGAGAATCCCGTCGACGACCTGGCGGGCCATGGTGCTGGTCAGCGTGCCCTCACCGGTCAGCGCGATCACCCGGGCCAGCTGTTGCGGGGCGATGGGCAGCTCGGCGAGCTCGACCCCGCGCGAGTTGGCCTGCTGGGTGAGGTAGGCCACCCACCACGACCGCGCCTCGGCGGGCGGGGCTCCGGCGTCGACGGTGGCCGCGATGAGCTCCAGCGCGCCGGCGTTGACCAGATCGCGCAACTCGGCGTCGGACAGGGCCCACTCGGCCTGCACCCGGGCCTGGCGTTGCCAGGGCAGCTCGGGAAGCGTGGACCGCAGCCGCTGCACCCACTCATCACTGGGAGTGATCGGTACCAGGTCTGGCTCCGGGAAATACCGGTAATCCTCCGAGGTCTCCTTGCGGCGCCCGGGCGACGTGGTGCCGCTGGCCTCGTCAAAATGCCGGGTCTCCTGCACGATGACGCCACCAGAAGCCAACACCGCGGCCTGGCGGCACATCTCGAAGCGCACCGCGCGCTCCACCGAACGCAGCGAGTTGACGTTCTTGGTCTCTGTTCGGGTACCGAAGACCGACGAACCCCGCGGCATCAAGGAAACGTTGGCGTCGCAGCGCAGCGATCCCTGGTCCATCCGCACGTCGGAGACGCCGAGCGCCCGCAGCAGGCCGCGCAGCACCGTGACGTAGGCCCGGGCGATCTCAGGCGCGCGGGTGCCTGCGCCTTGAATCGGCTTGGTCACGATCTCGATCAGCGGAACGCCGGCGCGGTTGTAGTCCAGCAGGGAGTGGCTCGCGCCGTGAATACGACCGGTCGCACCGCCGACGTGCAGCGACTTGCCGGTGTCCTCCTCCATGTGTGCGCGCTCGATGCCGACGGTGAACGTGGAGCCGTCTGCCAGTTGCACGTCCAGCGAGCCGTGCACCGCGATCGGCTCGTCGTACTGGGAGGTCTGAAAGTTCTTGGGCATGTCGGGGTAGAAGTAGTTCTTCCGGGCGAACCGGCACCACGGCGCGATCGAGCAGTTCAACGCCAACCCGATCCGCATCGCTGACTCCACCGCGACGCGATTGAGTACCGGCAGCGATCCCGGCAGCCCCAGGCACGTCGGACAGACCTGGGTGTTGGGTGGCGCCCCGAACACGTTGACGCAGCCGCAGAACATCTTGGTCGCGGTGGAGAGCTCCACGTGCACCTCAAGGCCGAGCACCGGCTCGAAACGCTCCAGCACCTCGCCATAGTCCATCGTCACAGTGTCCATCGGCGCAGCGGTCATCGGGCCGCCACCTCCAAATCAGGCACCCGGCACGACAGCGGGCCACCATCGGCAGCATTACGGGCCACCTCGTAGGCCGCCGCCACCCGGTAGGCCCGATCGTCGGCCAAGGTGGGCGCCATCACCTGCAGACCGACTGGCAGGCCGTCGTCATCAGAAAACCCGACCGGCACCGACAATGCAGCGTTGCCCGCCATGTTGGCCGGGATTGTGCAGAGGTCCGACAGGTACATCGCCAACGGATCGGCCACCCGCTCACCGAGACGGAACGCGGTGGTCGGGGAGGTCGGCGAGATGAGCACGTCCACCCGCTCGAAGGCCGCGGCGAAGTCCCGGATGATCAGGGTGCGGACCTTCTGGGCCTGGCCGTAATAGGCGTCGTAGTACCCGGCCGACAGCG
>CAXUFG010000039.1:0-28193 GCA_964250265.1 uncultured Pseudonocardiaceae bacterium | reverse complement strand
GGCTAGCCATATTGCCCCCCCGTCCTGACGCCTCCTCCCCCAAACGGCAGCCGGCAAGGCAGGATGGACAGGTGGCTGCTCCGGAGAACTTTTACGAGGCCGTCGGCGGCGAGCAGACGTTTCGCCGGATCGTCGGCCGCTTCTATGAGCTGGTGGCGAAGGATGAGGTGCTGCGCCCGCTCTATCCTGGGGAGGACCTAGGGCCCGCCGAGGAGCACCTGCGACTGTTCCTGATGCAGTACTGGGGCGGCCCACACACCTACTCGCAGGCGCGGGGCCACCCACGGCTGCGGATGCGGCATGTGCCCTTCCGGATCGGACCGACCGAGCGCGATGCCTGGTTACGCTGTATGCGCATCGCGGTGGATGAGGCCGATCTCGACGAGGCCCACCGTGCCGTGCTCTGGAACTACCTGGAGATGGCCGCGAACAGCCTGCTCAACTCGCTGAGCTGATTGCCGACGATCGCGACGATTCCACTGGCAGGATAAGCTCGTGCGACGTGCCGACGATCGCCACCTGGCCTCCGGAGACGAGACCTGGTGGCGCAATGCCGCCTTTTACCAGGTCTATGTCCGTTCCTTCGCCGACGCGAGCGGCGACGGCGTGGGTGATCTGGAGGGTGTGCGCAGCCGGTTGGGCTATTTGGAATTGCTCGGCGTGGACGCGCTGTGGCTTACTCCGTTCTTCCGCTCCCCGATGGTCGACCATGGCTATGACATCAGCGATCCGCGCGACGTCGACCCCCTCTTCGGTGATCTGGCCACCTTTGATCGGCTGCTCAGCGATGCGCACCAGCGCGGATTACGGATCATCATCGACCTCGTGCCCAACCACACGTCCAACCGGCACGAGTGGTTTCAGGCAGCCGTGGCGGCGGCGCCGGGCAGCCGCGAACGGGCCCGTTACATCTTCCGGGACGGCTCCGGGTTTGGCGGGTCAGCGCCGCCGAACAACTGGACCAGCACCTTCGGCGGACCGGCGTGGGCCCAGCTGCACTCCTCGACGGGCGACGCCGGGCAGTGGTATCTCCATCTGTTCGCACCCGAGCAGCCAGACCTGAACTGGGAGAACCCGGAGGTGGCCGCTGATCTCGAACGGACCATGCGGTTCTGGCTGGACCGAGGGGTGGACGGGTTCCGGATCGACGTGGCGCACGCGATGGCCAAACCTGCCGGGCTGCCGGACATGCCGCAGCCGATCGCGACCGGTAGCGGTCTGCCCGATGTGGACGTCGCCGATCCCCGCTTCGACGCCGACGGTGTGCACGACATCCACCGGATGATCCGGAAGGTGCTCGACGAGTACCCGGCACGAGTGGCGGTCGGCGAGATCTGGGTGAGCAATGACCTCGCCTTCGCCCGCTATGTGCGCCCCGATGAGCTACACATGGGGTTCAACTTCCGGCTGCTGGAGGCGACGTTCGAGGCTGACAGAATCCGCGCGGCCATCGAGCACTCATTGATGGCGGTTCAGGGCAGCCCGGCACCGGCGACCTGGACGATCTCCAATCACGATGCGGTTCGTCCGGTGACCCGCTACGGCGGCGGTGAGGTGGGCCTGAGGCGAGCGCGGGCGATGACGCTGGTGCAGCTCGCCCTGCCCGGGCCCGTCTACCTCTACAACGGCGACGAGCTGGGTCTGCCGAACGCTGAGCTGCCCGATTGGGCGCTGCAGGATCCGATGTGGCGGCGCTCCGGGTTCACCAACCGGGGACGCGAGGGCTGCCGGGTCCCGCTGCCGTGGGAGGGCCTCACCCCGCCTTACGGGTTCAGCCCGACGCCCGGCACCTGGCTGCCGATGCCCGCGGACTGGGCTGGTCACGCCGTGGAAGCGCAGCTGGAAGACCCGGACTCGACGTTGTCGCTGTGCCGGCAGGCGTTGGAACTACGCAAGGGGCACCACGCGTTCACCGGCTCCGAGTTGGAATGGTTCGGCGCACCACCGGGATGTCTTGCGTTCCGGCGTAAGGGCGGCGGATTGGTTTGCGGCCTCAATACCTCTTCGACGCCGGTGTCCCTCCCGCCTGGGCAGGTGCTGCTGGCTAGCGGCCCACTCCCACTCAGCGGCGACGCTCTCCCGCCCGATACCGCCGTCTGGTTGGTTTAATCACCGAACCCCGGATCAGGCACCTTCAGACGAGCAGCGGAAGCAGGGCATGCCGGCGACGCAGCACCGCGCCATAGCGGGCATCCAGCCGCAGCCACGAGTCGGTGGCCCACACCCGGACGGTCTCAGCGGCGGCATGCCTGCCCACGAACCCCATGCCGGACAGGGCGAACAGGCAACGCATCGGTACCCCGACGTCGAAACCGGCCCCGCTGACCGTGATCACCTTTTGGTCCAGCAACGCGGGGGGCGGCGAGCCGTGGTTCTCCCTGGTGAGAGAAACACCCTGGTCGGCTAGTCCGGCTAGTATCTCAGCGGGCACTTGATCCACCTCACGCCAACCCCGTTCTGGCGGCAGCGCGCAACGCCAGAGGATATCCTGCACCCCGCCAGGGTCGACTGCGGTGTCGGCGGCCACGGTCACCGCGGATAGCAGGTCTGTCCCTTTAATGGTGAGATCAGCAGGACGTACCGTACCGAGCACCGAGCGAGTCACCAGAGCGTCAAACGGGGTGTCCACCCACGCGTGCAGGTGGCCGCTTCCGCTCCGTAGCCGCACAAGCGCCTCGCTGTCCAGCCGGACTGCGCGAGCCACGAAGACGCCCAGATCATCCCGTTCGACGGGATCTGGGATAAACAGCTCAGCCATCGCCACCTTGGTCTCGAAACGCTGCCAGGAACTCCCGCTCGGCGGGCATCAGCCGGCGCGGCCGTTGCGCGCCGGTGTCGTAGGGCGCGAGCTGGGTGCAGGCGCTGATCGCATCGCCGCCGGTACCCGCCACGACGTAGTCAAGCGTGAACGAGGCGGCCCGCAGCTCGCTGACCCATAGCCGCACCCGCACCGGGTGGGCCGAGTACACCAACGGCTGGTGGTAGCGGACCCTCAGCTCGACAACGACCACGCCCTCGGCGAGGGTCTGAGCACCACGCCTGGCGCCCTCGCCGAATAGCAGAGCAGTACGCGCCTCCTCCAACAGCGTGACCACGCGTGCATTGTTGACGTGCCCGTAGACGTCCATATCCGACCAGCGCACTGCCACGTCCGTAATGAACACCGCCAACTACCCCTGCGCCAGTCGGACCACGGGTCAACGCCCGAACCAGACCTGTTGTGTCCAAGGCTGTCGTGTCCAAGCTAGGGACGCTACCCCTAATCTCCGGCGGCGGAGCGACGATCCGCCTCGGACGGAAGCCACCGCGGTTCGGCGGTGAGATTCGGTAGGCGCAGGAGTGGGTTGGTGACCGCCTCGGGGGGGTCTCCCTCGTCTGCGTCACGTGGATCCAGATCAGTCGGATCCGGATCGCTCGGGTTCGGGGCCAGCACCAAACCAGCCGTCCAGCGTGTTCCTGGTCCACGGTAACGAGGCAGGTCATGGGTGGTCTCGGCATCCGCCGCGGTGGAAGCATCATTGCGAGACATCCCGGCGGAGCGGGCGTCGATGCAGACGTCACGGCTCTCCTGATACGCAGCGAGCGCCTCGGCCAGTAGGTCGCCAAGACCCATCTGTGGTGTCTCGCCTTCTGGCGCTGCATCCCCATCCGCAGGTTCCCATTCCAGCGCCCGCGGCGGCGGTGCGGGCGGCGGGGAGTCCCGCCGTGTCACCGGGAAAGTCTCGGTGTCCTCCTCTGGAGTGCCGCCGATGGCATCGCCGTCCGGGCTCGGCACCGAGTCCGACGGGGGGTGAACGAGCAGGGGGTAGCCCAAGGCAATGCTTGAGGTGTCCGGACTATCCGCAACCGGTCGACGGGTCGCGTTGCCCTGCTCGGATCCATCCCCCACGAGGGGGTGTTTCTCGACTCCGAGCGTCTCCCCAGGGTTAATCTCGGCAGGCTCCCCGGCACGGCGTCGACCGGATCGGCCTGCCGACAGGGCCGATGCGGGAAGCAGGTCACTCACCGACACCAGGGTGCCTTCCTCCCCGCGGCGGTGCCGGGCCCTGGACTGCCAGGAATCAAGCCCACTCGATGACTCGGCGTCATGTACAGCAGTCGGTTCTTCAGCCACCGGTGGCACCGCTGCAGGTGGATCGACCGGTGCTGTCGATTCTCCGTTGGACCCGGCCAACGTGGTACTCGCAGGTGCAGGCATCGATGCGGGGTCGATCGGATGGCAGGTCTCTGCCTCAATGGCCTCCCCCACAGCGGGCTCAACCTCGACTGTGATCTCAACCTCATCGGGCTCAACCTCTACGGCCTCAACCTCTACGGCCTCAACCTCTACGGCCTCAACCTCTACGGCCTCAACCTCTACGGCCTCAACCTCCGCCCGCTCCACCTCAGCGGGCTCAACGTCAGCAACCTGTAACTCGGCTACCTCCAGTGCTACACCCTGCACCGGCTCAGCGTGCAGCGTTCCAGTATCCGAGTCGAGTCCGGCGTACCCCATCCCAGCACTGGCTAGCAGCTCGGCAACTTGCCCGACCAGGCGGGCTTGCTCACGGCGCGCGGATCCACAATGTTCCAGCAGGATTGATCGCGCGGCTGCTACGTCGCGGCGATGGCGAGCTTCCGCAGCGCGGGCTGCGCGCATGCAATGTAAGGCGTCGGCGAACTCATCCCTGGCTTCGTGCACGTGGGACAAACCCTCCAGGCATTCGGCGAGGACAGCGTCCACGCCATAGCGTTGGGCGCCTTCCACCGCGTCTGCGAGCAAGGTCAGTGCGGGCTCGTGGCGACCCTCAGCGAGATGCACCTGGGTGGCCAGGGCCAGCCGCAACCGGCCAACTGAACTAGCCGCAGCTGCCCGCACCGGACGGCGCAGCAGCGGCCGCACTTCCTGCATTGCAGTCTCGCCCGCGCCACGGTCGAGGAGGGTCAGCGCCAGCTCGAGCATTAACCGCGCACTCACCGCGCCGCTGTCGTGATCCGGATCCGCCAGCCCAGCCAACAGCTCGCGACCCTCCCGAGACTTCGCCTCGGCCTCTATCGCCGCCCCGCTGCCACGATGCCGCGCCGCGTCGGTTGCCCTGACGGCAGCGCGCAGCAGCAGCGCAGTGTCGCGATCCAGACCCGGGTCCTCGCGATAAAGCTCATCAGCTTCCTCGAGCGCGGAGGTGACCAGGTCCTTTCGGCCGAGCGCCAGGGTCGCCTCGGCCACGGCTACGAGTGCCCCGCCTCGCAACACCGGAGCGACGTCGTCCCCGGCGGCCAGCACCGCATGCACCGCGTCGAGCGCGGTGGCGGGCTCCCCGACCGCGACAGCACAACGCGCTAACTCCACCTGCAACTCGTGCCGCAGTCCCTGCGGGGCGTCCGCATCTTGTATCGCCGGGAAGAGGCGATGAACCGCCTCGCCATGTCGTCCGAGATGGTTAAGCGCAAACACCGCAAGGTGATCTGCTTGCAGGACGGCCATCTTGTCGTCCTGCGCTGCGGTCACCGCCCGGTCGGCCAGCAGGAGCGCCAGCTCCGGAGCTCGCCAGCGCAGCAGCATGGCCGATTCCACCAGCGATGCGGCTTCGCCTCCGTTGGCCGTCATAGGAGCCCGGACCTCGCGCGCCGTGCTGCTCACCTCCCACCCCCATCGGAGTTCCCGATCATCGACCGCCACATCTCCGGTCAGTTTCGGGTCAGTCTGCGGTACGTCACGCGGTGTGGTCGCGCAGCATCCGCTCCGAGCCGTTCGATCTTGTGCTGCTCGTAGGCCTCGAAGTTCCCCTCAAACCAGAACCAGGAAGCGGGATTCTCCTCTGTGCCCTCCCAGCTGAGAATGTGGGTCACCACTCGGTCCAGGAACCAGCGGTCGTGGGAGATCACGACCGCGCAGCCCGGGAACTGCTCCAGCGCGTTCTCCAGCGAGCTGAGCGTCTCGACGTCGAGGTCGTTGGTGGGTTCGTCGAGCAGGATCAAATTGCCGCCCTGCTTGAGCGTCAGCGCCAGGTTGAGCCGGTTGCGTTCACCGCCTGAGAGCACCCCAGCCGGCTTCTGCTGGTCTGGGCCTTTGAAGCCGAAGGCGCTGACATATGCCCGCGCTGGCATCTCGGTGTTCCCGACCTGGATGTAGTCCAAGCCGTCGGACACCACCTCGAAGACCGTCTTGTTGGGATCGATTCCCGCGCGCTCCTGATCCACATAGGACAGCTTGACTGTCTCGCCCACCCGGACCACGCCGGAGTCAGGTTTCTCCAGACCGACGATGGTCTTGAACAGGGTCGTCTTGCCAACGCCGTTGGGACCGATGACTCCGACGATGCCGTTGCGGGGCAATGTGAAGGACAGATCCTTGATCAGCATGCGGTGGTCGTAGCCCTTGTCCAGGTGCGACACCTCCACCACGATGTTGCCCAACCTCGGCCCGGCTGGGATCTGGATCTCCTCGAAGTCCAGCTTGCGACTGCGCTCGGCTTCGACCGCCATCTCCTCATAACGCTGCAGCCGGGCTCGGGATTTGGCCTGGCGGGCTTTTGCACCCGATCGCACCCAGGCGAGCTCGTCACGCAGGCGCTTCTGCAGCTTCTGGTCCTTGCGTCCCTGGACTGCGAGGCGGTCGGCCTTCTTCTCCAGGTAGGTGGAGTAGTTGCCCTCATAGGGGTAGGCCCGGCCACGATCGAGCTCCAGGATCCACTGGGCGACGTTGTCGAGGAAGTACCGGTCATGGGTGACGGCCAGGACGGCACCCGGATAGCCCGCCAGGAACTGCTCCAACCAGAGCACGCTCTCCGCGTCCAGGTGGTTGGTGGGCTCGTCGAGCAGCAGTAGGTCGGGTTTGGACAACAGCAGCCGGCACAGCGCGACGCGGCGCCGCTCTCCTCCGGAGAGGTGACTGACCGGCTCGTCGGGCGGTGGGCACCGCAGGGCGTCCATGGCCTGCTCCAGCTGGGAGTCCAGATCCCACGCGTCGGCGTGGTCGAGGTCCTCTTGGAGTCGGCCCATCTCCTCCATGAGCGCATCGGAGTAGTCGGTGGCCATCTTCTCGGCGATCTCGTTGAACCGATCCAGCTTGGCCTTGACCTCGCCCAAGCCCTCCTCGACGTTGCCCAGCACGGACTTGTCTTCGGTCAACCGGGGCTCTTGCTCCAGGATGCCCACGGTGGCACTGGGCGCCAGGAATGCCTCCCCGTTGTTCGGCTGGTCAATTCCCGCCATGATCTTGAGCACACTGGACTTGCCGGCGCCGTTGGGTCCCACTACTCCGATCTTCGCGCCAGGAAGAAACGCGAGGGTGACGCCATCGAGGATGACCTTGTCGCCATGTGCTTTGCGCACCTGTTTCATCGTGTAAATGAACTCTGCCACGACCGCGATCGTAGAGGTGCTCACCGGGGCCGGGCTGCGCGGCCGATCTCCGCCCGGCCCGGCCCCGGGCGCTCACGCCGACGCCGGCACCAGCGGTCGGGCCGCATCGGCGAGGTCGGCCAGGCTCAGCCCATCCGGTGAGTCCATGTCGTCAAGCAGGTCCGATGGATCCTCGACGGACGGCACCGGGGGGATGTCCGTCGTCCGTGGACGTTCTTCCGAGCGCTGCTTGCGCACGGTCGCGGCGCAGCGGGCCAAGTCGGGTCCGATCGCGGTGGCCTCCAGTTCGACGACCGATCGGCGCTCGCCCTGCTCGGTGGCCCACTCCCGGGTGCGCAGCTTTCCCCGGACGATCAAGGGATCGCCCTTGACCAGGCTGGCGGCGTTCTCGGCGAGCCGGCGCCAGCAGCTCACGGACAGATAAAGGCTCTCCCCGTCCACCCATGACTCCGACGCCTTGTCGAACCGACGCTCATTGCAAGCAATCCGGAAGTTGAGCACAAGCGTCTGGTCTGGACCAACCCGGCGGGGTCTCATATCACTGACCAGCGTTCCCACCACAGTCACCGGTGTCTCTCTCATCTCACATACCCTCCTGTGCAACCGTCCCCGCCCTGTGAGCGGGGAGCCGACCCCCTCGGCCGGTACCGCCCAGGCTGGGCTACAAAGGCTCACTCCGGTAGCCATTCATGATCAACATGTGGATGGCGAGGATCGATGTGCACAACCGTGCGGGCGCAGCGCAGTCGATCCGCCTGAATGTCGGGAGGCTGTGCTAGCCCGCCCCGACCGGCCAAGGGAAACGATCCGCACACAGCACCGACCGGCGCCCCATCGCTAGGGTGGCGGCATGGAGCGAGCCTTCGGCCTTGAGATCCCTCGCACGCTGGAGGAGGTCTGCGATCCCCGCCGTCTCGCCTTGATCGTCTACGATATGCAGATAGGCGTGCTGGGCCAGATCAAGGACGCGGATGCGATCGCTAGGCGAGTCATGGAAGTCCTCGATGCGGCTCGCTCGGCCGGTGTACGGGTGGTGTTCCTCCGGCACCTGTCAATGCCCAAGGAATTGATGGGGATCTTCCAGTTGCGCATGGCCATGGCTTGGCAGCAGGTCGACTCGGTTGAGGCGGTCAGCCCGTGGTTCCTGCGCGACGCTCCGGGTTTCGAGCTTCTCCCGGAACTTGCGCCTCGCCCCACCGAGGCTGTCTTCGACAAGGTCACCATGTCCGCCTTCGAGGGCACCCCCCTCGACATCGTGCTCCGGGACTGCGGCGTCAATGCATTCGCGATCGTGGGTGTGGCCACCGAGGTAGGCATCGACCCTACGGTGCGCCACGGCACGGATCTCGGCTACATCCCCGTTGTCGTGGCCGACGCCTGCGGTGGCGGTAACGAGAAGGCGGCCCGGCGCTCGATCGAGTGCCTCGAATACACCGGCGACGCCCTGTTCACCGACACGGCCACCGTCTGCCGCATCCTACGCAGTCAGTGACGGGATGCGGCGAGGCGCCGGCGGCCCCTTATCTGAGCTCGGGAGGCCGGGAGCCTGAGGATGGTCAGTACGAAACGCTCTCATCCCGTGCGGCGCTCAGCCGATCGGGCACGTAGCGCGTGGTAGGTCACCAGATCAGAATCGTCGTCTGGTTCGGGCTTACGGTCGAACCGGCGAGCCTCGCGAGCGTCGGAGCGCGCCCACTGCACGAGTAGCACCACCAGCACGATCACCATCGGGATTTCGCCCAAGGCCCACGCCATCACCCCGCCCACGCGCTGATCGGCCAGCAGGTCTGGCACGAACGGCAGCGCCAATGATCGGTAGAAGTCACCACCGATGAGGGTCGCCGAGCTCATCAGCGAGATCCCGAAAAACGCATGGAAGGGCATGGCCGCCAGCAGCAGGCCAAGTTTGCCCAGGTAAGGGATCCTGCGCGGGACGGAGTCGACGCCAACGATGAGCCAGTAGTACGCATAACCCACCAACAAGAAATGCGCGTTCATCACCAGATGCGCCCAATGCGAGGGCGCCGCAGCGTCGTAAAGACCGGTGAAGTACAGAACATAGAACGACCCGACGTACACGCTCAGGGCCATCAACGGGTGCGTGGCGATCCGCACGACCCAGGAGTGGAGGAATGCCAGCAACCACTCCCTCGGTCCCGGCGGGTTGTCCGATCCCGCGACAGGCAGCGTTCGCAGCGCCAACGTCACCGGACCGCCGAGCACGAGCAGGATCGGAGCCACCATCGACAGCAGCATGTGCACACCCATGTGCACGCTGAACATCGCCATCGAGTAGCGGCCGATACCTGATGAGGTGGCGATCAGGATGATCGCGCAACCGCCCAGCCAGGCCGCCGTGCGACCCACCGGCCAGCCCTCACCACGTCGCCCCAGTCGGCGGATCCCGGCCGCGTAGCCGCCGGCGAGCACCAGCGCGGCGACGCCGAAGACCAGATCCGGTCTCCAGTCCAGGAGCAGCCGGGCCGGCGTCGGCGGGCCGTCCAAGTTGTAGCCCAGGTACACCTCGGTGCGGCTGGGTTGCGCGGCGATCCCGCCGGGCGGGGCGGTCCGGCTCAGCGCCACCGCCAGCCCGATCGTCGCGAACATGACCAGCACCTCGACGCTACCGATCCGCATGATGGCCCAGGGATCGCCTCGCTCGGCCACCGCCGCCACCGAGCCGCGACGGTGCAGCCAACCGATAACGCCCAGCACCATCAGCGCGGCCACCTTGCCCGACACCAGCAGCCCGTAGGTGGTGAACAACTTCTCGGGTGTGACCCGGACCAGCGCGTTGATCACCCCGGAGGCGCCCATGACCATCCAGCAAACCAGCGCCAGCCGGGAGAACCGCGCACAGGCCAGTCCCGCGTGATCACCCCGGCGGCTCAGATGTACCAATAGCGCAACCAGGCCGCCGACCCAAAGTGCCACGGCGACCTGGTGATACAGCAAGCCGTCGGTGGCGACATCGTGGGCGCCCCCTGCCGAGGAATGCCCGGTCAGTGCCACCGGCATCAGCGCGACGACCGACAGCACGAACAGCCACACCGCCGCACTCCAGGTCAGGGCGGCCCAGCAGAACCCGGCCAGAACCAGCGCTAACCCCGCCGTGAGCGCCCAAGCCCCCACCTGCGACAGGACTGTCGCCATCGACGCCAGTAGCCGCAGGTCCAGCACGTCCGTAACCGGGCGCCCCAGGGCATCGGCGGCCTGCAGCGGGACCGTCAAGGCCGCCGTGAGAGCCCAGATGAGCGCCGCAATGCGCGCTGTCCGCATGGCCGCGTATCCGCCGGTATCGAGGTAGCCAGATAATTGCGGCGGCACGAGAAAAGCGGCCAATAGCAGCGACCCCACCGCCGCCACCGCAGCGCATTCGCACAGCACCCGCACGGCGGGCAGAGCCACCCGGGTGAGCAGCCCCGGATCCCCCAAGCCAGCGAGCCCATCATCGCCCAGTACAACAATGAGCCCTGTGCCCATCACCATCCCCAGCAAGACCCCCACCGCCACCAGCGCACCTGGCCGGGCCCGTGCCCCAGCACCGCGCCGCGTGGCACCCTCAACCCTCACACCTCAACCCTAAGCGCCCTCTCCCCCACCCATTCAGCAGGCTCAGCGGGGTTATCGGGCGGTCATTCACCCCGCTGAGCCCGCTGAATGCGATCCGGCGGCTGGTCGCCGCTAGTCTGCTCACGAACGGCTACGCACGGTCGGCCCCCGTAGCTCAGCTGGATAGAGCAAGCGACTTCTAATCGCTAGGCCGCAGGTTCGAGTCCTGCCGGGGGCGCCCACCCCACCGTCGAGGTCGATGTCCCACTGCTCGCTGCCAGCGGTCGACCGGGAGGCCGGCGAGGCACGACCTTAGGCTGGGGCGATCCCCGGCGAGAGCGGGACGACCAGGCCAGTGTGGCTCAGCGATTTGCCGGTGGTCTCCGGGGCGAGCAGCTGGGACACCCCGGCGCCGATCACGCACATCGCCGCCCCGACCACCATGCACCACGGCAGGCCGATGGTCTCGATCCCGACTGGGAGCAGGAACGTTCCGGCCGCGGCCCCGATCCGGCTGAACGCGCTGGCGATGCCCACCCCGGTGGCCCGCACATCGGTCGGGAACACCTCGATCGGGTACACGGCGGTGAGGTTGCCGGCCAGAGCGTTGAAGAACGCGAAGACCGCGAAGGCACCGACCAGCGCCATCGGCGGTGCACCGGACCACAGCCCGATGACCAGCAACGCCACCGCCATGATCCAGAACGGGCCGATCAGCTGCTTGCGGCGCCCGATCAGCTCGATCGTCAACATGCCGACGATCGCCCCGATGAACGCGATGGCATTGGCGAAGATCGTGCCGGCCATCTCGTTGAGATTGAGCGTCTCGAACACCTTCGGGGCGAACGTGAAGATCGCGAAGTACGGCGTCACCACGCAGATATAGAAGGTGCAGACGAAGAAGGTGCGTGAGCGCATCCCCGGGGCGAACAGCTGCCGCCAGCCGGCCCCGTTCTTGGTGTCCGAGGCGTAGTCGGCCTCAGCCATGTGCTCCTCGCCGCCGAGGTAGCGGTCGATGATCGCGCGGGCATCCTCGGTGCGCCCGTGCAGCATCAGCCAGCGCGGCGACTCGGGCAGCCCGACGCGTAGCCCCAGCACGACCAGCGCCGGGATCGCGCTGGTGGCCAGTACCCAGCGCCAGCTCCAACCCAGGCCCTCCAGCAGGCCGTAGGCGGCCACCACCGAGACCAGATAGCCGCCGTACCAGAACACAAGCATGTAGGACACCCGGCGGCCACGCCCGTGCGCCGGCACGAACTCCGAGAGCATCGACGAGCCGATGGAGTACTCGGCCCCGATGGCGATACCCAGCAGCAGTCGCACTACAAACAACTGCCACCCCTCGGTGACGAAGGCCTGCAGCACACCGAGGACGACGAACAGGCAGATGTCGATCAGGAACAGCCGCTTGCGGCCGAACCGGTCGGTGAGGAAACCGCCGATCGGCGCGCCGAAGAAGATGCCGATCAGCGACGACGCCCCGATCAGCCCAGCCCACACCGGCGAGATCCCCAGCTCCATCGCCAGCGGCACCAGCACCACACTGAGCACCCCGAGGTCGAACCCGTCGAGGCCCTCGCCCCACGCTGTGGCCAGCGTCAGCCGCCGCAAGAAGCCCTTGTCACCGAACTCCCTCCTGCTGTTCGTGGCCTGCGCCATCTCGCACCCACTCTCCCCCGGCCGTCACGGTTCTCAGCAAAGATTAATCACCGCGCCGGCCACCGCAGCCGGGAACGCGCCAGCGCGTCGCGGCTGAGCGACGGAGCTGATACGCATCTGGTGCTCGGGCTGGAGTACGAGGCGGTTCCATCGTGACCGGGTGGGGGCTGGTCGAGTAGCTCGCCGCCACGCGCACCCGGGCCGATGGATCGACTCCATCGTCGTTGCCGATGCCGACGTCGTAGTGCAATTCGGCCGCCGCGAGCTGCACTGGCCGGAGGCCGATTCCGCGGTTTGACCCTCCCTGCCGGATCTGCACCCCTCGACGTCACCGTCAGGCTAGGCCAGGTGCGCTTGGCGCGCAGCTCCGTCACCTACTTGTCGATCCTTTCGACAGCTAAAGGCTCGACCCGCTCCGCCCCCGCGACCATGCTGCAGAAATCCAATATCAGTGCACCTCAAGGTAGGTGAAGCTGACGCTGTCGCTCCTGCCGCCATCCTTCCCCTCGACGGATACCTCGACCGTACCCGAGCCGTCAGGGATGGTCGTCTCCATGCCCCCGGTGCTGTTGACCTTGAAGGGGATCGTCTTGTCACCGAAGTGAAGCTTTTCCGCGGTGGCCAAGTCGTCACCTTCAATGATCACCAGTTGGCCGGGGGGTGCCGGGTTCGTAATAATCTTTTTGATCTTCATGCGGCCTCCTTCGACGGTGAATGGTCGCGATGCCCACAAGAGGTACCCGCTTTTGGACCGACGTAGTCTGCTACTTGGAGTTGCGCCCAAGCCCACACCCTGTCCGCTCCCGGATTCAGGCGGGCCTGATGTTGGCGTTGAGGTGGAACATGTTTTCTGGGTCGTACTCCGTCTTGATCCGGGCCAGCCTGTCGTACTTAGCCGTGCCGTAGGCCGCCTGCACGCGGTCTTGCCCGAGCTCAACCATGGCGTTGATGTAACCCTCGCCGCTGCCTAGCGCGTGCGGACGCAGCGCCATCCAGCACCCGCGTACCCAGTCCCGCTCTGTAGCCAGCAGGTTCGCATCGGGCGCCATGCCGACGATGGCCACGTTGAACCGGGGTGATCGTCCCCCGGCGAAGGCCGTTTCGTCGTCACCTACCTGGCTGTAGGCACCATCGAGCCGGGTGATGAGAACCAATGACATCGGAGATTTCCTGCCCACCATGTGCCCGGTGAGGACCTCGATCACCTCGTCGGAGAGGTCCTCGACGAAAGTGCCCTTCTCGTAGCTGTGAAACCCCCAAGCAGTGCCCTCGTCTTGTATCTTCTGGAGTTCGACGTAGGGCATAGGAGTCACCATGTCGAACAACGGCGGTAGCGTCTCGCGAATCCGCCGGACGAGGCGGCCGTGCTCCTCGTCCGCGCCGAAGCCGGTCAGCAGGATGACGTAGCCAGGCTGGAAGTGGTGCTGCTCGGGCACGAACGGGGCCGGCGGCGCGTTCAAGGCACCGACGATGACGTTGATGCCCAGCGGCATGTCGGTGATGACCTCGCGAGCCAAGCGCAGCGCCTCAACTCCCTGGTCAACCGGCCAGAACAACAGGGCGAACTGGACCATCGGGTTGACCTCGTGCAGGCGGAACTCGAACGATGTCACCACCCCGAAGTTGCCGCCTCCCCGCGCAACGCCCAGAAGAGGTCGGGGTGCTCGTCCTCGGCAGCGCGCAGCACCCGGCCGTCAGCGATCACGACCTCTGCCGAGACGAGGCTGTCGATGCTGAGCCCGAACCGCCGAGTCAACCAGCCCATCCCACCGCCCAGTGTGAGCCCCCCGACGCCGGTATGGCCGACCAACCCGGCGGGCACCGCGAGCCCGTGGGCCTGAGTGGCCGCGTCCATGTCGGCCAAGAGTGCTCCACCGCCGACTCTGACGCGCCGGGCCTCCGGATCGACCGTCACCGTCCGCAGCTCACTCAGGTCGATTATCAGGCCGCCGTCGCAGACGGCCGTGCCCGCGGCGTTGTGGGCACCGCCGCGGACCGAGATCTCCCACCCCTGCTCGCGGGCGCGGCCGATCGCCGCGACCACGTCCTGAGTCGATTGGCACCGGGCGATCACCGCCGGATGGCGGTCGATGCTCGCGTTCCACACCCTCCTCGCATCGTCGTATCCCCCGTCCGTCGGGACTAACACCGCCCCAGTCATGGTGGGCTCGCAGAGCTTCGACACCGCGGGTAGCTGTCTGGGTCATGCGTCTCACACCTCGCTGATCAGGTCGTCACACTGCCGTCCACAGGGAGAGGGTTTGTGAGGGGCCACTGATACGCATGTCATCGTGCAAGGCATGAAGCTGCTGCTGATGGCGGACACCCACGTTCCATACCGTGCCAAGGACCTGCCCGAACTGCTGTGGCAGGCCGTCGATGACGCCGACGTCGTGGTGCACGCCGGGGACTGGGTATGCGTTGAGCTGCTGGACGGGCTGCTGGCCCGGGCGAACCGGCTGCTCGGCGTGGTCGGCAACAATGACGGGCCATCGTTACGTGCACGGCTTCCGGAGGTCGCGACCGCTGAGCTGGATGGCGTGCGGGTGGCGGTCGTGCATGAGACCGGATCTACCCGCGGCCGGGAACAGCGGTGCGCCGCCCGGTTTCCCGACGCTGACGTGCTGGTCTTCGGACACAGCCACATCCCCTGGGACACCATGGCGCCCACCGGCCTGCGGCTGCTGAACCCGGGATCCCCTACCGACCGGCGCCGCCAGCCGACCTGCACTTGGATGACCGCCGAGATCGACGACGGGCGGCTCAGCCGGGTGCAGTTGCATCAGCCGACCGCACGTTAACTGGTGAGGTCGGCCAGCAGCAGACCGCTGCGGGGCTTGGGTGTGAAATAAGTGCTCTTGCGCGGCATTCGCCGGCCTTGCTCGTGCACCGCGAGCACGTCGGCGAAAGGCACCGGCGCTAGCCGCAGGACGACGTCGACCTGCGGATCTACCGGATGTCCCGCTGGCAGAGCGCGCACCTGCGGACCCTCCGGATCGATGCCCAGTGCGTCGGCGATGAGCCACCGCTCTACCAGCCCGTGATCGATCCTCGGGACCGGTTCGCCTGGCTCCGGCCTGGGCAGCGTGACGAGGAGGTTGCCCCCGGCGGCCTCGGCCACCACGCTGCCAGGACGCAGCGGTGGGTCCAGATCGCCAGCGTTGCGCACAGTCACTCCAGCCCCTCGCCACGCATCGGCCAGATCATCACAGGTCAGCCCGGTGGCGACCAGCGCACGGTGGATCGCACCGATATGCAGCGCGGGTCCTGCGGTCACCAAGGCCAGCAGGCTGGACCGATCGCTGGCCGCCGCAGCGGCAACCCGGTGATTGCCGTCGGCGACCAACAGCGGGCTGCGCGACACTGCGGCCAGCACGGCATCCTGCTCAGCACCGGGACCCAGCAACCACAACTGGTGAGTTCGGCCACCGGAGTCGATGGTCGACACCGCGGGCCCTCCCAGCTTGGCGATGCTGCCCAGGAGGGCTGCGGTCAACCGCTCACCATCCCGGACCGGAACGAGCATCGCCGCGCTGGTTGCGCAGCCCAGACCGGCGAGAACGGCGGCGCGTTCGAGGACCACCTGCGGGTAGATCTCCTCGCTGTGCCGCACGAAGGAGCGCCCACCGGAATCCACAGCGGCCGAGTCGATCAGGCACAACGCGCCGACCGCCAGCCCGTCCGGGCCCTCCACCCGATACGGCGCCACCACGTCTGCCACCTCGCGGTACGCACTGGCGGTCAGGCGCGCCAGAACCTGCCGGGCGGCGGGCAACGCATCGGCCAACGACAATCCGTCGGCCAGCGCCTGGGGGGTCCGATGGGGGTGCTGCACGGCCAGCAATGTGTCAGCGCCGCATGGGGACTGGGCCAATGCCGCTGCGACCTCGGTGGCCTCAGCGAACTCATCGACGTCAGGTCCGGGCACGCGGTCGGTGACCACCCAGCCATGCCTGATCTCGTGTACCCACCGGGTCATCGATCCGGCCCGTTCTCTTGCGGCCCCGAGGATCTACAGGTCATAACCGTGGCGCAGCAGGAACCGAGCGGCGCGCCGGTTCTGGGCAGGCTCCATCGGCTCGACACCGAGAGCGTTGACCACGCGGTTGCAGATCTCGAGAAGGACCGCGGCGTGGACTGCATCCAATATCTCCTCATCGTCCAGGCCAGCGGAGCGCAACTCCACTACGTCCCCGGTAGCGATCCGGTCGGGTCCTTGGGAAAGGCGGCGTAGGAAGGGAACCATTGCGGCCACCCGGGGCCCGGCGCGACCTGGGTCACGGCCGTGCACCACGTCATCGACCACGCTCGCATCCAGGACAGCTCCGGCGTTTTCACCGTGCACCCCCGCGCAGTAGCCGCATTGGTTCCCGACCGACACCAGCGCGGCGAACAACTCGCGCTCCGCCACCGACCACCGGCTCGGGCCGCGTAACACCGCCTGGCCATATCGCCCCACGGGCTTACCGAAAAACTTGTGCCGGTAGAGCAACACCTTGACAAAGCCCGGGGTCGGCTGACCGAAGAACCACCTCAACACCGGTCGCAAAGCCAGCGTGCGCAATCCGCGGCCTCGTTCGATCACCGGAAGGCGGATCACGGCGGGCAATCCCGGAGGAGCCGCTCGACGGCGCGTAGCCGCTCCAACCCGGCCCCGGCGGCCGCCGCAACGACACACTCGAACACCTCGTCTGCGCTGTGCCCGGAAGCCAGTAGACGCCGGATGTGTTTGTCGGTCACCGCAAGGCCGCCGGCCGCGACCAGGTCAGCCAGCACACCAAGGTCGCCGACGATTCCCTTTCCATTGACCAGATCCCGGCGCAAGCCACCGGGCAGCGCACCCGCGTCTCGGCCCACCCCGTCCGCCAATTCCTTCAGCCGCCGCCGACGTAAATCCACCATGCTGCCCACGTAACGCCACGCGCTCACCGGGAGCGCACCGCAGCATCGGTCACACCTGCGAGCCTGCCTAACCCCAGCGAGATCGGTCAACGCAAACTCCGCACACGCGGGTGCCTGCTGGGCAGGCGGCCAGGCACCGGGTTTCAGGTTCGGTCCCCAGGGGTAGCCGACCTTGACACATCTAAGAGGAGAACCTGACGGCACTCATCTGACGGGGGAACACGGCAAATGGCGGACATCACCCAGCTCATCTTGGATGATCACAACACATTCCGGCGGGAGTTCGCAGCCTTGGATGACGCCGAGGGCACCGAGCAACTCCGCGCGCTCTGGGAACCCCTTGCGGCTCTCCTGGATCTTCACGCGGCGGCCGAAGAAGCGATCTTTTACCCGCAGTTACTGCGCCGCGGCGATGACGCACAGGACGAGACCCTCGATGCGATCGGTGATCACAACGACATCCGCGACGGCGTTCGCGAGGCAGGCCGGCATCCGATCGGCAGCGCACAGTGGTGGGACAGCGTCCGGCAGACCCGCATGGCCAACAGCGAGCACATGGCAGAGGAGGAGGACGACGCCCTCGCCGATTTTCGGCGTAACACTCCACTCAGCGCGCGAGACGAGCTGGGCCGTCAGTTTCTCGAATTCAAGACCAACCATGCCGATGCCCGGAACCTGGATACAAGCGACAAAGACCCAGAGGGGTACGTCAATTCGGTATCGGCGCAGATTTCTGCTGGCGAGACCGGCTCGCTGGGCATTGGCAGTTTGAAGGGACGTTGACAATGACCGATCATCTCTTACGTAGGCATGCACCGATTCCGACCACTGGGTGGCAACAGATCGATGACGAGGCCAAGTCGCGCCTGACACCGAAACTCGCCGCCCGGCGGCTCGTCGACTGGTCGGGTCCGCACGGCTGGACCCATTCGGCCACCAACCTCGGCCGGACCACGACATTGGAGGGGACACCGCCGGGGACGAAGTCCGAGACGGCCGCAGCCCGGCAGCGGCGGGTGCTGCCGCTGAATGAAATCCGGGTGAGCTTCACCGTCGAATGCTCTGGGCTGCAAGACGCCGAACGCGGCGCCACCGACGTGGACTATGGCGATCTCGACCGGGCCGCATACGATGCAGCATTGATCGAAAATCGAGCCGTTTTCCACGGTTGGCCGGAGGCCGGGATCACCGGTATTGCAGAGTCCAGTGGCCACCCCTCGATGACACTGGGGCAGGACCTTAATGCTTATCCGCTCGTTATCGCCAGAGCAACCGACGTGCTGAGGCAGGCAGGCATCGAAGGTCCTTACTCGCTGGCCATCGGCCCGCACGGGTACACCCGGATCGCCGAGACTATCGAGCACGGGGGCTACCTCTTGCACCAGCACCTGAGCAAGATCCTCGGCGGAGATATCATCTGGGCTCCGGGGTTGGACGGCGCCCTGGTGGTGAGTACGCGAGGCGACGATTTCGTCCTCGACGTCGGTCAGGACTTCTCGGTTGGCTACACGCGGCACGACGCCGAGCTCGTCACCCTTTATCTGGAAGAGAGTTTCAGCTTCCGCGTCAACGAGCCCGACGCGGCTGTCGTTCTCATGGATAACTGATCTCGCGGCCTGTCACATCACCACCTTCAGGGGACGGGCGGGGCTGAATCCTGGTGCAGGTTTTCCAGCACCGAGCCGTACCGGTTGACCACTCGTGCCCGCAGCGCAGGATCGGACCGCGGCACCGGCTCGAGGAAGATTTCGTCGAGATCGCTGAACTCACGACGGAGTTCGTCGTCGATGCGCACGCACGCGTGTTCCACCTCATCGGCGGATAACCGGTCGGTGAAGTCCACCCGCGCACACAGCAACACCTTGTCCGTACCCGTCAACATGGTGAGCAGATCGACTACCTGCTGGACCTCAGGTTTGGCGCTGAGCTGGGCATATACCGCGCGGACCAGTCGCGAGTCGGCCTGCTGGCCGATGAGCAGTCCCATGTTCGTGCGGCCTAGCAGGTAGGCCACTGCCGCCAGCAACACTCCGATCAGCAGAGAGGCCAGCCCGTCCCACACGGCCGAGCCGGTGACCAGGTGCAACCCGACACCACCGAAGGCGAGCACGAGCCCGATTAGCGCCGCGCTGTCCTCGTAGAAAACGGTCTGGACGGTGGGATCGTCGCTGACGCGCAGGTGCGCGAGCAGTGTGCGGCCCGCTTCGGCCTTTTCGCGGCGGATCTGGCGCACCGCCCGGATCCAGGAGGCGCCCTCGATCACGAACGACAGCCCAAGCACCAGGAATGCCACCCACGCGAGGGTCTGGTCCTCACCCGCACCAAAGATGGTTCGCACGCCCTCGAAAGCCGAGAATAGCGCTCCCGTGACGAATATCGACACAGCAGCGATGAGGGACCAGAAGAATCGCACCTTGCCGTAACCGAACGGGTGGCGCCGGTCGGCGGGTCGCTTTGAGCTGCGCAGCGCGGCCAGCAGCAACCCCTCAGTGGTCGTGTCCGCCACCGAGTGCGCGGCCTCGGCGAGCATCGCGGCCGATCCGGTCAACACCCCTGCGACCGCTTTCATCACCGCGATCAAGGCGTTGGCCGCCAGTGCGACGATGACGGTCAGCGTGCTCTCGCCGCCACTGGAATCGCCCTCAGCGGTTTGCTTGCCCGGGGGCGCCGGCTTCGCCTGCGCGCTTGTCCCGGGGCGGGGGGCAGCCGCCGGTCGCCGCGGCGACGGACCACCGGCATCCTCTTCACCACGATGAGTCCGGCCGCGACCACCGCCAGCAGGATGGTCCACGCAACATTCGGTGCACCGGTCAGAGACGTGATCAGCATGGCGCCCAGGGCCAACGCCAACAGCGCACCGGCAACGGTCTCCGCCCCGTGCAGGTAATTGTCGTCGTCAAGGCCCGAAGCACATGCCTCGGCGTCCCTGGGTTGGTCGGGGCGACCACCAGCTCGCAGCAATGCTACGTCGTGAGAAGGCGAGTCCACGGCTCTCTCTCCTTGAGGCGACCGTCGTCCGGAAACAAACAGATTCCCTCGGACAAGGCGTCCCAAACCCGGAGAGCGATCGATTTAGGCGGTGCTGGCGACTCCGTGGTAGCGAAGTGCCGCGTAGGTCATCGCGTCCAGCAGGGCAAGCCAGGAGGCTTCCACCACGTTGCCGTGCACCCCG
Source organism: uncultured Pseudonocardiaceae bacterium (assembly GCA_964250265.1). Classification (GTDB taxonomy): domain Bacteria; phylum Actinomycetota; class Actinomycetes; order Mycobacteriales; family Pseudonocardiaceae. The sequence continues at coordinate 7,564 of CAXUFG010000039.1, read as the reverse complement.
ACGGTGGTCCAGGAATCGGTCCCGTCGCTGGTCTCCACTAGCACCCGGGTCACCGCATCCGTGCCGGATGTGCCGGGCAGGATCCGGACTTTGTAGTCGGACAGCGATATGCTGCCCACCCACGGCACGTGGGCCTCGAACGCCTGGCGCAATGCGCCATCCAGCGCGTTGACCGGCCCGTTACCCTCTGCGGTGGCGATCACCCTCTCCCCTGCCACGTGGACCGTCACCGTCGCCTGGGCGACCACCGTCCCGCCGGTGGTGTGGTCCACGATCACCCGGTAGGACTCCAGCTGGAATGGTGGCGCCGGGGGTACTTCGTCGACCTCGTGGCGCAGCAGCAGTTCGAAGGAGGCGTCGGCGGCCTCGAACGACCAGCCCCGGGATTCGAGGTCCTTGACCCGAGCGGTGACCACGCCGACCTCGGCCGAGCGGCCGGCCAGGTCCAGCCCGAGCTCGCCTGCCTTGAGCTCGATGCTGGCCCGGCCGGCCATCTCGGTCACCAGCACGCGCTGGGAGTTGCCGACCACCATGGGGTCTAGGTGGTTGTACAGCTCCGGATCCACTTTGATCGCACTCGCGTGCAACCCCGCCTTGTGAGCGAAGGCCGAGCGCCCGACGTAGGCCTGGTGGGTGTCGGGAGCGAGATTGGCGATCTCAGCCAGCGCATGCGAGGTTCGGGTCAGCTCGGCCATCCCGTACTCGGGGAGGACCGGCATACCCAGCTTGGTGGCGAGGTTGCCGATGACGGCGAACAGATCCGCGTTGCCGGTCCGCTCGCCGTAGCCATTGGCGGTGCACTGCACATGAGTGGCGCCGGCCTGCACCGCCGCGACTGAGTTGGCCACGGCACAGGCGGTGTCGTCCTGGCAGTGGATGCCCACCCGGAAGCCGGTCCGGGCCACCACCTCGGTGACGGTCTCCGCGAGCTGCAGCGGAAGCTGCCCGCCGTTGGTGTCGCAGAGCACGGCGACGTCGGCGCCCGCGGTGACGGCTGCCTCGAGCACTCGTAGCGCGCAGTCAGCGTCGAAGGCGTAGCCGTCGAAGAAGTGCTCGGCGTCGAGGAACACCCGCCGACCCTCACCGACCAGCAGGGTGACGGTGTCGGCGACCATCGCGCAGGCCTGCGCGACATCTACCCGCAGGGCCCGCTCCACGTGCCGCCGGTCGGACTTGGCGACCACCGTGATCACCGGAGCCCGTGAGGCCAGCAGCGCCTGCACCTGGGGATCTTTCGCCGCGGTGAGCCCCGCGCGGCGAGTCGAACCGAAGGCCACCAACGCGGCGTGCTTGCAGTCCAGCTCACCGGCCGCGGCCCGGGCGAAGAACTCGGTGTCCTTGGGCAGGGCACCAGGCCAGCCGCCTTCGATGAAGCCCACGCCCAGCGCGTCCAGCAACCGGGCGATGGCGAGCTTGTCGGCCACCGAGTAGGAGATCCCCTCCCGCTGGGCACCGTCGCGCAGCGTGGTGTCGTAGAGGTGGAAATCGTCACCAAGGGGCGTGCCGGCTGGGCTGGTGCGGGACATCGTCGAGGCTCCAAGAGGTTGCGCGGCCAACAAAAAAGACCCCCCGCGGATGCGAGAGGTCTGCGCGTCGGGTGGTGGTGCTGGTTACCCGACGCGCTCAGCAATAATAAGTCCAGAAGTGTGTGCCACGAGCGAAGTGTGGCATACCTGGCGGAGGAAGGGAAACACCCCGATCAGTATGCGACGCTGACGGTGGTACGCACGGTGTCCGGATCCTCGAGGAGGCGGAGCATGGCGGCGGCGAGGTCAGCACGGGAGACGGTGCGGCCGCGCTGCAGGTGGCGGTCGACTGCGGTCCGGTAACGGCCGGTGGCGGGTCCGTCGGTGAGCATCGGCGGCCGCACGATCGTCCAATCCACGTCGCTTGCGCGCAGCAACTGCTCCATCCGTGCCATGTCGGCGTAGCCCTCACCGAAGAAGCGATACAGGATGGGGTACAGGACCAGCCGCTCCAGGAGGCTGACCTCGGTGCGCGGCGTCACTGGCACCGCAGTGACCCCGATGAACCGCCGCACACCCGCGCGGCGCATGGCCTCGATGATGTTCGCGACACCGGTCGAGTACACCGTGGTGGGTTCCCTCATGCGCGACGCTCCGAGCGCAGAGACCACCGCGTCGGCGCCGTCCACGGTGCCGTTGAGGGACAGCGGGTCGAGCACGTCGGCGCGGACGGTTCGCAACTGGTCGTGGGAAACCCGGATCCTGGACGGGTCACGGGCGGGCGCGGTCACGGTGTGGCTGGCGTCCAGGGCCGCGCGGATCAGCTGCTCGCCGGTCCCGCCGGTCCCACCGAAGATGGTGAGCTGCATGACGTGCGCTCCTATCAGCTAAAGTAAGTGAGCACTCACAAACTAGGTTAGTGAGTACCTACCAACTCGTCAAGGGGATGCGCGATGAGCACGCGGGACCGGATCCTGGACGGCGCGGCGGAGGTCATGCGCACCCGCGGCCTGGCGAAGACAACCACGAAGGAGATCGCCAAGGCGGCTGGGCTGTCCGAGGCGATGCTGTACAAGGTCTTCCAGGACAAGGTGGATCTATTCCTGGGCGTGCTCACCGAGCGGCTGCCGCGGATCGCGGTGCTGCATGACGGGCCCGCCGATCACCTCGGATGCGGGACGGTGCAGGAGAGCCTGCGACGCCTGGTTGCCGAGCTGCTGTCCTACTACCTGGAATCGTTCCCGATCGCGGCGTCGGTCTTCTCCGACCCGGAGCTACTCACCCGCCATCGGGAGGCGCTGCGGGAGCGCGGCGCTGGCCCGCACATGGTTGTCGAGGGCGTCGCGGCCTATCTGGCTGCCGAGCAGCAAGCGGGTCGGATGGCCCCGACCGCCCGGCCCGAAATGGTGGCCGAACTGCTGGTCGGCGCCTGCTTCCACCGCGCTTTCCTGATCCGCTTCGCGGGCGAGACCGCCACGCTGGACCGCATCGCGCGCTTCGCCACCGGCGTGGTGAGCGCGCTCGAGTCAGCGCTCCTTCCTTGACGTCGAACGCGCGCTCGTAAGGCATGGCGAGGCCGAAGCGCTCAGTGCGCCGCCGCGGCGGGCTCTGTGAGCTGAGCTATCAGCGTGGCGGTATCCATCCAGACGTTCTCCCGACTGATCTTTCCGTCCCGGAACTCGAAGATGTGCAGCAGCCGGAACGACACCTGCCGGCCAAGACCCTCGATGCCGGCGAACTGCCCGGTGATGGCGCAGGTGCTCAGATGCTCAATCACGCAGGCGTCATCGCTGTAGTACTTGCGCGTGGTCTCCATGGAGATCGGGCGCATGTTCTGCATGAGTTGCTCGTAGCGACGCCGCACCGCGGCTACACCACGCAGCGGGCCGTCTGGGGCCCCGACGACATCGTGCTCGATATCGTCGGTGTACACCGCGACCGCCGTCTCGATATCACCCGCGTCCTCGGCCGACACGTGCTGCTCGATCAGCCGATCCATCTGCTCGCGTGTCATCGCCACCCCACCATGTCAGTCAGGTTTCCTGACCATAGACAGTAAGGTAGCCTGACCGGTTGTGTCAACCAGAAGCCGGCCGCGGAACCACCAGCACTGGCGGCCCCGCCGGATCACGGGCGTTATCTGGCTAGCCGCCGGGCAGGCTATGGCCGGCATCACTGGTGACGTCACACGTCGGCACCCGGAGCTGCGAAGCGCACACATGCAGATCTTCACCTCCGGGTCCATCGAGGGCCGCCGGGTCACCGACCTCGCCGCCGCCGCCGCGATGACCAAGCAGTCGATGCACGAGCTCATCGGGTACCTGGAGCGCCACGGCTATCTGACCCGCGAGCCCGACCCCGGCGACGAGCGCGCCCGGCTCATCCGGCTCACCGATCGGGGACGAGAGCTGGAGGACGCGGTGCAGGCGGCGTCGGCGCGTCTGCACCTGAGCTGGCGTGACCGGGTCGGTGCGGAACGCTTCGACGTCCTGTGGGCGGCGCTGCAGGACATCACCGGTGGCGACGACCCCCCACCGGACCTGGCAAGCCTGCAGTACTGGACTGCGCGTGTCCCGGATTGACCCAGCCGGGTATTTGTCAGCGCACGCCGCGCCTCATGCGGTATCAGCCGGAGCGCTGCCCGCATCGAAGGCCGCCAGTGACGCGAGGGAGTCGATGAAACACACCGCCAGCAGCAGGCCACCACTGACGTCGGTCCCACGCCCAGCACCACCGCTACGGCCGCTGTCGCAGTACAACTACGACTGGCTCACCGTGGACCCGATCACCGCCGGTGTGAGCGTCCCCGAGCAGCCGGCCCTCCCCTCGATTGTCGAGCCGGAGTGGATGCCACTGGTCGATGCGCCAGCAGACGAGCCGATGGTGGCGGTGGTCGATCGCGCCATTCAACTCCCGGCGCCCTACTGGCACGTGGGCTGGCCGGCGGCGGTGAGCGGCACGTTCCTGCGGGCGGATGTCACGCGCCGCCTTGTCACGGTGGCAGATGGGCTCCCAGAACCGTTCGGACTCGCGGTGCTCGACGGCTGGCGGCCGCTGGAGTTGCAACGGCAGATCCACCGGGCGGCCTACCAGGATGGCATCCTGCCGCCCGGCTTTGTCAGCGAACCCAGCACCGACCCGCAGGCGCCGCCTCCACACCTGACCGGGGGCGCAGTCGATGTCACTCTCACCTACCAGCGGCGCCCCTTGGCATTGGGCACACTGTTCGACGCGTTCACCGCGCAGGCCGCCAGCGCGGCGTTCGAGACCACTGCAGGGGTCGTCCGCGAGCTTCGGCGTTTGCTCACGGCACGGATGCTCGGCCTCGGGTTCGCCGGCTACCAGCAGGAGTGGTGGCACTTCGAGTATGGCACTCGGCGGTGGGCGGCGGTTCGCGGCGAGCGCCCGCGTTATGGACCGACGAGCCCGCCCCAGGGCTGCTGACCTCTCCCGCTCATCTCCGCGTGGGGACGCCGACCGACCGAGCCGGAGGCTCGCTACCGTGGGCATCATGAGTGACATCGTCGATGACAAGAAGCACATCCGCGGCAAACTCGATCTGTCGAACGCGGTGTGGCAGCGCGCGGCGGGCTCCGAAGAGCTGGAGGGACCGCATTTGGAGATCGCGTTTGTGCAGGATGGTTACGTGGCGATGCGCAGCTCCGAGAACCCGGTGGACTCCGAGACGTTGATCTTCACTCCGGCTGAGTGGGAGGCGTTCGTACTTGGTGCCAAGGACGGCGAGTTCGACGTGATGTGACGCAAACCCTCCCGTGCGGCGGGCTGCTAGAGGCCGGCGCGTTCTACGCGCTGGCTGGAGGAAACGAGGGCAGCCAGGCGATCGCCGATCGCGTGAGTGCCCCCGGGGTGAGTGTGATCACGGGTGGCGAGGTCGAAGGCCACTGCGGCCTCCACTCGGCGGGATGGCTCGTCCAGCCCCAGGTGGGCAAGCATCAGGCCGATCGACAGCACCGCCGCGGTGGGATCGGCGATTGCCTGGCCGGCGATGTCCGGAGCGGAGCCGTGCACCGGCTCGAACATGCTGGGGTTGCGGCGGGTGACATCGAGGTTCCCACTGGCGGCCAGACCAATCCCGCCGGTGACGGCGGCCGCGAGATCGGTCAGGATGTCGCCGAAGAGGTTGTCGGTGACGATGACGTCGAACCGGCCGGGGTCGGTCACCAGGTGGATGGTGCATGCGTCGACGTGCTGGTAGGCCACCGTCACGTCAGGATGCTGCAGCGACACCTCCTCCACGATACGTGACCACAGCGATCCGGCGTGGCTGAGCACGTTCGTCTTGTGCACCAACGTCAGGTGCCTGCGCGGGCGCGCTGAGGCTCGGGCGAACGCGTCGCGCACGACCCGCTCCACACCGAAGGCAGTGTTCAAGCTGACCTCGGTCGCGATCTCGTGCGGGGTGTCCTTGCGCAGCAACCCGCCATTACCCGCGTAGGGGCCCTCAGTTCCCTCCCGGACCACGATCATGTCGATGGTTCCCGGATCCGCGATAGGGCTACGTACCCCCGGGTACAACCGCGCCGGCCGCAGGTTCACGTGGTGATCCAGCTCGAAACGCAGCCGCAGCAGCAACCCGCGCTCCAGGATCCCGCTGGGCACGGAGGGATCGCCCACCGCGCCGAGCAGGATGGCGTCGTGCTGGCGCAGTTCGCCCAGTACTGACTCGGGAAGCAGTTCCCCGGTGGAATGCCAGCGCGCCGCACCCAGATCATAGGGGGTGGTCTCGGCATCCGGGGCGACCTCATTCAGGACTTTGAGCGCTTCGCCGATCACCTCCGGACCAATCCCGTCACCGGGGATCACCGCGAGCCGCATGAGCCACCTCCAGTGCCCGGGTCCCCGCCATGGGAACCCTCCGCAGCGGGCAGGCTACCCGCTGCTACACAGTGCGCCGCACGGCGGCTACTCCAAACGGGGCCACCCGATCGGGTATGCTGCTGACATCATGGTCTCGGTGGGACCAACCCCGCGACCGGCACGATCGGCGGACTGCGCCGGCCGCGGTCTTTTCGCGAACGTCAGCCGAATGTGATCGGGCGGGCGGTGCGGGCGCCTACCGAGGGTCCGAGCGTCGCGAGCACCTCGGCGGGAACCGGGCGGTCGACCCGCAACATCATGATCGCGTCGGTGCCGACGGTCGTCTGGCTGATCTGGGCTGCCTCGATGTTGACTCCCGCCTCGCCCAGCAGGGTGCCGACGATGCCCATCACGCCCGGACGGTCGGGGTATTCCAGCAGGATCGCCTCGCCCTGTGCCCGCAGGTCGAAGTTACGGCCATTGACCTCGACCAGCTTCGGCACCTGCGCGGGCCCGGCCAACGTTCCCGAGACCGAATAGGTGGCGCCGTCAGCAAAGGCACCGCGCACGCTGACCACGCTGCGATGGGTCGGGCTTTCCGACGCGGTGGCCACGGCGATGGCCACCCCGCGCTCTTGCGCCAGCCGCGGTGCGTTGACGAAGGTGACCTGCTCGTCCACCACACCCGTGAAGATGCCGCGCAACGCGGCAAGCTGCAGGACGGAGACGTCCTCGGCAGCCAGTTCCCCGCGCACGTCGACGGTGACCGAATCGGGCGAGCGCGCGGTCAGCGTCGCCAGCACGGTACCCAGTTTCTGGGTCAGCGGCAGCCAGGGTCGAACCTCCTCGCCCACCACCCCACCACTGATCACGTTCACCGCGTCCGGCACGAACTCGCCGCGCAGCGCCAGCAGCACGCTGCGCGCGACATCGGTGCCCGCCCGGTCCTGCGCCTCGGCGGTGGAAGCACCAAGATGCGGGGTGACGACCACCTCCGGCAGCTCGAACAGGGGGCTGGCGGTGCAGGGCTCGGTGCTGAAGACGTCGATCCCGGCGCCGCCCACCTGGCCGCTGCGCACCGCGTCGGCCAGCGCCTGCTCATCGACCAGGCCACCGCGGGCGGCGTTGATGATCAGCACGCCCGGTTTGGTCTTGGCCAGCTGGTCGGCCCCGATCAGCCCGAGCGTCTCGGCGGTTTTTGGCAGGTGGATCGAGATGGCGTCAGCGCGCGAGAGCAACTCATCGAGATCGACCAGTTCGATGCCCAGCTGCGCGGCGCG
>CAXUFG010000038.1:26671-28389 GCA_964250265.1 uncultured Pseudonocardiaceae bacterium | reverse complement strand
GCACGAGGGCAAGCGGCGCGCCCGCGCCCGCCGGCAGTAGCCAATCCACCAGCGACAGCCAATCCACCAGCGATCGCGCCACGCTTGAGCATGGCGGTGCACCGATTGGAACCCGGCGAAAACCCCTCCGCCCCGGATGCCCACGCACCGCGAGACGGCTACACTGGATAGTGATCGCTCCAGAATCCCGGCGGCCACCATCACGTTGCGCTACCGGGATGTGACGATATGAGTAGCACCCTCGAGGCTTCCGCCGACCCACGTTCCGCTGCCCCGCGTACTGGCCCACAACCGATACTGGCGGGCGAGCATTCCCCGATCGAGATGTTCCTGTTCGCGTTCTTCACCATCGTGCCGTTCCTGGCGCTGGTCGCGGCGGTGCCACTGGCCTGGGGGTGGGGGCTGAGCTGGCTCGACGTCGGTCTGGGCGGGTTTTTCTACGCTCTCACCGGCCTCGGGGTGACGATCGGCTTCCACCGGTATTTCACCCACCGCGCGTTCACCGCCCGCCGCGGCCTACGGATCACACTCGCGATCGCCGGCAGCATGGCCATGCAGGGCCCCGTCATCGGGTGGGTCGCCGATCATCGCCGGCACCACGCCTACGCCGACCGGGACGGCGATCCGCATTCACCATGGCGGTTCGGAAACTCACCGGCGGCGTTGTTGAAGGGGTTCTGGCACGCACACCTGGGGTGGCTGTTCGTACGCGCGCAGACCAACGCCGCGCGATTCGCCCCCGACCTGCGCGCCGACCCCGACATCCAGAAGATCGACCGGCTGTCCGCCATGCTGTGCACGGTGTCGATGCTGGCGCCGGCCGTGCTCGGTGGGCTGATCAGCTGGAGTTGGTGGGGGGCGCTGACCGGCTTCTTCTGGGCCAGTCTGGTGCGGGTCGCGGCACTGCATCAGGTCACGTGGTCGGTGAACTCGATCTGTCACATGATTGGCAATCGCCCCTTCACCGCGCGCGACAAGTCCGCGAACTTCTGGCCATTGGCCATCTTCTCCTTCGGTGAATCCTGGCATAACTCCCACCACGCTGACCCCACCTGCGCACGCCACGGAGTGCGCCGCGGGCAGCTGGACATCTCCGCCCGCATCATCTGGATATTCGAGCGGCTCGGATGGGTATCGAACGTCCGCTGGCCCAGACCGGATCGGCTGGCACAGAGGCTCACCAGCGCACGCGCCGCATAGCCACGCGCTACCAGGTGATCATTGAGGCCTAAATTGCTCTGGCACGAAAAGACCGCAGCCTAGTAGGCCTTCTTCGTCTTGCTATCGGCGGTAATCGTTGTGGGTTCGTCAACGCAGACGCATCCTCGGCGGAGCCCACCAGCCACCGTAGCGGAGCAATATCTGATTCCGATCGGATCGTGCGCGTCGGATGGGTGCGGGCACGCGGCACAAGTGAGGTGTGTCCGACCTTCGCCACTTCCCGACTCGGCGACGTGGGGTTTCAGCTCAGTCTCTGGCATGGATCACCAGCGAACGCCAAGATTGATTCCCATGAATTTCCTCCTAAGCCCGTTGCGTATGCGCACCAACTGATCGGGCTTGGTGAGGTCTGCTCGCCCAGGGCCCGCCCGTCGATCACGCGGTCGCCGAGGTCCGGAGCGATACTTATATGGTACTCGGATACTGCGCTGACGGCGACGGCTACCCTTTTCTCGTCGGCGCTCGGCCGCAGAAATGCGTCAGGGGCGACTCCGCAT
>CAXUFG010000038.1:0-26661 GCA_964250265.1 uncultured Pseudonocardiaceae bacterium | reverse complement strand
TGACGGAGCGCCCCTGACGTGGGATAGCTGTCGGACCTAACTCAGGAAGCTGGCAGGGACAGCACCTGCCCGATCACGAACACGGTAGCGTTCTTGGTGGGGATATTGCCGCACAGCACCGGGGCGCCATTGACGGTCGGTGCCGCCGCGGTGCCACCGATGGTCAGTTTGGCGCCTTCCAGGCTGTCCAGCGTGCCGGCCTCGACGATACCCGCGGCGTCGTAGCGCTTACCGACCACGTGGTAGGTCAGGATCTTGGTCAGTTTGCTCTCCGGCGAAGCCACGTCCGGGGCGGTGGTCAGCTGGTTGATGATGCCTGGGTTCTTGGCCTCCAACGCTTGGAACGCCGGGTCGGCCGGGGCGAACACGGTGATCGCCGGGGCGCTGTTGAGCGTATCGACCAGGTTGGCGGCGGTCGCGGCCTTCACCAGGGTGGTCAGCAGCGGGTTGTGGCTAGCTGCGGTGGCCACCGGGTCGTTGACCATGCCCTGCGCCGAACCGGGACCCTCCTTGGGCACCTGATCGCAAGCCGCACCGAAGATGTCACTGATCTTGGTGACACCGGAGCCACTGGGCGCCGTCGCCTCTCCGGTAGGGGTAGCCGGCTCGTTGGCAGGTGCGGAAGCTTGACTCCCGGCAGCCGGCCCCTGCGAGCTGCTGCAGGCGCCTACCGCAGCGGTCAGAACCGCCATAGCGCCGACCGCAGCCAATCGCTGGATCTTTCTCACTCGATTTTCAACTCCTCATCGGGCTGCCCGGCTGGTCCGGACCGCAATTCATTACTTCGAAAATCCCCATCTGGGGGTTCACGAATTACAGGTCACAACTAGGACACATTTGTGCTGCGCTCAGCACGCCCTCGTTACCTCGGTCGGCAGCGACGGGCTCACGCCGTGAGATTGAGGACTCGATCCGCAGGCCATCTACCTCGCTGGACACGCAGGTTGTCGCTGGGCACGAGGGCCGTGGCCACCGACAGCAGCTCGACGAAAGCGGCTATAGGTGCGGAAATCTGGTGATGCTTACGTCTACCACTATACGCAGTAATCGGCGCCCACCTGAAAACGGTTCAATTAGAGACCAGATCGTGATACTGCGCAGGGTGGGCGGCCTGCAATCGTACGCTCGATCCCCAGTCGCGCCAGGCGTCTTACTTGTCTCCTGCTCTGGTCATTGGTGCCTCTGCGCCGTGCCATGGCTCACAGCGCCATACAGCAGTCATGCCCTCGCTGCGCAGCCACATGCTGTCGAGTCTTCTACGGTGGTACTGCTGCAGGCAGCCCTCAGAGAGCTCCGGCGAGTAGACGTCGAACACGTTGCCCCGCTGGCCGTAGACCAGGACCGCGTGACAGTCGACCTCGTCCCGGTCGTTGTCGATAGAAACCCACACCAGGCGGCCGCGGTCCAGGGCGCCGCGGAGGTCGGCGAGGGTGGGCTGACGATGCTCGGTGCGCATCCGGGCGCCGAAGGCGCTCAACCCTTGCGCCGCGAGACACTCGCGGCGGTGCCGCTCGAGCCGCTGCGGTGTCCAGTACTCGTCCCACGACCAGTCCCACTCCTGGCGGTAGTAGCACCTCAGGTAATCGATGCCCTGCTGAACGAACCGCTCAGGCTCGTAGGGACACACCATCTGCAGGGACAACCCTTGCTGGAGCAGGAAACGCCTGACCTCGGTACGCTGCGCTCCGCAGCCCGGCTCCCGACCCACCTCGCGATCAACCCACCGCGTGTCCGGGATATCGGTGACCCCCACCACGTACAGAAGGTTCGCCGCGACACAGGTCAAGCAGGAATTGTCGTCCACCTGATGCAGATCCATCGGCTGTCGCCGGTGCACGACGCCGGTCACGGCACGATCCCCACATGCAACTGTACCTGTGCGTATCAAATAAAGGGTAATCGGCACATTCCGGTAACCTTCACGTGATGTGCCGGGAGCGGGACTCGAACCCGCATGTCCGTGAGGACAGACGCTTTTGAGGCGTCCGCGTATGCCTATTCCGCCACCCCGGCCAACAAACTGCTCAGCGTCGAACCATCCGAATGCTAGCAGCGCGCGGACGCCGGGCGGTCGCTACCTCCGATCGTGGCCGGCACCAGAGCCCATCGATCAGGCCAACGGTTCTCACCTTCGATGACCGTGCGTCCGTTGCCTCTGCCGGTTGGGCTACGGGGGCGGGTCGGTGGACGGATCACGGTGTTGGCGGGATCACTGTACGACCTGCCTGCAGATGGTCCCGTCCGGCTCCCGACATCGCTATCGTGCGAGACCCGGGGGTAAAGCCGGAGGAACGGAGGTCTGAAGATGACTTCGCAGGCCAACGCTAGCGTGGTACCCGCCGAGGCGGACCAGACGGTGACCGTGCACCGGGTCCTGGTGGCTGAGGACGAGGCACTGATCCGGCTGGACCTTGTCGAGATGCTCTCCGAAGGGGGCTATGTCGTCATCGGCGAGGCTGCTGACGGGGAGCAGGCCGTCGAAAAGGCCGAGACACTGCGGCCCGATCTGGTGATCATGGACGTGAAGATGCCGAAGATGGACGGCATCGACGCGGCGTCGATCATCGCGGAGCGGCGCATCGCGCCGGTAGTGATCCTGACCGCGTTCAGCCAGCGGGACCTGGTAGAACGGGCCCGCGACGCCGGCGCAATGGCCTATCTGGTGAAGCCGTTCGGCCGCAAGGACCTGATGCCTGCGGTGGAACTTGCCGTCTCGCGCTTCCGTGAGCTGGTCGCCCTGGAGAACGAGGTCGCGGGGCTCACCGATCGGCTGGAGACCCGCAAGACCGTGGAGCGCGCGAAAGGCCTGCTGATGGCTCGCCATGGACTCACCGAGCCCGAGGCATTCCGCTGGATCCAGCGCAGCGCGATGGATCGCCGGACCACCATGAAGGTGGTGGCCCAGGCCGTCCTGGAAAGCCTGACCTAGCATCACATCTTCGTCACGACAAGCGGCCGATCCTGCCCATCTGGCACCGGCAGCACTACGGTCTGACGATCACATCGCGGACACCGGCCACGGCTGCCCGCAGTAGGTCTGTTCTGAGGAGTGATGCATGGCGCAGCGCACCGTTCTCCGTGCGGCAGCCGTTCTCGGTGCCCTGTCGGTCGTCATGGCCGGCTGCGGCGGGGGAACCACCACAGCCCGGGGGCCGGCTAGTAGCAGCCCAGCAGCGAAGACATGTGAACCCGTGCAAGCCAAGGCCAGCGGGCAACCGAGCCCCGGACCGTTAAAGATCGGCACGTTGCTGCCGGAAACCGGCAGCTTGAATTTCCTGGGTCCTCCTGAGTTCGCGGCTGTCGACGTAGCGATCAAGGAGATCAACGCGTCTGGTGGGGTGTTGAACAACCCGGTGGTCCACCTCAGAGGCGACTCCGGTGACGACAAGACCGATACGGCCAACCAAACCGTGGACCGCGAGATCACTGGAGGGGCACAAGTGATCATCGGTGCCGCCGCCTCCGGGGTGACCAAGCTCGTCATCGACAAGATCACCGGCGCTGGCGTGGTCGAGTTCTCACCAGCCAACACCTCAGACGAGTTCACTTGCTGGGCCGATAAGGGCCTGTATTTCCGGACCGCCCCGCCGGATGTGCTCCAAGCGCAGGCCCTAGCGGAGCTGATGGCCGGTGATGGTGCGCAACGGATCTCTCTTCTGGGGCGCAACGATCCCTATGGCAGCGGCCTGGCCAACAACACGGAGGAGAACCTCCGCAAGGCCGGCATCCCGCAAAACCAGATCCAAAAGATCATCTATGATCCGAACGCGACGTCCTACAACACCGAGATCGACGATATCCGCCAATTCAATCCGGATGCGATTGCGGTGATCGGCTTCGATGAGTCGAAGAAAATCATCACGCGTATGAGCGAGGTGAAGATCGGGCCCGGCCAGAAACTCGTTTACGGCACCGACGGTAACATGGGCAACGCGCTGGGCATGGGTCTGCCGCCTGGCCTGCTCAACGGGATGAAGGGCACCAGGCCGGAGACCAAACTCTCACCCGCCTTCGAGCAACGGCTGAAGGCCCAGGACCCGAAACTGGTGGACATCAACTACGCCGGTGAAGCCTACGACGCCGTCATGATCGTCGCGCTGGCTGCGGAGCGGGCGAAGTCCACCAAGGGCGTGGATATCGCTTCCGAGATCAACGGGATCACCAAAGACGGCGAGAAGTGCATCAGCTTCCGCCAATGCCGAGACATCATCGACAGCGGTGGTAATCCCGACTACGACGGCGTCACGGGCACGCTGGATTTCACCACGGCCGGCGAGCGGGCGGTCGGTTCCTACGCAATCCTGAAATACAACGCCCTCAACAGGCTCGAGGAAGGCGCCATCCAGTACCGCACGGTGGGCGGGAGCCGTTAACCGCCCTATACCGGTGAATCCGTTGACGATCCGCTAGGGTGCTTTGCGTGCGCCGGTAAGGGTGCCCAGGTAGAGCTCGATGACCTTGGGGTCGTTCATGAGGGCCGTGCCGGTGTCGGTGTAGGCATTGCGACCTTGGTCCAGGACGTAGCCGCGGTCGCAGACCTGCAGGCAGCGCCGGGCGTTCTGCTCGACCATGACGATGGAGACACCGGCTGCGTTGATCTTCTTGCACCGCACGAACACCTCGTCGGCGAACATCGGCGACAACCCGGCGGAGGGCTCGTCGAGCAGCAGCACCGATGGCTCCATCATCAACGCCCGGCCCATCGCGACCATCTGCCGCTCTCCACCGGACAGCGCCCCGGCCTTGGTCTTGCGCCGCTCCCCCAGCAGCGGAAACAATGTGCACACCACGTCGAACCTGGCATTGAAGGTACGAGGGCGCAGGTACACGCCCATTTGCATGTTCTCTTCGATACTCAGCGAGCCAAACACGTTGTTGCTTTGCGGCACATAGCCCACGCCCTTGGTGACCAGGGTGTGGGCCTTAGCCGAGGTAACGTCGGCGTCGCGCAGCGCCACCGTGCCGCTGCGCACCGGGATGAGCCCGAACATCGCTTTGAGCAACGTTGATTTGCCTGCGCCGTTGGGCCCGATGATGCCGACGATCTCACCTTGGCGAAGAAAGAAATTGCACTCCTGGAGGATATTCACACCGGGCAGGTAACCAGCCACGAGGTCGTCGGCTCGCAACAACGCGCCCCGCGACAGCTCGCGATGCCGACGAGGGGTCGCAGCGAGTTCCGCAGCGGAGCACCGATCGCCCACCACGCCATGACCATTCGGGCCATTGCCATTCGGTGCGTTCACGCCGAGAGATCCTCACCGCGTTCGATGGCCGCCTCCAGCTCATTCTCGATCTCAGCGACGAGCACCGCCGTCTGCCCCACTGGATTACCCTCAGCGTCGAACTCCAACGCCTGATCGTGGTGCGCGCCGAGGTAGGCGTCGACGACCGCTTTGTTGGACGACAGCGCCTCCGGCCGTCCTTCGGCGATGACCCGGCCCTGCGCCATCACGACCACCCAGTCGCTGATATCCCGGATGACGTCCATGTCGTGCTCGACGAACACCACGGTCATGCCGTCCTCGCGGAGCGAGCGGACGTGCTGTAGAAGACTCTCGGTGAGTGCGGGGTTCACCCCGGCCATCGGCTCGTCGAGCATCACGACGATCGGGTCCATCATCAGTGCCCTGGCCATCTCCAGCAGCTTGCGCTGCCCGCCCGACAGTGAGCCGGCGAGATCGCCGGCCTTGACGTCCAGCTGGAACCGGGTGAGCAGGTCCATCGCCTTCCCGGTGATGTCACGCTCCTGGCGCGCCCACGTGCTGAGCAAGGCACCGAAAAACCGTTCCCCCGTCTGGTTCGGTGCGCCCAGACGCATGTTGTCCAGCACCGTGAGCTTGGCGAGCGCCTTGGTGAGCTGGAATGTGCGAACCACCCCCCGGCGGGCCACCTGGTGCGGGGCGAGGCGGGACAGCGGCACTCCATCAAACGTCCAACACCCGGTGTCGGGCCGGTCGAATCCAGTGATCAGGTTGAACAGGGTGGTCTTGCCTGCCCCGTTCGGGCCGATCAACCCGGTGATCCAGCCCCGCTGAAACTCCAGATGGGCCACGTCGACGGCCCTCAATCCACCGAACGAGCGGGTGATCGAATCAATCACCAGCACCGGATCGGGCTTGGGGACGCCCGGTTCGGAGGGCACCGCGGCCCACGGATGTTCAGCGCGCATCGAGTGCCACCTCGCTCCTCTTACCGAAGATGCCCTGCGGGCGGAACACCATCAGTAGCACCAGGCCCACCCCTACCAGGACGAACCGGGTCGCACCGACATCTTGATTGTCGATGAACGAGATCAGCGGGTTACTACCCGCGGTGGCCTGGCGCAGGAAGTTATCGGTGATCGAGAGGACAAACCAGAAAATCATCGAACCGATCACCGGACCGAGCAACCGCCCGGCACCCCCGATGATGAGCGCCGCGTAGGCGAAGAATGTCTGCGGCGGCGAGTAGAAATCGGGCGTCAGCGACTGCGTGGTCAGCGCGAAGACGATCCCGCCGACGGCGCCGAACACCCCGCCCAGCGCCAGCGCCTGCATCTTGTAGACGAAGACGTTCTTGCCCAGCGCCCTGGCGGCATCCTCGTCTTCGCGGATCGCCTTGAGCACCCGACCCCAAGGACTGCGTACCAGGAGGAACACCAAGATCAGCGATAGGCCGACCACCGCCCAACCCACACAGATCGACCACAGATCCTGGCCCAGGAATTGCACTCCGAAGAAGCTGTAGAAGTGGCCATTGTCGAACGGTGAGAGCTGGCGGAACGGTTGGCCGTAGCCGGTCAGTCCCTGAGTCCCTCCGGAGAAGTTGGTCAACGAGGTCGACCGGGTGATCAGCCGTAGGATCTCCGCGGCCGCGATCGTGACGATCGCCAGGTAGTCCGCGCGCAGCCGCAACGTCGGGATGCCCAGCAACAACGCGAGCACGACCCCGGCGAGTGTCCCCACCAGCGCGCCCGACCACAACGGCAACCCGAAATACAGCACCGCGATACCCATGCCGTACCCGCCGACCAGGGCGAAGCCGATCTGGCCGAAGTTGAGCAGGCCGGTGTAGCCGAAGTGAATGTTCAACCCGATCGCGAGCAAGGCGAAGAAGATCGCCGATGGGCCGACCAGCGCCGCGACGCCGTTGGTGAGCAGGGCCGAGATGTCGATCATCTGCTCAGCCGATCCGCGCGCGGTTACCGAGCAGGCCCTGCGGCCTGATCACCAGGATGACGATGAGGACCGCGAGGCCGCCCAGGTATTTCAGGTCGGCTGGAATGATCTGGGCCGATATCTGCACCAGCACGCCGACGATCAAGCAGCCCACCAGGGCCCCGTACGCGGTGCCCAGCCCGCCGAGAATGACGCCGGCGAACATCAGCAGCAGGAGGTTGAAGCCCATCTCGTACTGCACGGTCCCGCTCAGCTCGGAAAGACCGAACAACACACCACCCAGCGCCGCCAGAGCACCGGCCAACACCCAGACGAAGAGCACGACCCGCTCGACGTTGATACCCGAGGAGGCGGCCAGGTCCCGATTGTCGGACACTGCGCGCATCGCCTTGCCGATCCGGGTCCGCTGCAGCAGCAGCGCGATCCCCACCAGCACGACGAGGCTGATCGCGATCGTGGCAAGGTCCTTGTCGGTGATGCTGATGAATCCGTAGTTGCGCTCCACCTGGTTGGTGTAGTCGGCGAAGGACTCCGAGCGGCCACCGAGGTAGATCAGCACCAGGTAGCGCAGCGCGAGCGCCAGGCCGATGGAGATCACCAGCTGGGCGATGAGACCCGCCCGGCGTCGCCGCATGGGCCGCCAGATGCTCAGGTCATTCGCTGCGCCGAGGGCGGCACCGGCGACAATCGCCAGCAGGGTGGCCCAGATCAGCTGCAGTCCGGCGGCGACGTTGAGCGTCCAGGCCAGCACAGCTCCGATCGTGACCAGCTCACCATGTGCGAAGTTGGTCAGCCCGGTAGTCCCGAAGATCAGCGACAGACCGACCCCGGTGATCCCGATGACCAGACCGAACCGGATGCCGTCAACCAGCACCCGCAATGCCTCGGAACTCGCCGAGGTCTGCAGGCCTTCGCGCTGAGCGCCGAAGCGAAACACGACCAGTGACAACGTTCCCGGAACCACATCGCGGACCACCTCCCCTTGGAGAACCTGGACGCCCCGGGGCAAGGACTTCTGGTCAATCCGGAAGGCGTACCGGCCAGGCCTGGGCACCGCCAGCTCCCAACGGCCGCTGGTGTTCGAGGTGGTCGATGCGACCAGCGCAGCGCTGGTGTCGAAAACCTGTACCCGAACACCGGACAGCAAAGTGCCATCGACATTGCGCAGGGTTCCGCTCACCGGTAAGCCCTGCTGCTCGGGTGGGGTGGGTGGTGGCTGATCGCCGGCCAGCGCCGGAGCGGCCAGCCCGAGCAGCGCGACGCACGCGATCATCGGGGCCATCAGCGCGACGAGCAGCGCGCGCAGCCTTCCCCCGCGCCGGTGGATGGATCCGGGATAGCCGGACCGCGCACTGCTCGATGCTTCGACCGGGCCTGGTGGTCGCACAGGCGTGAATCTCCTCGCAGGATCGACGGCGGCAGCCAGCGGCCTCGGGTGCAGCGCTCGCTGTCAGCGCAAGTGCTCATAGTGAGCCATCACCGGCGCACCCCCGCCACCAGGGCAGCCTGCAGGGGACGGATCACTGCCCTGGTCCTCCAGAGCGGGCGAGCGTCCCGAGTTGGGTGTGCTGTGCTCAGGGGGAGGGACGGTCGCGTAGCAGGCACGTGAGGCGCGCTGTGCAGGCTGGGCGCTGCTGGCCGTCGCTGATCCGGATCTCGTATATCGCCACCGTGCGGCCGCGGTGCAGCGGCGTGCACACACCGGTGACCACGCCCTCGGTGACCGATCGGTGGTGCGAACAGGACAGCTCGATTCCCAGCGGAACCTTGGCCGGCATGCCCCACAGCCAACCGGCGACCGACCCGAGACTTTCGGCCAGTACCGCGCTTGCCCCGCCGTGCAGCAGGCCGAAGTACTGGCGGTTGCGCGCGACCGGCATGGTCCCTACGACCCGCTCCGGGTCCCAGTCGGTAATCTCGATGCCCATCCGTTCGATGAGCTGCTCCCCTGCCCAGCGGGCGATCACCTCTCTGGTCGCCGGATCGACTTCGAACGGAACGGCGGGGGTGGTCACGCAGAAACCTCCATGTCTGACGACGAGATCAGGCCACTGTAGGTGCTGACGCACCAGAGTGTCGGTGGCCAGGCCTAGACTCGCGGGCCGTGACGGTTTCCCCACCGCGGCTGCTCCTGCTCGACGGTCACTCCCTGGCCTACCGGGCGTTCTTCGCCCTGCCCGCCGAGAATTTCCGCACCACAACGGGGCAGACCACCAACGCGGTGTACGGCTTCACCTCGATGCTGATCAACCTGCTCCGCGACGAGCAGCCCAGCCACGTCGCCGCCGCGTTCGACCTCTCCCGCAAGACCTTCCGCGCGGAGGCCTACGCGCCGTACAAGGCCAACCGCAGCAGCACCCCCGACGAGTTCCGCGGCCAGGTGTCCCTGATCCATGACGTGCTTGGCACCTTAGGCATCCCAGTACTCACCAAGGAGAACTACGAGGCGGACGACCTGATCGCGACCCTGGTCACCCGGGCGGAGCCGGACGGCTTCCAGGTGCTGATCTGCACCGGCGATCGAGACGCCTTACAGCTGGTCAGTGACCAGGTGACGGTGCTCTACCCGCGCAAAGGGGTCTCGGAGCTCACTCGGTTCACCCCCGACGAGGTCGCCGAGCGTTACGGCTTGACACCCCAGCAGTACCCGGACTACGCCGCGCTGCGCGGCGATCCCTCGGACAACCTGCCCGGTATCCCCGGAGTGGGTGACAAAACCGCGGCGAAATGGGTACGCGAGTTCGGCTCGCTGGACGCTCTGATCGACCGGGTGGACGAGGTCAAGGGCAAGGCCGGCGATGCGCTGCGGGAGAACCTCGCCTCGGTTGCGCTCAACCGCCGCCTCACGGAGCTGGTCCGGAATGTCGACCTACCTGAACAACCCGCCGACCTGGTACTCAAGCCGTGGGACCGCGACGCGGTGCACCGGCTCTTCGACGAACTGGAGTTCCGGGTCCTGCGGGACCGGCTGTTCGCCACGTTGAGCACACCTGAGCCCGAGGCCGAGGAGGGCTTCACGGTCCGCGGCGTGGCGATCGAGCCGGGAGCAGTGGCCGTCTGGCTCGACGCGCACGCGCGGGACGGTGGCCGGGTCGGACTCGCCTTCCACGGCAGCTGGGCGCGGGGTACGGGGGATCTGGAAAGCCTGGCCCTTGCTGCCCCCGACGGCGAGGGTGGCTATCTCGATCCGCGGGCGCTCACCCCGGACGACGAGCGGGTACTAGCGCAGTGGCTGGCCGACCCCGCCGTGCCCAAGGCCGCGCATGACGCCAAGCCGCTCCTGCATGCGCTGCGGGTGCGCGGTATCACGCTGGCGGGTCTGACCAGTGACACCGCGCTGGCCGCCTACCTGGTCCGACCTGGGCAGCGGTCCTTCGACCTCGCCGATCTGGTACTGCGCTACCTGCGCCGGGAGTTGCGGGTGGAATCCGGCGAGGAGACCCAACCGAGCCTGTTCGAAGATGAGGACACCGCCGCTCGCGTGGCCGATGAGATCCTCCGAGCCCGCGCCATCACCGAATTGGCGGACGCGCTGGACGCCGAGCTGGACCGGATCGCCGGTCGGCCGCTGCTCCGGGACCTGGAGCTGCCGCTGCTCGCCGTGCTGGCCGAGCTGGAAACCGCCGGCATCGCCGTCGACGGTGACGTGCTGGCCGAGCTGGAAACCAGCTTCGCGGCCGCCGTCAAGCAAGCTGAACAGGACTGTTTCGGCGTTATCGGCCACGAGGTGAACCTCGGCTCGCCCAAGCAGCTGCAGGTGGTGTTGTTCGACGAGCTGGGCATGCCCAAGACCAAGCGGACCAAGACCGGTTACACCACCGACGCCGACGCGCTGCAGACGCTCTACGCCTCGACCGGGCATCCGTTGCTTGCGCACCTGTTGGCACACCGCGACGCCACGCGGCTCAAGACCACGGTGGATGGGCTGTTGAAAACCGTGGCCGATGACGGGCGGATCCACACCACCTACAACCAGACCATCGCCGCGACGGGGCGGCTGTCTTCCACCGAACCGAACCTGCAGAACATCCCGATCCGGACCGAGTCCGGGCGCCGGATCCGGCAAGCCTTCGTGGTCGGGCCCGGCACTGGTGACATTCGCTGGGAGGAGCTGATGACGGCGGACTACAGCCAGATCGAGATGCGGATCATGGCACATCTGTCCGAGGACACCGCCCTGATCGAGGCGTTCACCTCGGGACATGATTTCCACGCCGCGACCGCCGCGCGGGTCTTCGCGGTGGACGCGGCGGCGGTCACCGGCGAGCAGCGCGCCAAAGTCAAGGCGATGAACTACGGCTTGGCCTACGGTTTGTCCGCGTTCGGCCTGTCCGCACAGCTGCGGATCTCCGCTGAGGAAGCACGCAAGCTGATGGAGGAGTATTTCGCGCGATTCGGTGGAGTTCGTGATTACCTGCGCTCGATCGTGGAGAAGGCGCGGGCGGAGGGCTACACCGCCACCATCATGGGACGCCGGCGCTATCTGCCCGACCTGGTCAGCGACAACCGTCAGCGCAGGGAAATGGCCGAGCGGATGGCGCTCAACGCGCCGATCCAGGGCAGCGCGGCGGATCTCATCAAGATCGCGATGTTGGGAGTCGCCCGGGCCTTGCGCGCCGAAGGCCTACGTTCCCGGATGCTTCTTCAAGTGCACGATGAGCTCGTGTTGGAAGTGGCCGAAGGCGAGCGGATTGCTCTGGAGGAACTGGTGCGCCGAGAAATGGCTTCGGCGCATGCCTTGGACGTCCCGCTGGAGATCTCGGTGGGCTTCGGACGGTCCTGGGACGATGCCGCGCACTAGCGCCGCACCACCTCAGCCCGCAATTCGGTTCCAAATGGAGATCTCTGTACGCAGTCAGGCCGCGATTCGGCTCCGAATGGTGCTCCAAGTGGCGGTACGCTCAGATCGCGACGATGGAGGCAGTGAGTGCAGGACCTGATCCCACGTCAGGCGAACACTGCTCATCGGGCCGCGCGCCGAGACACACCGCTCGCAAGATGGCAGCAGAAGATCGCGGTTCCCGGATACAGCCCTCCGCGCAGCGGGCTCCACTGGCCCCACTGCCGGTCGAGGTCGGGCGGCCACTCCGGTTCTAGCAGATCCTCCAGCACGAACCCGGCGGCGACGATCTCCCTGATCCGGTCACCCAGGGTGCGATGGTGTTCCACATACGTGGGGTTGCCCAGAGAGTCCACCTCGACGTAGGGGGTGCGGTCGAAATACGACTGCACCACGGTCAAGCCGGCCTCCCCCGGATCGTCGGGGAAGATCCAGCGCATCGGGTGGGTGACCGCAAAGACCCACCGACCGTCGGGCCGCAGCACCCGCGCCACCTCCCGCATCACCGCCGCCGAGTCCGCGACGAAGGGCACTGCGCCGAACGCCGAGCACGCCAGATCGAAACTGGCCTCGGCGAAGGGCAGTCGAGTCGCATCGGCCTGCACCAGAGGAACTGAGATCCCGGTTTCGCGCGCGCCCTCCACCGCATAACGCAGCATTCCGGCCGACAGATCCAAGCCGACGACCTGCGCGCCCTGCTCGGCCAGCCAGCGCGCGCACGGCGCCGACCCGCACCCAACCTCAAGCACGCGGCGACCGGCCACCTCACCGAGCAAGCCGGCGACCGACTCGCGAAGCCCCTCCGGGCACCACACGAAATCCGCCAGGCCAAGGAAGTCACCGTGTTCGGCGAGGTAGTCCTCGGCATCGGCGTCCCACCAGCGGCGGTTGGCAACGACTGTCTCGGCATCGCTGACCAGCCGATTTGCCACACCGGTGGTGCCCAACGCGGCCTCCGCACGCTGGTGAGGAGCCCCCTGCGCGGAGACCCCCGCTTGCGGCGCGCCCGTCACTGGGGCAGTCTCTCACCAACAAGCCACCGCGCGCCGGGGGTCGAGTTTGCTGCTCTGACGCCTGCCTGGGTAGGATCGAATTGCGCTGTGGTTTTGTGCTGCCCAGGTTGTCCAGCTAGCTCATCGGCGAGTGGTGATCTGCTCCGGTGAGGTCGATCTGTCGCGGTACCACAATCAGCGCAGTGTCACCAGAAACGCAGTGTCACGAAGCTGTGTCACGAACTCCGCTACGACAGTCAACACAACCCCGACCACCCGACCCTATCCCTTCGGAGCACCCCACCGCATGACCACCGACACCACCACCGCCCCGGCCGTCCAACAAGTCGCGATCAACGACGTTGGGACGGAGGAGGACTTCCTCGCCGCCATCGACAAGACCATCAAGTACTTCAACGATGGCGACATCGTCGAAGGCACCATCGTCAAAGTCGACCGTGACGAAGTGCTGCTCGACATCGGCTACAAGACCGAGGGCGTTATCCCGTCCCGCGAGCTGTCCATCAAGCACGACGTCGACCCAGCAGACGTCGTCGCAGTGGGCGACGAGGTCGAAGCCCTGGTTCTCCAGAAGGAGGACAAGGAAGGCCGGCTGATCCTGTCCAAGAAGCGCGCCCAGTACGAGCGCGCCTGGGGCAATATCGAAACCCTCAAGGAAAACGAGGAGCCGGTGCGTGGCACCGTCATCGAGGTGGTCAAGGGTGGCCTGATCCTCGACATCGGGTTGCGTGGGTTCCTGCCCGCCTCCCTGGTCGAGATGCGTCGAGTCCGCGATCTCCAGCCCTATGTGGGTCGCGAGCTGGAAGCCAAGATCATTGAGCTGGACAAGAACCGCAACAACGTGGTGCTCTCCCGGCGTGCGTGGCTGGAGCAGACCCAGTCCGAGGTGCGCAGCGAGTTCCTCCACCAGCTGGCCAAGGGACAGGTCCGGAAGGGTCAGGTCTCCTCGATCGTGAACTTCGGCGCCTTCGTGGACCTCGGTGGCGTGGACGGTCTGGTGCATGTCTCCGAGCTGTCCTGGAAACACATCGACCACCCCAGCGAGGTCGTCGAGGTCGGCCAGGAGGTCACCGTCGAGGTGCTCGACGTCGACTTGGACCGCGAGCGGGTGTCACTATCTCTGAAGGCCACCCAGGAAGACCCCTGGCGGCAGTTCGCCCGGACCCATCAGATCGGCCAGATCGTGCCCGGCAAGGTCACCAAACTGGTGCCCTTCGGTTCGTTTGTCCGGGTCGAGGAGGGCATCGAGGGTCTGGTGCACATCTCGGAGCTCTCCCAGCGGCACGTCGAGATCCCCGAGCAGGTCGTGCAGGTCGGCGACGACGTTATGGTCAAGGTCATCGACATCGACCTGGACCGCAGGCGGATCTCGCTATCCCTCAAACAGGCCAACGAGGGCCTGTCCCCGGAGATGGAGTTCGACCCGACGCAGTACGGCATGACCGCCGAGTACGACGGCGAAGGCAACTACATCTACCCCGAGGGCTTCGACCCGGAGACCAACGACTGGCTGGAAGGGTACGACAAGCAGCGCCAGGAATGGGAGCGCGCCTACGCCGAGGCCCAAGTGCGCTTCGAGCAGCACCGCAAGCAGGTCGTCAAGGCGAGCGAGGCTGACTCCGAGGAGGCATCCGAGGACCAGAATTACTCCTCGGAGACGGCTGCTGAGTCTCCCGCTCCCAGCGACGCCGGGTCGGGATCTCTGGCCAGCGACGAGCAGCTGGCGGCGCTGCGGGAGAAGCTCTCCGGCGGCGTGTAGGTCACCCGCCCGTATGCTGCGGGTGGGCCTCACGGGAGGAATCGGTTCCGGCAAGTCGATGGTCGCCGCCCGGCTCGCGCAATGCGGGGCGTCGATCATCGACTCGGACCGGATCGCCCGTGAGGTCGTCGAGCCGGGTACCGCAGGTCTGCGCGCCGTCGTTGACGAGTTCGGCGAAGCCATCCTCACCGAGGACGGAACGCTTGACCGTTCGGCGCTCGCGGCCCGGGTCTTCGACGACGCCGATGCCCGGGGCCGGCTCAACGCCATCGTGCACCCGCTGGTCGCGGCCCGCGCCGCAGAGTTGGTCGCCGCTGCACCAGCCGAAGCCATCCTGGTCCAGGACATCCCGCTGCTCGTCGAGGCCGGCATGGCAGCCGCCTTCGCGCTGGTCATCGTGGTGCACGCGGACGCCGCGGTGCGGCTGCGCCGGCTGGTCGAGCAGCGTGGCGCGGCGGAGCCCGACGCCGCCGCGCGGATCGCCGCCCAAGCCACCGACGAACAGCGCCACGCGGAGGCGGACGTGTGGCTCGACAACAACGGCAGCCGGAACCACATCCTCTCAGCCATCGACCGGTTGTGGCAGCAACGGCTGGTTCCCTTCGAAGCCAACCTGCGACACCGACGCCCGGCCGCGCGCGCGGCAAGTCCGGTACTGGTGACGTCGGAGCGGTGCTGGCCCCTGCAGGCTCGGCGGCTGATGGCCAGGGTCGCCGCGGTAGCGGGCGGGCGGACTCACCGCATTGATCACATCGGTTCCACGGCGGTCCCCGGTCTGGACGCCAAGGATGTGCTGGACGTTCAGGTGGTGGTCGGCGACCTGGCCGTGGCCAAGCAGATCGCCGACGAACTCATCGGCGCTGGCCTGGTGCGGCGGGACGGTCGTTGGTGGGACAACGCCTGCGACGGCACCATCTGGAACAAAGCAATGGCGACTAACGCCGACCCCACTCGGGCCATCAACTGTCACGTCCGCCCCGCCGATACCCCGACCTGGCGGGAGGCTGTGCTGTTCCGGGACTGGCTGCGCGCCCACCCTGCCGGTATTGTCGAATATGCCCAACTCAAGCACCGGCTAGCGGCGCGGCAATGGGACCGCATGGACGACTACGCCGCCGCCAAGACCCCGTTCATATGCAGCGCGCTGGATCGGGCCGAGCGGTGGGCGCAGCAAACCGGCTGGCGGGTGGCCTGAACCCAGGTCAGCGTCGGCTCCAGGTCGGCCGCATGCCCACCGCTGAGAGCCAACGTTCAACGTGGTACTCGTGCCGGGCCAGACCATCCACGGCCCGGTATGTGGTGGCCAGCGCCGCCTGCGCGGTAGCCGGATCGAGCAGACCGGCGAGGACTGCGTCGAGTAACTCATCGGTGTCGACCACGTCCACCCCGCGCCCGGGGCGCACGATGAGATCCAGATAGTGGTCTTCGGTGCGCCAGCAGTGCGCATCGACGTCGATGCTGACGACGTCGATATAGAAGTGGTCTTCCCACTCGTGCCCGGGGGAATAGAACCAATCAGTGATTCGCAATCCCATCTCAGGCAGTAGCCAGGACTCCAGAGAGCGGATGTAACGATGATCGATGACGTCGCGGGCGAGGTAGAGACCGAACGGCTCGACGCGGTATTCGCGGACGGCGCGGACGATCCCCTTAGGGTCGGTGTTCGTCATAGCCTGCAGATCGAATATTTCGATCTTGGGAGGATGAATGTGCGGGGCGGTCTCGGCTTTCAATCCGCGCGGGGCCGTCATAGCGCTCGACCCTACGCCGGCGCAGACTGTCAGGGTCGCGGCCTACTCTCAATGCCATGACCGAAGCTGCCGCCATCCCGCGCGACCTGCTCCCCCGCTCCGAGTTCCGGCCGCTCGCCAAGACGTCTCGGGCACCGGGTCGGTTCCACATGGTCAGCGACTACGCGCCGGCCGGTGACCAACCGGCCGCGATCGACGAGCTGCAGCGCCGGATCGCCGCCGGCGAGCGCGATGTCGTACTCCTGGGCGCCACCGGAACGGGGAAGTCGGCCACCACTGCCTGGCTCATCGAGCGAGTGCAGCGCCCCACGCTGGTGATGGCGCCGAACAAGACCCTTGCCGCGCAGCTTGCCCACGAGCTGCGGGACTACTTCCCGGACAACGCAGTGGAGTATTTCGTCTCCTACTACGACTACTACCAGCCCGAGGCCTATGTTCCACAGACCGACACCTACATCGAGAAGGATTCCTCGATCAACGACGACGTGGAGCGGTTGCGGCACTCCGCCACGATGTCGCTGCTCACCCGCCGCGACGTGATCGTCGTCGCCTCGGTGTCCTGCATCTACGGGCTCGGTACTCCGCAGGAGTACCTGAACCAGTCGATCCATGTGCCGGTCGGTGGTGAGATCGGGCGGGACGCGCTGCTGCGTGCGCTGGTCGACATCCAGTACACCCGCAATGACCTGGCCTTTGCCCGGGGGACGTTCCGGGTCCGCGGTGACACGGTGGAAGTCATCCCGGCCTATGAGGAACTCGCGGTCCGCATCGACTTCTTCGGTGATGAGGTCGAGTCGCTCTATTACCTGCATCCGCTCACCGGTGAGGTGGTGCGGGAGGTGCCTGAGCTGCGGATCTTTCCGGCCACGCACTACGTCGCCGGACCGGAGCGGATGGAACGCGCCATCGCCGGTATCGAGTCCGAGCTGGCAGAGCGGCTGGCCACCTTGGAGAAGCAGGGCAAGCTGCTGGAAGCCCAGCGGCTGCGGATGCGGACCCACTACGACGTCGAGATGATGCGGCAGGTCGGGTTCTGCTCGGGCATCGAAAACTACTCGCGGCACATCGACGGGCGCCCGGCCGGCTCGGCACCAGCGACGTTGCTGGACTACTTCCCCGAGGACTTCCTGCTGGTCATCGACGAATCGCATGTCACGGTGCCGCAGATCGGCGGGATGTACGAGGGCGACGCCTCCCGTAAGCGCACCTTGGTGGAGCATGGTTTCCGGCTGCCCTCCGCGCTGGACAACCGGCCACTGAGCTGGGAGGAGTTCCAGGACCGGATCGGCCAGACGGTGTACTTGTCGGCCACCCCTGGGCATTATGAGATGGCGCAGGCCGGCGGCGAGTTCGTCGAGCAGGTCATCCGCCCTACCGGCCTGGTGGACCCCCAGGTCGTCGTGAAACCCACCAAAGGCCAGATCGATGACCTTGTGCACGAGGTGCGGATCCGGGCCGAGCGCGACGAACGGGTGCTGGTCACCACGCTGACCAAGAAGATGTCCGAGGACCTCACCGATTACCTGCTCGAGCTCGGTATCCGGGTCCGTTACCTGCATTCCGAGGTGGACACCCTGCGCCGGGTGGAGCTGCTGCGGCAGCTGCGGCTGGGCGAGTTCGACGTGCTGGTCGGGATCAACCTGCTCCGGGAGGGCCTGGACCTGCCCGAGGTGTCGCTGGTGGCCATTCTGGACGCGGACAAGGAAGGTTTCCTGCGCAGCGGTACCTCGCTGATCCAGACCATCGGGCGCGCGGCGCGGAATGTGTCCGGTGAAGTGCACATGTACGCCGACACTGTCACCGACTCGATGCGCCGGGCGATCGACGAGACCAACCGGCGACGAGCCAAGCAGGTCGCCTACAACATCGAGCACGGGGTGGACCCGCAACCACTGCGCAAAAAGATCAACGACATTCTCGAACGAGTGTACGCCGAGGCCAGCGACACCTCGGAGACGGTGGCGGTCGGAGGATCCGGCCGCAACGCCTCCCGGGGCAAGCGCGCCGCCGGTGAACCGGGGCGGACCCGCGGCAGCGCCGGCATGCGAGAG
The DNA here is from genome assembly GCA_964250265.1 of uncultured Pseudonocardiaceae bacterium. Lineage (GTDB taxonomy): Bacteria > Actinomycetota > Actinomycetes > Mycobacteriales > Pseudonocardiaceae. The sequence goes on along the minus strand of CAXUFG010000038.1, from coordinate 8,087 downwards.
AGTCGGGACACCTCCTCGATGCCTCGCGCCCAGCTCGCGGACCTGATACAGCAGCTCACCGACCAGATGATGGGGGCGGCCCGCGAGCTACAGTTCGAATTGGCGGCACGGCTGCGCGACGAGATCGCCGATCTCAAGAAGGAGCTTCGCGGCATGGACGTCGCCGGCATCCGCTAGTGGTTCGTCCTTCAAGTACCGCCAACCCCTGACTGGGCGGTCTCAAACCCGCTATCAACCCGTCTGTATGAAGCGGACCGGGTACTGGCGTCCAGAATGGGCGGAGTGTCCTTAGTTGATCACACGGCGCTTGAGGAAGTCTGCCAGCCTCGCCGCAGCGTCAGCGGGGCGCCGAATGTGCTTCGGAAATCCTCCGACGATGTAATGGACGGGTGTCTCGGAAACTTCGGGTGGCGCTCCCCGCCCGCGAACCTGGTGATTCAGGCGGGGGCGGTCGCGGACATTGCGGCGGGCTGGCGCTGGACCGGTTCGACGCGACGGTTCCAGGTGGGAAGCGCCCGTGCGAGCTCCCTTGAGCCCGTCACCTCGATCGACTCGGAGCGCAGGGCGTCACTCCACTCGAGCTCGCCTAGATCCCAGCGGGCGAAGGCCACGGGATCGTTAACCACCACGACCAGATCCTCTGCACCACCGGGGTGCTTCTCACACACTTCTGCGTCGCCGCGCTCGATCAGTAACCAGCCACGGCTGCCCGGTCCCGAAAGCGTGGGGTAGTCGAAGCGGACCACTACCCGGCGTCGAGGGAGGTGGTCGCGGTCCAGGTGGCAAGTCACCCAGCCCCACAGCACTACACCCGGATGCGCCTGTTCGGGCGTCAGCTCCGCCCACTGAGATCCCCAGTGCTGCAGGGCCAACATGACGTCCGACAGCGCCAGACCCGCCTGAGTGGGCTCGTAGGTCGAGCCCGGACCATCGGGCTTGGGACGGATCTCGAGCACCCCGGCACGCTCCAGTTCCCGCAACCGCTTCGAGAGCAGGCCTCGAGACAACCCCGGCGCGCCGTCGGCGATCTCGTTGAAAGTCCGGCAGCCGATGATGACGATGTTGCGAAGGATAATGATGGACCAGCGCTCAGCCAGGAGCTCCGACGCCCGCGCGATCGGGCAGTACTGCCCGTAGGTCCTCACACCCGCAGCCTGCCACCCGCGGGCGACCTGCACTAGTTCAGATATTGAACCTCTTCCCGACCGGCGCGTTCCGGCGAAATCCACTATTCCCGGCCGGGTCCGCGGCGCGCACGAGGCCACCTGAGGGCCTCCGCGTCGAGGGGCGTAGCCGACGCGCAGATGAGCCACACTGTGAGGGTGGCCGACATGATCGAGCAGGCGCGTGAGGCCTTCGGGCGCCAGGCGTGGGCCGACGCCTACGAGCTCCTCGCCGCCGCCGGCGAGAAGGGACTGCTTGATGTCGAGGATCTGGAGCACCTGGCCATCGCGGCGTACCTCATCGGCAAAGACGACGAGAGCACGCAGGCCTGGGAACGCGCGCACCTCGAGTGCCTGCGCCTCGACGACCCGGCCGATGCGGCCCGGTGCGCGTTCTGGTTGGGGCTGGCACTTCTGTTCCAGGGGGAGATGGCGCGCGCCGGCGGATGGATGGCACGCGGCAGCAGGCTCGTCGAGGAACGCGAGCTCGACTGCGTGGCGCGCGGTTACCTTCTCCTGCCTGCCGCGCTTCAAGCCCTCCAAGGCTGCGACGCCCACAGGGCGTATTCGCTGTGCACCGAAGCAGGCGATATCGCCCGAGCGATTCGGCGACAAGGACTTGTGTGCCTTCGCCTGGGTGACCGGAGGTCAGGCGTTGATCGCCCTCGGCGAGACGGCGCGCGGGGTGGCACTGCTCGACGAGGTGATGATCGTAATCACCACCGGCGAGGTGTCTCCCATCCCGGTGGGGCTCGTCTACTGCGCCGTGATCGAGGCGTGCATGGACGTCTTCGACCTGCGCCGGGCGGCGGAGTGGACCGAAGCGCTGAGCGGGTGGTGCGAGGCCCAGCCCGACCTCATGCCCTATCGAGGCCAATGCCTGGTGCACCGCTCGAAGATCCTGCAGGCCCCAGGGCAAATGGCCGAAGGCTGCTTCCGAGGTCCAGCGGGCCCGCGAACGGCTTTCGCGGCCGCCTCACCCCGCGTTGGGCATCGCCCTCTACCAGCAGGCCGAGCTGCATCGACTTCGCGGGGAGTTCGACGAGGCCGAGGAGGCGTACCGGATTGCCAGCCGGTACGGGTGTGAACCCGTACCCGGCCTCGCGCTCCTCCGCCTTGCCGAGGGCCACGTTGCCGCTGCCGCAGCCGCCAGCCGTCGTGTCGTGGACGAGGCCAAGGGCCACCTGGCCAGGCCGACGATGCTGGCCGCCCATGTCGAGATCATGCTCGCTGCTGGCGACATCGAGGCGGCGCGGGTCGCTTTCGATGAGCTGGCGAAGGTCGCGGCCAAGATCGACGCGCCGCTGCTGCGGGCTCTCGCCGCCTACGCGAGTGGGTCTGTGTGCCTCGCCGAGGCCAAAGCCACGGCTGCGCTCGGGGACCTTCGCCGGGCCTACACCGGCTGGTGTGAGCTAGCGATGCCCTACGAGGCTGCCCGCACCCGAGTCCTCATTGGGCTCGCCTGCCAGGCGCTCGGGGACCAGGACAGCGCCGAGTGGGAACTCGACGCCGCCCGCACGGCCTTCGACCAGCTTGGTGCCCAGCCTGACCTGACACGTATGGCGGAGCTCGTGGGGACCGCCGGCCGGACGCCGGCGAACACCGTGACCGCGCGCGAATGTGAGGTGCTGCGGCTGGTCGCCCAAGGCAAGTCCAACCGCGAGATCGGTTCCAAGTTGTTCATCAGCGAGCACACAGTCGCGCGCCACCTCCAGAACATCTTCGCCAAGCTCGGCCTGTCGTCGCGAGCCGCCGCCACCGCCTACGCCTACGAACACGGCCTCGTCTGAACTGGCCAAGGCGCCCACGTGGTCAGATCGGACCACATGGTCCGCCAGCACATGGTGTGTCCGGGCGATGCGGTCGCGCCGCCACCTTTCGTACCGTGATCTCGTCCGTACCTGATCACCAGGGGGAGACCATGACACAGACGATCGATGAGACCCGCCTCGAAGCCTTCCTCGGCAAGGTGGTCGACGAGACCGGGGCCGCCTACAACACGATGCTGGTCGCGATCGGTGACGAGCTCGGGCTGTACACCGCCCTGGCCGGCGCCGGTCCGCTGTCGTCGAAGGAGCTCGCGGCCCGCACCGGCACCGCGGAGCGCTATGTCCGGGAGTGGTGCAATGCGCAGGCTGCCAGCGGATTCCTGCGCTACGACGCTGAGGCCGGGACTTACGAGCTGCCACCCGAGCAGGCCGCCGTGCTCGCCGACGAGAACAGCCCGGTGCACCTGGCCGGGATCTTCCAGGCTGCGGCCGCGGTGTTCACGATGGCACCGCGGATCATCGAAGGCTTCCGTACCGGGCTTGGCGTGGGCTGGCACGAGCACGGCCACGGGCTGTTCGAGGGCACCGAGCGGTTTTTCCGCTCCGGTTACCGGGCCAACCTGGTGTCGGAGTGGATCCCCGCCCTCGAGGGGGTGGAGGCCAAGCTGCACGCCGGAATCGGCGTCGCCGACGTCGGCTGCGGGTTCGGTGCCTCCACCATCCTGCTGGCCGAGGCCTACCCGAACTCGACGTTCGTGGGCTACGACTACCACGACACCTCTATCGAGACCGCCCGGCGCCGCGCGGCCGACGCCGGCCTCTCCGACCGGGTGCGCTTCGAGGTCGCCAGTGCCGCCGACTACGCGGGGACCTACGACGTCGTCGCGTTCTTCGACTGCCTGCACGACATGGGCGACCCGGTGGCCGCCGCTCGGCACGTGCGCGAGTCACTGGCCCCGGACGGCACCTGGATGCTGTTCGAACCCGCGGCGGGCGATCGGGTGCAGGACAACCTCAACCCGGTCGGGCGGCTGTACTACGCCATCTCCACCATGGTCTGCACTCCCGCCTCGCTCGCCCAGGACGGCCGGATGGCGCTCGGCGCGCAGGCCGGCCCCGCCCGTCTCGGCGAGGTCCTCCGGGCGGCCGGGTTCAGCAGGGTCCGCGAGGCCGCCCGGACCCCGTTCAACATCGTGCTGGAAGCCCGGCCGTGATTCACGCCGCCCGGGAGAGTGTGGACACGCTGATCATCGGGGCGGGCCAGGCTGGGCTGGCCACGAGCTACTGGCTCACGCAAGCCGGTGTCGAGCACCTCGTCGTCGAACGGCGGGATCGTCTCGGCGGGGATTGGATGGACCGCTGGGATAGTTTCTGCCTGGTCGCGCCGAACTTCACCATCCGGCTACCCGGTATGCCCTACGCCGGGCCTGACCCGGACGGTTTCATGCCGCGCGACGAGGTCGTGAGCTACCTGCGGGCCTACGCCGCGTCGTTTGCCGCGCCGGTGCGGCTGGGCACACCCGTGGCACGCCTGACCGCGTCGAACGGTCGCTTCGAGGCGCAGGGCGACCGGACGACGTTCGTGGCGCGCAACGTGATCCTCGCAACGGGCCCGTACCAGCGACCGAAGGTACCTGCGGTGTCCGGGCTGCTCCCGGGCCACATCCAGCAGCTGCACTCGCAGGACTACCGGCGGCCGGGGCAGCTTGCCGACGGCGCCGTGCTCGTGGTCGGCACCGGGCAGTCGGGTACTCAGATCGCCGAGGAGCTCCACCAGGCCGGCCGCGAGGTGCACCTCGCGGTGTCCATGTGCCCGGGCGCTCCGCGCCGCTACCGCGGGCGTGACGTCGTCTGGTGGCTGCTGCAGTGCGTCCTGCACGGGGCGGATGTCGGGGTTGCCTTCCCCACCGTCGAGGATCTCCCTTCGCCGGCCGCGAGGTTCGGCTGCGATCCGCACCTCTCTGGCACCGGCGGCGGCCACGACATCAACCTGCGGCAGTTGGCCCGGCAGGGCGTCCAGCTGTACGCGCACCTGGAGTCGGTGACCGGCGCGACAGTGCGATTCAGCGACGACCTCGACGAGCGGCTGGCCTTCGTGGACTCGCGGTTCGATGAGCATTTCCGGCCGATGTTCGACGCCTACATCGATGCGGCCGGCATTGACGCACCCCCCGACAACCGTCCGCCGCACGACGACTTCACGCCCAAGGCGACCACCGAGCTCGACCTCGCCGCCGCGGGCATCGGCGCAGTCCTGTGGGCAACGGGTTACCAGCTCGACTTCGGCTGGGTGGATCTGCCCGTGCTCGACCAGTGGGGATACCCGCGACACGTCAGGGGCATCACCACACACCCCGGGCTGTACACCGTCGGGCTGCGCTGGCTGCACTCCGAATCATCCTCGACGCTAGCCGGGGTCGGCGCCGACGCCGCACACATCGTCGGACACCTCACCACCCGCTGAGTCAGACCATTCGCTCAACCCGCCGCCGTTTCTGCCCGCAGGTGCATGTCTTGCACTTGTTGCGGTCACAGAACACCGAGACATTAGGGTCGATCCCCGAAAATGGGCGAGAGGGAAATGCAATGAGTTCATCGACGAGTGCCGTAACGCAAGCGCAGGCCGCGACTCGGCACACGGACTGGGTGGCCCTGGCGCGGCCGCGCAGCGATCGCGCCGAGGGGCGCGTCACCATCTCCTGCCAGATCAGTGGCATCGACTTCGTCTGGCAGCTCGCCGAGGGCGGGCGTGGCACCCGGATCGACGTGCGGGTCGCGCTGCCCGACTCGGAGGCCCACCGGCTGGACGACAAACGCGAGAACATCACCACCTCGCTGGCCCGGCTGGCAACCCTCGCTCACGCCGCCGCGACGAGCTGACCAGTGGAGGAATCCGGCTTAGAAACCGCGCAGCCGGCCATCCGCAGCCTCGCGGGATCGCCGGCGCGTGAGGTGGTCACGATCCACCTCATCCATCGTCGTTCTCCTTGCGTGATGGACCAGCGCTCGGCCAGGAGTTCCGACGCCCGAGCAATCGGGCAGTACTGCCCGTAGGTCCGCATACCAACAGGCTGCCATTCGCAGACGACCGGCACTAGTTCAGATGCTGAACCTCTCGTTCGCGCTGGCTCGGCTTTCACCGAGGTTCATTCCTTGCACTTGTCGCGGTCACGGAAACCGGAACAGTGGGATCGATCCATTAAAGAGACGGACGAGAGGCGATGCTATGAATTCATCGAGGTACCTGCTGGCCGGCCAGGTCTCCGAACTGGCGCGGCTCAAGCTCCAGTCGCAGGTGTGGGAACCCAGCGGTCGCCGGCTTCTGGAGGAGATCGGTGACCTCCGCGGTGCCCGGGCCGTCGACATCGGCTGCGGCGTGATGGGATGGTTGCGACTGCTCAGCGGGTGGGTGGGGCCTGACGGCGAGGTCGTGGGAACGGACATCGACGACGCCATGCTCGCCGCCGCCAAACAGTTCGTGGCTGAGGAAGACCTCCATAACGTGGCGCTCCTCAACGACGATCTCTTCGCCACCAGGCTGGAACCCTCTTCGTTCGACTTGGTGCACGCGAGGGCCGAGCTCACTCCGCTGGGTCGTCTCCACGAGCAGGTGGAAACCTACGTCCGGCTGCTCCGCCCTAGCGGCACCCTCGTCCTGGAGGATCCCGATTGGGGATCCTGGCACTTCAATCCTCCGGCGAAGGCGTGCCAGAAGCTGATAGCTATCATCACCGAGGCGTTCGTTCGCTGGGGCGACGCCGAGGCCGGGCGCAAGCACCTTGAGTTACTTCGCAGCGTCGGCATCGAAGGCAACGTGCGGGCCGAGGTCCTGGCGCTTCCGCCGGGACATCCTTACTTGTGGCTCCCGCTCCAGTTCAGCATCGGTCTGGAACCGCGGTTGCGGTCGTTCGTGGACGCCGAAGAATTGAACCGGCTAAACCAGGAGGCTGAGAACGAGCTTCAGGAGCCTCACCGATGGGGCACCACGTTCACGATGATCCAGTCCTGGGGCCGTTAAAGAGAAGGACCGCGCCTCAGTCAAGCAAGCTCACTAGCGCCGGACTCGCACCAGGCCCTCCTGCACCACATTGGCGATCAGTCTGCCATCCCGGCTGAAGAACCGTCCCGTGGCCAGGCCTCGGCCTCCTGCTGCGGATGGTGAGCTGTAGTCGCAGAGCACCCAGTCATCTGCCCGGAACGGGCGGTGGAACCACATGGCATGGTCCAGGCTGGCAGCCATCACGTCCTGACCTAACGCGTGACCGTGTGGAGTGGCCACCGACCACAGGACGGTGAGGTCCGAGGCGTACGCAAGCACACACACATGCAGGAGCGGGCAGTCCGGCAACACGCCGTCGGCTCGCATCCACAGCTGGTCACGCACTGGTGACCCGGTTCGCGCCGGCACGCCGGCCCAGATTGGCGGTGTGATGAAGCGCAGGTCGAAGGGCCGCGGCGTCCGCGTGATCGGGGCTTGACTGTCGCCGCTGCGGCGTGCCCAGCTCGCCCAGTCATCGAGCTGCTCCGGCGGCGGGACCTCAGGCATCTCATCGGCATGCTCTAGGCCCTGCTCGATGAGCTGGAAGGACGCGGCCAATGCGAAGATCACCTTGCCGTGCTGGATCGCGACCACGCGGCGGGTGCTGAACGACTGCCCGTCGCGGATCCGGTCCACGGTGTAGACGATCGGCACCCGCGGATCGCCGGGCCGGATGAAGTAGGCGTGCAGCGAGTGCACGCTGCGCTCGACCGGGACGGTGCGGCCGGCCGCGATGAGCGCCTGACCAGCGACCTGCCCACCGAAGACTCGTGGTAGGAATTCCGTGGGACTCACGCCGCGGAAGATGTCGTCCTCGATGCGCTCGAGGTCGAGCAGGGCGACCAGGCGGTCCACCACCGGTTGTCCCCGTGGCACACCATCAGCGGCCCGTGGGGCGTCGGTCCACCTGTCCCGGGCAGCGTCGGCAGGGTCAGCCAAGATCCTCCTCACCCAGGCGGTGCACCCGGATGAGGTTAGTCGAGCCGACAGTGCCCGGCGGGGAACCGGCGACGATCACGACGAGATCGCCGCGCTGGTAACGTCCGATCGAGAGCATCGCCTGGTCCACCTGCCGGACCATCGCATCGGTGGTCTCCACCCGGGGCACCAGGAAGG